>JAFGCG010000092.1 GCA_016932715.1 Anaerolineales bacterium
AGGACACGAATTTTCACGAAAAACCAAAAGAAATTCGAGTTTCTTCGTGAACTTCGTGGATAAAAAAGTAAATTCGGATAAAGTCTATTGTAGAAACGACGAAACGCTGAAACCCTTGTCACGCACACTCACATCGAACTCTTCATTGCCGCGCAAGTATCAGACCGGCCAGGAGTATGTCTCTGGCTGTCTGGAGCATCGTCGTTACTTTAAAATACTGGCAAAACCGGCCTGTTGGCGCCGGTTTTGTTCGTTTAAATAAGTAACTCCTCCCTGAGCGGAGCCGCCGTTCGCAGGCGGCGCAGTCGAAGGGTGAATTTTCGGTAAATGTACGCTTCGACTGCGTTCCTCGCTATAGCTCGTCACTACGCTCAGCGAGGAATGTCTTGAATACAAACAATCTTGTGGAACAAAACATAGATACGATCCTGGACGACCAATACTGGACCATGGACATCGAGCCACAGCGCGGCCTGCTCGACCTGCGCTTTGGGGAACTCTGGCGTTACCGGGATCTGGTCATGCTCTTCGTGCGCCGGGATTTCGTCGCGGTCTACAAGCAGACGATCCTCGGTCCGCTCTGGTACCTGATCCAGCCGCTGCTGACCACCGTCATTTTCACATTCATCTTTGGACAAATCGCCCGTCTGCCCACGGACGGCTTGCCGCAGTTCCTGTTCTATATGTCTGGAACGGTGGTCTGGTCATACTTCGCCGAATGCCTGAACAAGACTTCCAATACCTTTGTGCAGAACGCCAACTTGTTTGGCAAGGTCTACTTCCCGCGCATGGCAGTGCCAGTCTCGATCCTGATCTCTAACCTGATCACTTTTTCGATCCAGTTTGCTTTGTTCGTTGCTTTCATCCTGTATTTCGTTCTGCGCGGTACACCCATTCAACCCAATTGGTTGTGGATCACCCTCTCGCCGCTCCTGATCCTGATGATGGCGGGACTTGGTCTCGGCTTCGGCGTCATCATCTCCTCGTTGACGACTAAATACCGCGACCTGCGCTTTCTGGTGACCTTTGGCGTACAGCTGCTGATGTATGCCACGCCGGTGATCTACCCGGTCTCTGCCATCCCGGAGCGCTTCCAGTGGATCATCCTCGCCAACCCGATGACGCCCATCGTGGAGGCGTTCCGCTATGCTTTTCTGGGCGCGGGCACCGTGGATCTGGGTCATCTCCTGTACAGTTTTGTGTTTATGCTGATCGTAGTTTTCCTCGGCAGCGTCATCTTCAACCGCGTCGAGCAGACGTTTATGGATACGGTATAATTTCTCGTTATGAAAAACGTCCAACCTCGGCAGCCCTCACATTTATCCCCATACGCGCGAGCCTGCCTGGATGCGTTGGTGAAGGCAAACCTTGCAAATTGCATTTCTCTCGGGGGCGCCTTGGGATTGTTCCACTACCTTGACTATCGTCCGACGCACGATGTGGATGCCTGGTGGTCTGATTCCGTAACTGAGAAACAAAGACAGGTCGTGGTGCAGACACTTGAGACCGCCCTATCTGCTTTCGGTAGTGTCCGTATTCGCTCCTGGGGCGATGTGGACAGCGTAGAGTTGGATCGGGAAGGCAAAACAGTGTTCAGTTTTCAAGTCGCCCATCGTTCGGTGCGCCTGGAAGAGCCTGTTTCCGCCGGCTGGATCGATGTTCCCCTGGATAGTCTCGCCGACCTGGCGGCAAGCAAGATGGTTGCCCTGGTCGAGCGGGGCGCCCCGCGGGATTTTCTGGATATTTACACAGTCTGCCGGTCGGGATTGATCAGTATTGGTGAGTGCTGGGATCTCTGGCGTACGCGGCAAACACTGGCGGGCAGCGATGTGGACATTTCACGTGCCTTGCTGGCAATCGAAACCCACCTCGAACGGATTGCTTTGCATCGCCCACTGGAGAAAATCGAGGATCCCCAGCAACGCGAACAGGCCCGTCAGGTCCGAGATTGGTTTTTGCGTGAATTCCAGAAGGTGAATGGTGAATAACTCTCCCTGGCTGGATGGAACACTGTACCCGGACGTTCAAGTTCCGGACCGGCTGGAAACACTGGCGGACCGTGTGGATTATCTTGCCCGCCTGTGTGCCGCCTGGGATTTTGGCTTATTGCCCGGCGCTGATACGGTTGCAGAACTCCGTCGTGAGGGTTGGCGCGCGGCTGTGGAAGCATGCCGCTTGTTGACTTCCCCATCCTATCACTTGCTCCGGCGCTGGCATGGGCTCGCGCCTTTGCCCTATTTGGGTCAGCAGATCTCCCTGATCCGGGATGACCCCTGCCTGGAGTGGGTTTGAGGACGGGGGACGGGAGATGGAGGACGGGGGACGGGAGACGGAGGACGGGGGACGGGAGACGGAGGACGGGAGACCGAGGACGGGAGACCGAGGACCGGTCCGATGTCCTTCATTCTGCTCGGGTGCTTTTCGCTTGACAGCCGTACAGCGTAGTGCTAACATGTACGGCAGGAGATGCTTATGGAACAAACCAAATTGACGGTCCGGGTTCCGCGCGATCTGTTGGAAAATGTCAAGCGTTATGCTGCCCAGAATAATACAACCCTTACGGACTTGATCGAGGCATATCTGCGTCGAATCCCCACTCAAGGATCACTGGATGGCGCTCCTATTGTTCGCCGATTGAGTGGTATTGTGCCCAGGGATGTCTCTCGACGGGATTATCGCAGGCACCTGGAAGAAAAGTATGGCCAATAGACTGAGAGTCGTGATCGATCTCAATGTTATCCTGGATGTTCTGCAGCAAAGGGAACCTTTCTATGAAGCTTCTGCTGCCTTGCTGGCGGCTGCAGAAACAGGTCGTATCGATGGATACATGGCTGCGCATAGTGTCACGACATTGTTTTACCTCATCCAAAAAGGCAAATCTTCTGCTGAAGCGCGCGCAGCGATAACAAACCTTTTGCAGTTCCTGAAAATTGCCCCTGTTGATCAGGCGACAATTGAACAATCGCTAAATTTGGACTATGGCGATTTCGAAGATGCAGTTCAAATGATGTCTGCTGTGCAGTGCCGGGCGGATTATCTGATTACTCGCAACGTCAAGGATTATCAACCTGCACTCCTGCCCGTTGTCCAGCCAGTTGATCTCCTCGGGACGCTCTAAAGACATGCAAGCCCTAGCTTTTTGGAAAACAATCACAATGGATCAATCCAACTTGCTCGAAGACCTGCTTGCTCTTTTGAATGAGCATGGGATTCAGTTTTGTGTGATTGGCGGTCAGGCTGTCAATGCCTACGTGGAACCATTGGTAAGCCTGGATCTCGATCTGGCTGTTGCGCTCCATCAATTTGACCAGGTCGAGGCTCTTCTCGGACAACACTTCGAACTAAAGCGATTCCCCCACAGCCTGAATATTTCAGCAGCGGGTTCTGACCTGAGAGTACAGATCCAGACGGACGAGCGATATGGTCGTTTTGTCGAACATGCCACCCGGCGAGATGTGCTGGGATTGGAGCTGCCGGTTGCCAGTTTGGAAGACGTCTTGCAGGGAAAGATCTGGGCTGCCCAGGACGCGGACCGCCGGGGGAGCAAGCGACAAAAGGACCTGGCTGATATCGCCCGCATTCTTGAGAAGTACCCTGACCTGCGCGGTCAGGTCCCCCAGAATATACTCGACAGATTGGTCTAACTGTGGGGACGGGAGACGGAGGACCGAGGACGGGAGACCGATGACAGATTCTCTGCCTCCAGTCGCCGGTCTTTCACTTTCCGGGCGCGGTATAATTATCAAAGTGAATTCGACTGAGATGTGAGGCTGTTATGTCAACCGTTAACCTTGACGAGAGAATTACCGTTAACCCAAATCAATGTGGAGGACGACCGTGTATTCGCGGCATGAGAATCCGGGTCATAGACGTACTTGAACTGCAAGCCAATGGATTAACATCTGATCAGATATTAGAGGAAATGCCGGACCTGGAAATAGAAGACTTGAAGGCGGTGGCGCGTTATGCGGTTCGTAGGCTGGATCATCCCGTATTGGCGGTGGCGGCATAGATGATCCTCTGGATCGACGCTCAGCTTTCCCCCGCTTTGGCGAAATGGATTTCAGAAAACTTCGCCAACATCGAAGCGACTGCCGTACGCGATCTGGGACTGCGTGAAGCAGAAGATCAGGTCATATTTTTCTCTGCACGTGAGGCCGATGCCTCCGTGATGACCAAAGACAGCGATTTTCTTGAATTGCAAAAAAGGCTTGGTGCGCCGCCGAAAATTATTTGGGTTACTTGTGGGAATACTTCAAATGCAAAGATGAAAGAGATTCTTGCGGCAAGTTTACAAAAAGCGATTGAACTGCTTGAGGGCGGGGAAATTCTCGTGGAAATTACCGGGTAACTCAGCAGGGCGCATTTTTATTCTTCATCAATCCCAAATCGTCAATCTAGAATCGTAAATCATCCCATGCCTCCCGTCACCTCCGTCGAACGCCTATCGCCCTGCGCGGCAAGAGCCAGCTGTTCGAAACGATCGGCGTGCTGCATCGAAGAAGACCGTTGTAAAATGTAAGAAAGACGGAAGACGGAGGACCGAGGACGGAAGTCGGATGAGAGAGGTACATAGAGATAAGCAGGAAGTAAGTAGAAAGTAAGCAGGAACAATCGAATATTGGTAGGGGGACGACGGCAGGGGGGATCACTCTGTTTCCACGTGGATTCAGTCTTTTGCCTGCCCGAGTCTCAGGATGGCGCGTTGCACGCCGAAAGGCGTGAGGTGGATAGGCGATATTCGCAACCCTGAAACAAGGAAAGGAGTAACTATGGCAAAAGTCAAACTGAATCCAGTCCTGGAGCAAGTACGCGGCCAGGTTGGCGATCTGGTGTTCAAACGCTCCGGCGGAGATGTGATCATTGCGCGGAAGCCGGATTTCTCAGACCGCAAGCTTACCGAAGCGCAGATTGCAGCCCAGGAACGTTTCCGGCAGGCGGCGCTGTATGGCAAGCTGGTGATGGCCGACCCGGACACCAAAAAGCTTTACGAGGAGGCAGCCAGGGCGAAACACCAGCCTATGTTCAGCCTGACCATCGCTGACTTTTTCAATGCCCCTTCAGTGGATGAAGTGGACCTGAGAGGCTACAATGGGCAGGTTGGCAACCCGATCGTTGTGCTGGCGCACGATGACTTCGAGGTATGTGCAGTGCACGTGGCGCTCAACGACGCTGAGGGTAACTCTATCGAAAGCGGAGAAGCCGTCGAGGAGCCGATCAAAAGCGGACGGTGGGTCTACACGGCTACGACCGCAGTGGCTGCCGGCACGCAGGTGCGCATCCTGATCACTGCCAAAGACCGCCCCGGCAGTATGGGCAGTTCGGAAACCCAGAAGACTCTCTAAACCCTGAATCCATCTTACGCCTGGTGTAATGAGTTTGAGATAGTCGGCGTGCAGCGCGAATTTTGTGGGAAGACGGAGGACCGGACCTCGATCCTCTGTCTCCCTGCTTAGTTTTATTCCCATGTCAAAATCTGTACTTCGCCTATGTTACTCTGCCAAAGTCTACATCCGGTTCTGGATTCCCAAGGAAGACATTTAATGATTAGTCCAAAAACAAGAATTCTTGATTATTTAGAACGGCGTGTTGGCTGGAAGATCCATCGTCAGGAAACTGTTTCATTGCTGGGTAAATCATACCGTTTGATTCGAGGAACGGTACGCCAAAAAGCAGATTATGATGATGCCTGGCTGCTGGCCCTGGCCCGGGAAGCACATATTGTCTTTGATGTGGGCAGTAATATTGGGCAGTCAGCTGTTTTGCTTTTCCATAGTGGTCCAATTGAACAGATGATCTTAATAGATCCTAATCCTTCTGCGCTTTCACAGGCTGCTGAAAACCTTATTTTAAACGGCTGGTCTGACAAGGCGCGGTTTATATGTGCTTTCGCATCGGATCAATCAAATGAAACAAAAGAGTTTTTTACAGTAGGTACAGGTGCAGCGGGAAGTATGTATGCCGCAAATGCTGCTACGGCATCTGCATTAGGTGCAAGCTTTACTGTTTCGACCGTCACAGTGGACGAACTTGTTGAGAGACACCAAATTGTTCCCGATCTCGTAAAGATAGATGTTGAAGGCGCTGAGACTTTGGTGTTACAGGGTGCACGAAATCTGGCTCAAAAGCAGGTAACCCGTTTCTTCGTAGAAATGCATTCTGTTCCTGGTGTGACAATGTCTGAAAATGCACGCCAGGTTTTGGATTGGTGTAACCAATATAGTTACAATGCCTGGTACTTAAAAGAGAAAACTCAATTGATCGAGCCTGCACAAATTGCGACGCGTGGACGTTGTCACTTACTGCTTCTTCCCGCTCACTTTTTGTTTCCATCCTACCTGTGTACTTTGGCACAGAGTGATCCACTTGAAAAGGTTCACATATCTTGACAATAGACGTACCCGAGCCAAAACCTATTGATGGCATCACTACAAAAGTCGTGCGCAGCAGTGCATGGATGTACGGGCGCGGGATAGTGACCAGTATCATCAACCTGGGGATCATGGCAATTCTGTCACGTACTCTGTCTCCAACAGAATTCGGCCTGGTAGCCCTGGCATATGTCATTCTGCGTTTCATTTCGATTTTGGCAACCGATGGTGTTAGTGATTATGTGATCTACGACAACAAAGAAGGCCGTGAGGAGCGCGCCCAAGCTGCCTTCTGGATGGATTTGGCTCTTTCCAGTGGTGTGGCATTGCTGGGGGGCGCATGTATCCCTATTATTACCCGCTTTTATACGGAACCCGGCCTGGGATGGGTGCTGGCCGCTCTTCTTTTGCGTTACCCCATCGACTCGATGGCGGCAGTACCGGATGCCCTGATCAAAAAAAGCCTGAATTTTCAGAAGTTAGTGATCAGGGATACGTTTCTGGAGATCGCGACCGGTCTGGCAAGTGTTATCCTGGCTTTGACCGGCTTTGGGGTGTGGAGCCTGGTCCTACCCGGTTTGTTTCTCGCTCCCCTGCGAGTAGGTATGGTAATGTTGATGGCGCGTTGGATGCCGCGCCTGCCGCTGCGTATCCCTTTGTGGCGTTCGGTCTTTCACTTCTCGATCAATATCATTGGCGCTAATCTGGCAAATACAATCTCTGCCGAGGGGGACACCCTGATCATTGGTAAAACCCTGGGGGTTGAGTTGCTCGGGTTGTATAATCTTGCCTGGCAGGGTGCTAACCTGGTGGGACGCAATGTCACCAGCACGATTGGTAAACTGGCTATGCCGGCTCTTTCCGCCGTCTCCCAGGATAAAGCTCGTCTTCGCCAGGCGTTCAACCGCATGCTGCGCCTGCTCGCGATTGTGAGCTTTCCGCTGCTCATGGGCTTGTTCGTGGTGGCTGACTTGTTTGTTTTGGTCGTGTATGGCCCGCAGTGGCAGGCATCTATTTTGCCTTTGCGTATTTTGATCATTTTTGCATTACGCCAGACGGTAGGTAGTCCAGCCAGTGTTATTTACAATGTTGTCGGAAGACCAGACCTGGGAATGAAGTTCGGTTTTGGTTTTATCCCGTTCTATCTGCTCTCGATCTGGCTGGGCAGCTTTTATGGGATTGTGGGGGTAGCAGCCGGTGTTACTCTGGTTAGAACGATAGGTGGCATCGTTACGTTTTGGCTTGGGGCCCGCCTCGTGAATGAGAGATTGCTCGATTTGCTTAAAGAGTTTACTCAACCATTGATTGCATCGCTCATCATGGCAACAGTTATTCAGATTTTGCGTCTAGGGCTTTTGCACATGGGTATTTTCCAAGTTGCCGAGCTGCTCGTCTCAATTATTGTAGGAGGTATGGTTTATCTTCTGCTTTTAGTCACTCTTTATCGCAACTTGCTTTCTGATTTGTTAACTGTGGTCGAATCTTTGTCTGTCTCATCGGCTCGTCGTCTACGACAGTTACTTGTTATTGCTTAAATTAAATGTCTATAAAGATTAAAGAGCGCATCCAGCAAAAAAGATGGCAGATTAGTGATGCCTGCTTTCAATTCATTGAGCGCTTATACTGGTCCAACAAAATCCATATGGCTGCTGATAGCCGGGTTTCTCTGGCTGCCCGAATTACGGTGGGCGGAAATATATGCTTAGGATCTAGGGTGCGCGTTTTTCGAGATGCAGTTTTGAACTGCTCAAGTTCGCCCTTTAGCTTTTCAGGAAATCCGTATTTTGAAGATAATGGGACAATTCAGATCGCCGAGAAGTCAAGTATCCGTTCGTATGCCTGCCTGTATAGCTACAGCGGCAGTATTTCAATTGGCAAAAAATGTACCATCAATCCTTTTGTTGTGATCTATGGGCATGGGGGGGTAACTATTGGAGATGATGTCCATATTGCTGCACAGACCGTAATTGTTTCGGCTAATCACTCTTTTGATCTGCTTGATGTGCCAATTTCTCAGCAGTCAGAAACGCGCCGAGGTATTCATATTGAAAGTAACGTTTGGATTGGTAGTGGTGCGCGTATTCTAGATGGAGTTAGTATTGGGGCTGGGACAGTCATTGCGTCAGGCTCTGTAGTCACCAAAGATCTTCCCGGACAAGTGGTGGCGGCAGGCGTACCTGCTCGTGTAATTAAGAACCGTTAAACGTGTTAACAAAAATTCGGCATAGCAAATGACGGAATTTTCTCCCGAAGCTTATTATAAACATGGAACCAGCCTGGCTCTTTATCGTCCCATCGGCGAGATGAAGGATTACTGGGAAGCCTACTGGGGACAAGATGACTTGAAGCCACTCTTCGATCAGGCTCGCCAGGGCAGATTAGGTGAATTTGAATATCCTTTTAGCAAATACCTGCCCAGGGATGGTGTCATCCTGGAGGCGGGTTGCGGGAAGGGAAAATATGTCTGTGCACTGCAGGCACGCGGTTACCGAATCGAAGGACTGGACTATGCGGTGGAAACGATAGAACGCATCCGGCAGGCTGCCCCGGATTTGAACGTGCGTGTTGGGGATATCTATGCTATAGATCGGCCGGACGGTCATTATGATGCTTACATCTCGATCGGCGTGATGGAGCATAATTTCGATGGCCCGGAAGCTGCTCTGGCGGAAGCCTACCGTGTTTTATGTCCCGGAGGAATTGCTCTGATCACCGTTCCTTATCTGAACTTCCCGCGCCGCCGACTCTACCGCCGGGTCCCTGAAATGCATCGGCTGGAGCTGGGAAATGGATTGCGTTTCTACCAGGACCATGTCAATGTCGATCATTTTGCTAATTGTGTCCAGAGAGCGGGCTTTACGATTTTAGATCGCATCCCCTATGGACTCCTGGGCGGACTGGTCCGTGACTGGCGCTTGGGACGCTGGTTATATAGTCATCATTTCTTTTTTTATCGTGTCTATCAATTAATAAGTCGATCCTGCAAACGTGCGCCGCTGTGGCTGCGAAAAGATCTCTCGCACATGCTAATGTTCGTGTGCCAGAAGTAACGCCCTATCAAACTTTAATTCGCCAGGAGATAGAACCAAATATCGTCATGCCAATCACCAATTCGCTCCCAAAGGATTTTTCAATTGTGCGGCTTACAACTGTCGTGCTGGAGCAATATCTCGATCCACTCCTGAAGATCGACCACGAGATGCTCGCGGAGCGCTGGTCGTCTGAGCATTTCACTTCCGATTATCCGGGCAAATGGGAAGCCTCCCGGCTGGCGTTTGTCGATACGGAAATGGTCGGCTATATGATCGCTACCTTTAAAATGGAGAGTGTTCACGTCAATCGTATCGCTGTTGGCGCCGCTTGGCGACGCTCCGGCATCGCCAGGCTCTTGCTGCGGGAAGTCGCTCAGACTGCGATTGTAGCTGGCAAACCGCTCGTCACGCTTAAGGTGGCTTGTCAAAATAAGATTGCCCGTAGGTTCTATCAACGTTGCGGTTTCACAGTTCATTCTGCCGACGATCAGAATCTCAGTTTGCAAATTGTCCCGCAACTGCTGCTGGTAGATACCAAAACGGGTTAGGTCTTGCTGAACGGGCAAAATAAAAAAAGATCCTCATAGAGTAATTGGAGAACCTATGCTGAACCTGCAAGGCAAGACTATTCTCGCGATCTCTGCGCATTTGGATGATGTCGAGCTGGGGTGTGGCGCGACTGTCTACGAGCTGGGCAAATCCAATACGGTCTATTATGTTGGATTGTCTTTGCCACCGCTGGTCGAGCGGGAGACCCTGGTGCAGGAGTTCTACAATGCCACTCACTGCCTGAACCTCGACCCGCAGAAATTCATTCTACGCGACTACGACCCGCGCAACCTATTCAGCGTGCGCATGGACATCCTTCAATTGTTATATGACCTGAACAAGGAGTTGAAACCTGCCCTGGTTCTGGTCCCCAACAGCAAGGATATTCATCAGTCGCATGAGGTGGTCTATGCGGAAGCGCGGCGTGCGTTCAAATATACCAATATCCTCGGGTATGAACTTCCCTGGAACAGCATGGAATTTTCAATGGATGTTTTTATGACGCTTAGCCGCGAAGCTGTGGAAGCCAAAATTGCTGCCATTAATGCATATAAAACCCAGATGCAGCGCGTCTTCTTTGCTAACAATATTCTCGAAGATCTAGCGCGGGTGCGTGGAAAGCAGATCGGGCACGAATACGCGGAGTGCTTCGAAAATATCAGACTGATCTTATGATCGTTTCCATTCATCAACCCCATTTCCTTCCCTGGATGGGCTACTTTAATAAGATCCTGAACAGCGATGCTTTTGTAGTCCTGAACACCGTGCAATACCGGACGCGCTATTACCAGAACCGAGCCAAGGTGCGGCGCCAGGAAACCTGGCAGTGGGTCTCGATCCCGGTACGTTTCAACCGCACCACACGCATCGACGAAGTCACCGTGGCGGACGACGGCTGGCGTGAGTATGCCTGCCGCACCATCGAATACACCTATCATAAAACGCCCCATTTCGATGCCTGTTGGCCCCTAATCCGCGAGTCGCTCCTGCAGCCCGAGACAACTCTGGACGATGTCAACTACAATCTTCTCCTTGTGTTACTCGATATGCTGGATATCCATGTCCCGGTCCAGCGCGCCAATCGGATGCCGGTGGAAACCCTCGATCCGACTGACCGCCTGGTGGAATTGTCCAAGTGCCTGGGTGCGACTCACTACATCTCCGGGCGCGGCGGACGGGATTACATGCGTGTGGAGGCGTTCGAACAGGCTGGCATCGAGATCATCTACCAGGATCTGGATTTCAATACGATTACCTACCCTCAACAAGGCAAAGAGTTTCTGCCGGGATTGTCGATCATCGATGCAGTTTTTAATGTTGGGCCGGAAAAAACCCGCCAGATGACCGAGCAGGCCTGGAGCCCTTCCGGCAATAAAGGAAGCATTAATGGGTGAGCCAGACCGACCTCTCAAGATCCTCTTTGCCCCCCACGAGATCGGCGGGCAGATGCAGCTCATGGTCGAAGAACTGCGCCGCCGCGGGCATTTTGCCACAGCCGCCACCTACAGCCAGGAATGGTTCGGACACGTGAACGATATTCATCTGAATATCGATTCGGTGCGCGGACGCCTGAAACGCCAGTTATTGTTACTATCCTTTACGCTCTGGGCGGCACAAAATTACGATGTTTTCCATTTTTTCTGGGGCGAGTCGCTTTATGGTTTGGGACGATTTCCGCATCTCGATCTGTGGTTACTGCGCCGCCTGGGCAAGAAGATCTTTGTTCATTTCCGCGGGCTGGATGTGATCGACCTGGCTTATTTTGACTACTTGCGCGCCCGCACCGCCGGTGACAACCTGCCCGAGCCTCCCATCAATCGCCCGGATCAGCAGCGATCGCTGGCGCATTGGCGCCGTTACGCGCACAAGATGCTTGTCTCAGAGCCGGACCTTTTACGGGTCGTTCCCGAAGCCCTCATGGTCCAGCAGGCAATTGACTTGAGGTACTGGAAACCGGAACGATCGGCACCGCAAAGTCAGCAGGATGGGATCATTCGTATCGCTCATGCACCCTCCATGCGCCGCAAAAAAGGAACGGAATTTGTCGAACGCTCAGTTAGTGAATTAAAAGAGCAGGGTTATCCAGTGGAGTTGGTCTTGATTGAGAAAGTGCCTTTCGATCAGGTGAAGGCGCTTTATGAATTTTGTGACATTGGCGTAGATCAAGTGTTGTATGGCTGGTATGGGAAGGTTTCCATTGAGTTGATGGCATTGGGCCGTCCTGTGATATGTTATATAGACCCGGCATGGTTCCACTATCGCACCGATATGCCCATTGTCAATGCCAGCACTCGGGATCTGACAGATCGTTTACGTGAACTGGTGCAGGATGCAGATTTACGGAAACATTTGGGGAAGGCTGGAATGGCTTATGTGCACCGATATCATGATATCAAAATAATCGTTGATCAGTGCCTACAACTTTACCAGGAGACTAAGGCGTGAGAGTCCTGATGATTGGTGCCGGATCTCCACCACCGACCTTCATCCAACGTCAGGTGGATGGTCTGCGTGATATTGGGGTCGAGATCGATTTCCTGCCACCAATCCGGCGCTATTTAGGTATCCGTCAACGGCTTTTACAGCATGGGTTCGTTTTTCAGTTGCCGCGTGATGTCTCAGTTCGGGTGGAGCAGGCCGACCTGTTGCACTTCCAGTGGCCGGGGCATTGGTTAATCTACCGCAATCTGGCACGCAAATACCACAAAAAATCTGTCCTGAGTCTGCGCGGGCGTCAGATCAACGTTCAGCCTTACCTGCCAGGTTACGAAGAGTATGCGCGGGATCTTACTCTCCATCTGCCAGAATGTGATGCTTATCACTGTGTTTCCTATGAGATGCTGCGCCAGGCAGAAGCATTTGGAATGCCGCCAGCCCGTGCACGCGTGATCTATACGGCCGTAGATCCTTTCTTTTTTGTGCCTTGTGCGGAACCGATCCCTTCGTCTCCGTTGCGGATTGTCATGACAGGTGCCTTGATATGGCGCAAGGGATATGAATATGCCTTGCTGGGATTTCGCCGAGCCCTTGACCAGGGACTGGATGCTCATTTGACAATCGTTGGCGATGGTGCTGAACGTCCTCGCGTGGAATATACACTTCAAGACCTGGGTCTTGATAAGCATGTGACCCTTACCGGTATGCTTGGGAACGGGTCTGTACGTGACTTGTTGCAACGATCGCACGTTTTCCTGCATGCGGCTCTAAGCGAAGGGCTGCCGAATGGATTGATTGAGGCGATGTCCTGTGGACTGCCAGTTGTTGCTACAGCCGCCGGTGGAACAGCGG
The DNA here is from genome assembly GCA_016932715.1 of Anaerolineales bacterium. Taxonomy (GTDB): domain Bacteria; phylum Chloroflexota; class Anaerolineae; order Anaerolineales; family Villigracilaceae; genus Defluviilinea. The sequence continues at coordinate 13,241 of JAFGCG010000092.1, forward strand.
AGGCGGTTACCGATGGAGTGCAGGGGTTCATTGTTCCCACGCGCCAGCCCGAGGCGATTGGTGATGCACTCCTGCACTTGGGACATGATTCTGATTTACGCACGCAGATGGGGCAAGCCGGGAGACAAAAAGTACTTCAGGCATTTAATCTACAGGATCAAGCCCAACAGTTCCGGTCGTTTTACGAGTGGGTACTTTTGGGGACACCATTGTCTGCAGAAGAGGCAATTTCATGATCGAGATTCTGACCATCGCAGCTTTGGATTGGCGGAACGGACATGAATTTGCTTTACAGGCCATGCAAATCCTTCAGGACCGCGGACAGGATTTCCAATACAAGCTTGTAGGTGATGGAGATTTTCTGGAAGCTACCGCCTTTGCCCGCCATGAGCTGGGACTTCAAGAACGCGTTCACATAATCCGCTCGGCTTCTGAAAAAGAACTGGACGATCTCCTGAGACAAGCGGATGTCTTTCTTCTGGCAGCTGTTTCAGCTGATGGCAGGCATGCCCTGGTTCATGCCGTAGAGTACGATCTGCCTGTTGTCGTGACAGACATACCCCAATTGCTCGTAGATATTCCACCGGATGCCAGATATTGGGTTGTCTCCCGTCGGGATCCACACGCTATGGCGGATTGCCTGCAAATTGTTTTTTTCTGAACTAGCTGATTCTCAAATTGAACTGAGAGGTTCATGAAACCGCTTCCCCTGACTTCGGGTTTTGAACGACCTGTCTGCGCCATCTGTCAGAGTCCACAGTCACGGCATTTTCCCTGGGGAGATCATAATCTCAATCTTGTACCACCTCTTCAGGTAGTCCGTTGCCAGGAGTGTGGCATGATCTACTTATCTCCTCGTCCAGATCACAAACTACGCACTGCATTCACACAAGATAGTGTGCCACAGGAATTGCTACCGTATACACAAAACCCGGCAAATTACTTTGCTGTCACGAATCAGCGTACTACCATATTTTTAAAACGCCTGCGCCAATTGGAATCTATTTATGGTCCTGTTGAAAAGAATGCACATCCTAAGGTCTTGGATGTTGGGGCATCTGCAGGGACATTTGTCAAACTGGCGGGAGATCAAGGCTGGCTTGCTTTTGGGATTGAGCCATCCTGGAGTGGAACACGTGAAGCCTTACGGAAGGGATTGGATATTCCAATTGCTGTAGCGGAGAAGTTGCCTTTTCCAGATGAAACTTTCGATCTGGTTCATTCTCATCATGTTTTTGAACATTTGGCTAATCCCATGGACGCGGCGCAAGAAGCATGGCGAGTTTTAAAACCAGGAGGCGTGATCTTTATCGAGGTTCCCAATCAATTCGACAATATCATGTTTCGCCGTGATATGCTTTTCCGCCGTGTGCCCCAGCGCCAGCGCAATATTCGCTCGATTCACCATCTATGGTTTTTTGGTCGTAGCACATTACAACGATTATTAATACAGGCTGGATTTCAAAAGGTACAGGTACATGATTTTTTTGGCGGGCCGCTGGTGGGCTGGCGTATTCCGTTTACAGTAGTAACGCGCCTAATTGGCCAATTGGTGTACGGCGGAGATTTTCTCAACGCCTGGGGATGGAAGCCCGGCTGATGCGTGTATTATATTTTGTTGGTGCGCTGGAAATTGGCGGGCTGGAACGTTATGTAACACGTATGGCGCTCAGAGCCAGAGCAACAGGGGTTTTTGAGCCAGTAGTCTGTTGTTTGCACGAAAAGCGCGGTCCCTTTTTACAAGTCTTGCAGGGTGCCGGTGTATCTGTGTATCAGGCACCTGTCAACTGGAGACGTACACCGGGGGCTTTGCATGAATTTAGCCGTTTGATCCGTCAGATCAGACCATCCCTGGTACACAGCCAGAGCAATTTTTCTCTACTGCAGCAGTTCCTGGCAGTTCGTTTGGCTGGTGCAGCGGCCTTTTGTGTGACAGAGCGGAGCGAATATGTGCTCAAGGGAGCCGCGCGTCTGCGCCGGATGCTGCAATTCCACCTCCTGAATGTATTTGGGGGCCATTACAGTGCGAATAGCGCCTCGACAGCTCTGCACGTTGCCCGCCAGTCCAAAGGAGATGTGCAAAAGGTTCAAGTTCTGCCGAACGGCGTAGCGATCATTCCTCCTGATGATGAGCAACGCGCCAGGATACGTGCACAGTTAGGTTGGAAAGCGGATGATATTGGGCTGGGGTATATCTCGAATCTTCGTCCAGGCAAGGGGCAGGATCTTTTTATTCAAGCACTTCATACTTTGTATACCGAAGGACTTTCGGTGCGAGGCTGTCTGTTAGGGAGTGGCCCGGAGCGAGACATCCTCAAGAAACAATTACAAGAACTACATTTGGCACAAGTTGTTGACATGCCCGGAACGGTGTCTAATGTGGAAGACTACCTGCAAGCTTTCGATATCACAGCATTGTTCAGCGTGCGCGAGGGTATGCCCAACGCGGTCCTGGAAGCTATGGCCGCCGGGAAAGCGGTGATTGGCACGCCAGCGGGAGGGATTCCTGAGATGTTTGATAAAGGAAAAGCCGGGCTGGTTGTTCCGCGCGAACTTCAGGCAATTACAGATGGCTTGCGCCTCCTGGTACAGGATGGCAACCTGCGCCAAAAACTTGGACGCAATGCTGTTTATCGGGTCGAAAGATCATTTGGATTGGAGAAGACTTTTTTTGAGCTTTACAGATATTATCAGGAGATAGCCTGCTAATGTCCTTCCGTTCCAACACATCGAACACAGTTTTTGCGTTGAAAAGAGCCAGATATGAAGAACAGGAACAAACGAAAATTGGCGCACCTGTCCTCGTTTTGTCTGTCCTGATTACTTCTTACTTCTACTGCGTGCCATTGGCTCGCCTGGAAAGCGCAGGTACCGATTGGCGAATTTATGATATTGTTTTTGCGCTTTTTTTTCTGTTTTTTGGACTACATTTCTTGCCGCGGCTGCAACAGCTTTTTAAAGACCGGAACACATTCTTATATTGGGCGGGTTTGCTTCTGGTTATGGTTTGGCTGAGCCTGATCCTGACAGTAGGGATTGGAGGTATGTCAAGACTGCCGCCTGCCATTATTCGCAGTATTCGCTTTAGTGCCTATTTTTTCACGGCCGGGTTTGTGGTGCTGCTGGCAGATACGCCGCGGCGCTATCGTTTCCTGTTTGGAGTGATCTATATCAATATTGCTACCCAAGCAGTCCTGGCATTTGCGCAGGGCATGGGCAGGTTGGGTTCTTTTTGGCCAGTATACTATACTGCCATTTATGGCGTTTTACCCGTTGGTACTCTTTCCCCTCATCACAAACAAATTGGGGTGGTAATGCTTCTGGGGATCAGTATGTCTCTCACTTTACTGCGCTCAAAGTCTGGTGCCTTACGCGTAGTTGTTTTGGGCCTGCTGGCTATCATGGTAATGGTGCCTATCTTCGCAAAATCCCGTACTGCCTGGCTAGGTTTTGCTTTTCTGTTTGCTGGCTATGTGTTTATTAATCGTCAGCAGTCGATTCGGATATTGTTAGCGGTAGGCGTTGGCCTGATGGTGATTTTTACGGTTGGCAGCAATTCACTTGTTTCCGTTTTGCAGGACAATGTCAATGAGGTTTTCATTGATCGTTACGAACGGTTGGGTTTTGAGGGAATTGCCGGCGACCGCCTACTGGTTTACGATAATTATCCTGATGCTATTGCTAAGTCTCCATGGGTCCTGCTGACAGGGGTTGGATTTCAAAATGTCTTAAAGTTTATTAGCGCTGCTGGGGCACATAATAATTATGCTCAGGCATGGTTTGAGTTGGGTATCTTTGGCTTTGTTTTTTATATGCGTATGCTATTCAGCGTGTTGAAATCATTGCGCAGTACGGCTGATGTGACAGAGAGTTGTTTTGAACGTGCTGCGGCACAGGACGCGTGGGCTGCTTTTATCGCTGTTATGGCAACCATGCTGGTGGGAGAAACTCTTTGGGCTCAATCCAGTATGTACACCCTTACCGGGCAGATTATGACTTATATGGCACTTGCTGCCGCGCCATTGCATTATCCAAGCTTTGCAAAAAAAGAGCAAAAGTAACAAAAGATGCATTATCTGATTTCCGATATTGATTCGAATCGTTCGTTCTCATTAGAGCGTTCTACTCAGTATGTAGATATCGGTGAGGCTTTGGCTGCGATTGAGGCTAAACAGGTAGAAGATGTCTTGCTTTGTGATGCTAAATTAATGGATCAATCAATACCAGAGTTGCCGGCCGATCTTGAGATGTTCGATTTATTGCACTCCGGACTGTCTCTAGGTGCCAGACAAACGCTTAGTAGCTTATGGTTAACAAGCACGAACTGGTTTTTTCTTGACCCGCCAGCACACAAGCAATGTACCAGTTGGAAAGCAACTCCAGCGTTTTGCTGGTTGCGTCCACCTGCCGTGCGCGACCTGGGGGGCTTTGACCGTGCTTACCAGTCACCCGTCATGCAATTGATGGATTTGGCTTATCGTATTCTAATGGCAGGCGGCAGAGTATGCCACCAGCCTCTGCCTTTTGTGTTACCCGATCTGTCTGATTTAGCGCCGAAAATACCTCTTGTCGATGAGTTGCTCTTCGTTTACCGCCACGTGGGATGTTCGGCAGCTCTATACGTAGCCTTTTGGAAAAGTATTCTGACACACAGACCATTATATGTGTTGCGTTCTCTTCAAGAGGCAAGACGTAAATTCTTATCCGTTTCTGCACCTATTCCATCAAGTCAATTAGAGATAAATTGGCATACTTTGAATACTGATGAATATCAATATGTTGATTCGGTTTCAGCTATTATTCCAACAATTAATCGGTATAGTTACTTGCCCCAGGCGATAGACTCATTACTTAAACTAGATCCGCAACCACAGGAAATCATTGTTGTTGATCAAACCCCAGCGGTTGAGCGGCAAATGGAAATTTATTCATCTTATCAAAATAACCCCAAGATTCGTGTCTTTTATCTTGACGAGGCTGGTCAGTCAATCGCACGTAATGTAGCTATAAAAGTCGCACGCTGCAGATGGTGCCTTCTATTCGAAGACGATACAGTAGCTTGGGATAATTTATTGGCGGAGCACATTCGTGTACTAGAGCATTCAGGTGCTGTTGCGTCAACTGGTGTGTCGCTAGCACCGTGGAAAAAAGTTGAGCATATACCTCCCGGCATCCGTATGTACCGAGTTGCAGATGTTCTTGCAACCGGAAATTGTTTGGCACGAAAAGATGCATTGCTGGCTGTTGGTGGACTAGATCAAGCCTTTGACCATGGTTCTGGTGCGGATAATGATCTGGGATTACGCTTATATATGGCAGGATATGAAACTATTACCAATCCAAAAGCAATTGAGACACATTACAAGGCTGCCAAAGGTGGAATGCGTACTTACGGGGCGTGGTGGCGAAATCATGCCACAATTTGGGGAGCTTATCCCCAAGCTACCCAAGTTTATACAATTCGGCGTTACTATCCAAAACAGTTCTGGCTTCCGTTATATCTTCTCTATTATATAAAAGCTTGGAAACAGATGAGCCTGCTGCAATATGTTTGGCTATGGATCAGTCTACCTTGGAAACTTGGACGCTCAATCCATGCTGCTCGTAAACTGCTGCCAACTTTTATTCAAAATGATAAATAAACGTCCTTTTTATATTATGCATGTGATTGATGCATTGCCGCTAGGTGGGGCAGAACGGATGCTGGTGGAGATCGCTAATGCGACCTGTGATCCGGACTTCCGTGTTTCGGTCTGTGTGACACGATCGGTTACTTCTTTAGCCAGTGAACTAAATCCAAACATCCGTTTGCACGTGCTTAATCGTACAAGCCGTTTTTCACTTGACGGTGTAAAAAAAATGGCTGCAATTCTTCAAGAAGAACCAGTAGACCTGTTTCATGTACATGGGCGACCTTCCTTTGCTTTCCTTTCCTATGCTAGCTTTTTGTGTCGAATTAAAGGGGCAATACTTTTACATGATCATGATGGTTGGGTCGAGACTGTTCATATAATGCCACTGTGGTTTCGAATTTTGGCAAGAATCAAAATAGACTATTATGTTGGCGTTCATGAACAAATGTGTCATTGGGCACGACAGGGCGGAATTCCGAGCTTTCGTGTAGGTTTTATTAGTAATGCTTTGAATCTGATGCGGTTTCAAGAGAACCGTCTGCCGGTGTCACGGGCAGAGATTGGCGTGTCAGATGAAGACTTGCTTGGTGTTTGGGTGGGTGGTATCCGTCGCCAAAAAGGATTACATTTTTTGATTGAAGCATTGCATGGTTGCCAGAGGCTATCTAAAGTCAAAGTGCTTATTATAGGAGATATTAATGAGCGGGATTATTACTTGGAATGCCTGCAGAAAATTGCCGCCTACAAACTGGAAGATGTTCTTGTTTTTACAGGGCGTAGGACAGATATTCCTTCACTGGTGAAGATAGCTGATTTTGCATTACTGTCGTCTCAATCTGAATCTGGCCCTTTAGTATTAATCGAGTACTTGGCCAGCGGTTTGCCAATTGTAGCAGTGGAAACAGGTTCGATTAGTCATCGTGCTGCACAACACAACATACCTGGTTTTGTTCCTGTAGGAGATACAATTGCTTATTGCCATGCGCTGGAAGAATTATTCCAACTTTCCCCAGAGGAGCGACGCTCACGTGGTGCCTTGGGTGTTCAGGTCGCTACAGAACATTTCGAAATTAGTCAAGTAATGCCTGAATGGTACCATGTGTATCGAGTAGCCCTAAAGAAGACGTCAAAATGAGGCTTCTAATTGTCTCGCACATGCCGCATTATATACGGGATAGACAGATAGTTGGTTGGGGACCTACAGCACAAGAAATTGATTACCTGGCACAGTTTTTTGATGAAGTTAGGCATATTGCTTGGCTACACCCGGACTTACCGCCAAGTAGTTCATTACCGTATAAGGGAAAGAATATTCACTTAATACCAGTACCCCCTTCAGGAGGAAATTCCCTTTTTAAAAAAATCAACATACTACAAAGGTTTCCTTCTTATTTACGAGTAATAAATTGCGAAATGGAAAAAGCGGACGTAATCCATGTTCGTGCACCTGCTAATATTAGTCTGCTTGCAATGGTGTTACTAGCGTTCAAACGACGACCTGCCTATCGCTGGGTGAAATATGCGGGGAACTGGCAACCTGAGATTCCCAACTCATGGTCATATGCATTTCAACGGTGGTGGCTTAACAAGAATTTTCATCATGGTGTGGTTTCCATTAACGGACAATGGAAAGGTCAAGCCAAGCATATATATAGTTTCCTAAATCCATGTTTAGAAGAAGATGACATCAGTTGGGGCCAACGTGCAGGAATAGACAAAGGTATTAACCTGCCATTACGCTTGCTCTTTGTCGGTGTGATGGCAACCTTCAAGGGAGGGGGCAGGGTTCTACAGATTGCTAAGTTGCTACAGCAGAGAGCTGTACCCTTTATTTTAGATATGGTAGGCGACGGACCAGAACGGAAAGAATTTGCGACTCAATCAGTAGAACTGGGCTTACAGGATCAGGTGCGCTTTCATGGTTGGCAGCCTAAGCATGTATTATCTAAATTTTATTCTAGTGCCCATTTCATTCTTTTGCCTAGTGCCACTGAGGGTTGGCCTAAAGTGTTGAGTGAAGGAATGGCATATGGGACTGTTCCTTTAGCAGGCGCTGTTTCCAGTATCCCTCAAATATTACGGGAAAGTGGGGCGGGTCTGTGTTTTCCATTTGAAGACACTACCGCTTTTGCTAATGCAGTTGAAATGTTTCTAGAGTATCCACATAGATGGAAATTTGCAAGTTTGGCAGGAATGGAATATGCGTCACGATTTACTTATCACACATACCTGGAATCTGTAAAAGATATGTTCCGTAGTGCCTGGGCTTTAGATATCGATGAACCTGCACCCCGAACCCTTGAAGGACCATCTTGATTATGAGGCATGTTGAGGCGGTTCAGTCTTATTTTGATAAAACTCAATTATATTTAGCTAGGAATACAGGAATACAAATCCGGGCTCAAATAGTACGGGAATTGCTTGGTGAAATTGAAAACAGTCGCATTTTGGATCTTGGCTGTGGCGATGGCAGTCTTTCAATCCAGTTTTTGATGCCGTCGAACCACATTACTTTGTTGGATGTTTCTAAAAAGATGCTTATGTTAGCTGATCAAAAAATACCTGTCGCTTGTAAGCATCAAATTGCCTTATGCAATTTAGACTTCTTGGAATTTACGTGCGAACAACCATTTGATCTTGTTTTATGCGTAGGGGTATTGGCACATGCCTCATCAATTCAAGCTGTGCTACAAACAATTAACCGTCTGCTCCGACCAGGCGGTCGCTGTTTACTTCAATTTTCTGATCAAGAGCAATTGGTAGCTCGAATTACCTCTTTATATTACGAGTTTTGGCGCGGGCAAAATGACTCTTACACTTATAGGATCAATTCCATCCGTCGGAGCGAGATGCAGTCTTTGATTAGGCAAAATAACTTCCTTTTGATAAAGGAAAAAAAATATTGGGCGATGCTACCTGGAATTGGCAAATTACCAACAAAAGTAGCATATAGATTCTTGATGAGACTTTCTCAAAATGATCTCATATCCAGCCTAGGTGGGGACAAAATTTGGCTCTTAATTAAGGAATAAAACATGGGATTGCCTCGTATATGTGTTGTTGGACAGATGCCCAGCCCTAATGTTGGTGGGCTTCCCACACAGGGAGAATCGCTAGCAGTTCTTTTTGCACAGGATGGATACTCTGTGACACAAGTATCGGCTCTATCCAATCCATATCTTTGCTTGGTTGATATTATCTACACCCTCCTTTTCCGGCATAAAGAGTTTGACATCATTGTCTTACAGACTTTTAGTGGTAAAGCGTTCCTGCTATCAGATGTGGCAAGTTTGATCAGTAAATGGATGCGGAAGCGACTTGTCATCTGTTTACGTGGTGGTAACCTGCCGTTGTTTTCCCGAAAGTATTCAAGATGGGTATATCGTGTATTCCAACGGGCTAATCAAATAGTTGCACCTTCTAGTTTCTTGGCGCAAGAATTAGCCTGGCTAGGTTTCCCGATTCGAGTGATACCGAACATAATTCGCCTTTCTGTTTATCCTTTTCGACCTCGAAGCCAATTTCGCCCACGCTTATTGTGGATGCGCAGTTTCCATCAAATCTACAATCCAGAAATGGCTGTGAGGGTGCTGGCTGAGCTGCTGTACCAAGTGCCTGAGGTGACTTTAACTATGGCTGGCCCAGATAGAGGTCTGTTACCAACGGTACAGCAACTCGCTCAAGAACTTGGTGTATCCACTCGAATTACGTTTTTAGGCTTCCTCGATGAGTATGGGAAGATCAAAGCGGGGCAGGAGCATGATATCTACCTAAATACAAATCAGGTTGACAATATGCCCGTTTCAGTCTTGGAGATGGGAGCAATGGGATTGCCGATCGTGGCAACTGCAGTGGGTGGCATTCCATATCTACTAGAGGATGGGAAAGATGCACTTCTTGTTCCTCCCAACGAGCCAGAAACAATGGCGTTGGCAATCTACCGCATTTTGACTGAACCGGCTCTAGCCCAAGAACTTTCAAGGAATGCGCGAAAAAAAGTGGAACAATTTGATTGGTCTGCAGTTTTGCCACAGTGGAAACAATTGTTCGATACGATTGGTAAGGCAGGTAACTGATTAAGATGTCTGGCGTTTCAGATTTCATATATCGTAATTCCCCTGTTTGGCTGCAAAATGTTGGTATTAGCCTGTACGGGCTAAATTGGCGACGACGAAGATATGGAGGAAAATTTAGACAGTATGTTGAACAGTTTGTTCAACATGAATCTTACTCTCGTACTGATTGGCATCATTATCAAACCAGAAAGCTGCGCGAGTTATTAACTTATGCAGGAAAGTATGTTCCCTATTATGAGAATTTGTTTTTCAAAATCGGGCTTACTCTTCCTGATTTGCAAAATTTTGAGATTCATGATCTGTCAAAACTACCATTGCTGGAGAAAGAAACTATTCGTCAAAACCCAGATCTATTCGTATCTAGAAAACCAATGGGTCACCTTAATACTCATTATACAAGTGGAACGACAGGTACTCCACTAGCTATTAAGTGGTCAACAGAAACAGAACGTTTGAATGCAGCTGCCTATGAGGCTAGAGTTAGACGTTGGGCAGGCGTGAATCATTACATGAGCCGGGCTATGATAGGCGGCCGTCTTGTTGTTCCAGGGGGAAATGCACAGCCGCCTTTCTGGCGCTACAACGTCGTTGAACGGCAGTTGTATATGTCGGCTTTTCATATTTCTCCTGCCAATGCGCCTGATTATGTAAATGCCCTTAATCGATTTCAACCTGACTATTTGGTGGGCTATGCTTCCAGCCATTTTTTTTTGGCGCGGATGATTGATGAACTCAAATTGAGTGTTTATCAGCCCAAAGCTGTATTGACCAGTAGCGAAAAACTGACAAGTGAAATGCGAGCTCTTCTTGAGAAGGTTTATCGTTGTCCAGTCTTTGACGCATATAACGGAGTTGAGGGAAGTTGCCTTGTTTCTGAATGTGGATGCCACCAGTTACATATCAGCCCTGATGTGGGAATTGTGGAGCTTTTAGATAAAGATGGTGGACAGGTTGTTCCTGGGCAGATGGGTGAGATCGTCACGACTGGTTTCTTGAACTTTGAACAGCCTTTGATTCGGTATCGTATGGGTGATGCGGCTTCTTTTTCCTCTTCCGTGTGCAGTTGTAACAGAGAAATGCCCTTGATAAATGAATTAATTGGCCGTCTTGAGGATGTGGTCATTGGACCTGATGGACGAGAACTGGTTCGATTTCATGGAATATTTATAGGGTTGCCTCACGTAAGTGAGGGGCAGATTGTCCAGCATGGTTTCACTAAATTTGATGTCAATCTTGTGGTAGATGCTGGCTTCAGTGAAAAAGAGCGACAGATTATTCGCCGAAGATTTGAAGAACGATTAGGCCCTGTAGAGTTGAAATTTGTTTTCGTTGATCAGATAGAGCGGACAGAACGAGGCAAGTTTCGGGCTGTTATCTCTAAAGTACGGCGATAGCCATTGGTAAGTTAATCGGCTGTTGATAAAATCTTGAACATTCTTCTCATTAACCATTATGCTGGCTCCATATGCCACGGTATGGAATACCGCCCGTACTACCTTGGGCGGGAATGGGTGCGTTTAGGGCATGAAGTCACTGTTGTTGCGGCATCTATCTCACATGTGCGTACTAATCCACCAAACATCCGAGGATCGATAACACAAGAAACAATAGATGGTATTTGTTACTTATGGTTAAGAACTCCCGCATACAATGGAAATGGAATCCCTCGGGCGCTCAATATCTTTACGTTTGTAATACAACTCTTGCTTCATCGAACTTGGATTGCCAAAATTGTTAGGCCGGATACTGTAATCGCATCGTCAACATATCCATTGGATATTGTTGCGGCTCGTGCCATAGCCATGAAAAGTCAGGCTAAGTTAGTTTTTGAAGTACATGATTTATGGCCGCTGTCTCCTATAGAATTGGGGGGTATGTCTCGACATCATCCATTTGTCATTCTGATGCAATGGGCAGAAGATTTTGCTTACCGCACTGCCGATATAGTAGTATCGATGTTGCCCAAAACCATGGAGCATATGCTGCAACATGGTATGGACCCTCAAAAGTTCGTCTATATTCCAAATGGAGTGGATGTTGCAGAGTGGCGTGTAGAACCAGATTCGATCCCTGAAGAACATCGAAGGGCAATTTGGGGCTTGAAAGCAAAGGAACACTTCCTGATAGGCTATGCAGGTGCGCATGGGTTGGCGAATGTACTTGAAATCTTTGTTGACGCCGCCTACCAACTCCAGGAATACCCTGTAACATTTTTACTTATTGGCCAGGGCCCGGAAAAGGAAAAACTGATACGGAGAGTTCAAGAGCGGTGTCAGACAAATGTGGTTTTCCTTTCTCCGGTGGAGAAAAGGGTAATTCCAGCTATTTTGCAAGAGATGGATGCCCACTATATCTCCTTGAAAGGAGATCCACTTTTCAGGTTTGGAGTCAGCCCAAACAAGCTGATGGATTATATGATGTCCGCGAGACCAGTGATCTATGCTGTTCAGTCTGGGAATGATATGGTGGCGGATAGTGGTTGCGGTATTTCGATCCCACCGGAAGAACCGGAGGAAGTCGTTCAGTCCATATTGAAGCTGATGAGTCTTGCAAAAGAGGAAAGAATAGAAATGGGGAAGCGAGGCAGAGACTATATTTTGGCTAACCATGATTATCAAGTATTAGCCAGACAATTTGTTGCCTCTCTTAAGTAACAAGTTATGATCGATGATATTGCCCGCCTGCGAAATGAATATGAGGACCGTAAGCGTCGCTTTGCAACAAGCGATCTGTATTCAGTCTTTAATACAGCTACTCTCTTTGCTATCCATCAGAGACAACGAGTAACTCTGCATATGCTAAAGAAATTCGGCTTCACGCGGCTTTCGGATCTCCTTATCCTCGAAATGGGTTGTGGTGGTGGTGGCGTTTTGACGGAGTATCTGGATTTTGGAGTATTCCCCGAAAATCTTCATGGTGTGGATTTGCTCTTTGACCGTTTACTCCATGCACGACATGTGCTCCTAGGCTCCAAATTTGCCAACGCGGACGGACAGGCTTTGCCATATTGTTCAGAAACATTTGACTTGATCTTGCAATATACGGCAATTTCATCTGTTCTTGATCCGGAGATACGCCGCAATATTTGCGCTGATTTGCTGCGTGTACTCAAACCTAGTGGGTTGATTCTCTCTTATGACTTCTGGCTCAACCCCACGAACCTTCAAACGCACGGTATTCGTCCGTCTGAAATTCGCCGCTTGTTTCCTGGTTGCAGATTTGATTTTCAGCGTATTACTCTGGCTCCACCCATTGCACGTAGATTGGTGCCTGTCTCCTGGTTGTTCTGTGCATTTTTGGAAAAGCTGAAGATTTTCAACACACATTATCTCGTTGCCATCTCGAAGATCTCATGATCTGGGATGTCCACTGACTGAATACTGCTAACTGATCACTGACCTGGGGAGGTCAACATGACCGATACACTTACAAGAATAAAACCTGAAGTTATTGCAGTCCGTCCAGCTTTCAACCGTTATCTTGCTGGGTTCCTCAAGCGCGCCTTCGACCTCCTGGCATCCGTCCTCGGTCTCCTCTTCCTGTTTCCCGTCTTCTGTGTCCTGTCCATCCTCATCAAGCGTGAAAGCCCGGGACCCGTCTTCTACCGCGGACCGCGCCTGGGGAAGGATGGGGAGCCTTTCGGGATCCTCAAGTTCCGAACGATGTATGAGCATCCGGATAGTTACCGGGGTCCGCGCATCACAGCCGATGGGGATGGGCGGGTCACGCCGCTCGGTCACTGGCTGCGCGCGACAAAGATCAACGAACTGCCGCAATTGTGGAATGTGCTGGTAGGCGAGATGAGCCTGGTCGGTCCGCGCCCGGAGGACCCGGAGATCGCCAGGTCCTGGCCGCGGGCTGCGCGCCAGGAGATCCTTTCGGTGCGCCCTGGCATCACCAGCCCGGCTTCCGTTGCCTACCGGGATGAGGAGAAATTGCTTAACGGTGCCAGCGCGCTGGATGATTACCTGAAAATCGTCATGCCAGATAAACTGCGCCTCGACCAACTGTACGTCCGCAACCACCGTTTTCTCTCGGACCTGGACATTATCTTCTGGACCCTGCTCGTCCTGCTGCCCCAGCTGCGGGCACATACGATCCCCGCCGAGTCTCTTTATAATGGTTTGCTGAATCGCTTTATTAGCCGCTACTTCAACTGGTTCGTGATCGATAACCTGGTGGCGTTCGCGGCGGTCGGCACGACGGGCGTACTGTGGCGCCTGAGCGGTCCGCTCGACCTGGGGATCGCGCAGGCTTTCCTGCGGGCAGCCGTTATCGCGCTGCTGTTCAGCCTGGTCAATTCCCGGATGGGACTGGGGCGGATCTGGTGGCGCTCTGCCAAGCCGGCGCTGGTCTTCGACCTGGCGCTTTCCTGTGGGATTTCCACGCTTTTTATCGTGATATTCGACGCGTTCTGGCCCAGCCCGCAGCATATGCCGCTGGGAATGATCCTCGTTTCAGGGCTGCTGGCGTTTCTGGGTTTTGTTTCCGTTCGGTATCGTGAGCGCCTGTTGACCGGGCTGGCGACGCGCTGGCTGCACGGTCGAGAGAAGCAATACCTGGCAAGGGAACGTGTGCTGGTGGTGGGCGCAGGCGAGTGCGGACTCCTGGCAAACTGGCTGGTCCAGCGCAGCAAGCTCGCCTCCTCTTTTGCGATCATCGGCATGGTGGACGATGACCCGGCTAAAACAGGAATGACCGTGGACGGTCATCATGTCTTTGGACTGACCCATCGCATTCCGGAAATTGTCGAGCAGCAGAATGTCGATGTGATCCTGTTTGCGATCGAGACGATCCGGCCGGAAGAACAGGAACGCATCCTGAAACTGTGCCGCCAGACTCCGGCGCGCCTGGTCCTGATCCCCGATCTGTTCACCCTGTTCCAGGAACGGATTTCTTCAGCCGGGGATTCCTTTACCGACCGTACTCCCGAAGTACATCCGGACAGTGAGCAGGCTGCTGAGGATTTCAGCAGGATGCGAACGCAATCCCTGTCAGAGGAGGACCGATGAACTGGCGCGTGCCGCTGGCAGATATCGATTTTGGTCCGGAGGAAGAAGCGGCGGTTATAGGAGTTTTGCGCAGCCGCTGGCTGAGCATGGGAAGTGTGACACAGGAGTTTCAACAGGAATTTGCGGCATTCACCGGAGCGAAGCATTGCCTGGCGGTGGCGAATGGGACCGCAGCCCTGCACCTGGCTTGTTTAGCCCTCGGTGCAGGACCGGGCGATGAAGTGATCGTGCCGTCCCTGACCTTCGTTGCCACTGCCAATGCGGTGCGATATACCGGCGCCGTGCCGGTCTTTGCCGATATCGAAAGCCTGGATTGGCTGACTATTTCTCCGGCTGCCATCGAAGCCTGTATTACGGAGCGGACGCGTGCCATCCTGGTCATGCATTATGCGGGCTTTGCCTGCAACATGCCAGCCATCCTGGAGATCGCCAGACGTCATCAGTTGAAAGTGATCGAGGATGCGGCGCATGCCATCGGCTCGGAGTTGGAGGGGCGCATGCTGGGGACCTGGGGGGACATCGGCTGCTACAGCTTTTTCCCGAACAAGAACATGACCACCGGGGAGGGCGGCATGCTGGCGACCGATGACGATGCCCTGGCGGAGCGCCTGCGCATCCTGCGCTCGCACGGGATGACCTCGCTCAGCTGGGACCGCCATCAGGGCCGCGCCTCCACGTACGATGTGGTGGACCTCGGGTACAACTACCGGATCGACGAGATGCGTTCGGCGCTGGGCCGCGTTCAACTGAAAAAATTGTCCTCGAATAATCAGCGCCGCAAACACTTAACCACTCTGTATCGGGAACTACTGGCAGAGCTGGCTCCCGATCTCCATATCCCTTTTCACGAAAGGCGCGGCGCCCCCTGTTACCACATCATGCCCGTCCTGCTGCCTGCAGGAGCAGATCGTTTTCGATTTATGGAAGGCATGAAAGCCGAGGGAGTGCAGACGAGCATTCATTATCCGCCGGTTCACCAGTTTCACATCTACCAGCAGGATGGGTTCCGAGGCAGGAACGCACTCACGCTCACGGAAGAAGCCGCCGAGCGTGAAGTGACCCTGCCTTTGTATCCCACGATGCAGGATGAACAGGTGGAATGGGTTGCCCGCGCCGCACAAAATGTTTTACGGGCAATGGGTGGGAGTGACTGACATCAGAAACATAATGTCATTCTGAGCCGAAGGCGAAGAATCCCCGGGAATTTGAGCCTATTGGCTCAATTCCCGGGAGACCCTTCACTTGCTCCTTCGCTTCGCAGGGCAGCATACGCCTGCTACGCTCAGGACAAGGCTCAGGGTGACATACTGTGGTATATCCTCGAAGTCAGGTACTCCCGAATGGGTTCATTCATCACCAGATAATTGTTGTATACTAAAGATGTCATAACGCAGGAGATGCTTCCATGGAAATCAGACAATACCTCTCCATTGCCCGCCGCTGGGCCTGGCTCTTGATTTTGGGCCTTGCCCTGGGGACTGCCGGCGGCTATGGCTATGGCAACATGCAGACGCCGGTCTATCAGACGGCCACGAAGATCATGGTAAGCTCCTCATCGAATGCGGTGGCGTCTAATCCTTATGCCATCTACAGCGATCAGCAGCTTGCTCAGACGTACGTGCAGCTGCTGACAACGCAGCCCATGCTGGATGGGGTTACGGAAGCGCTGGGATACCCGGTCTCGCGCGGGGACATCACGGTCCAGCAGAATCAGCAGGGATCGCAGATCATCAAGATCACCGTGGAGAATTCCGATCCTCAGAAAGCTGCCGACATCGCCAATCAGCTGGTGCAGGTCCTGATCGAGCAGAATGAGATTCTCCAGGCTGGCAGGTATACTGCCTCGGATGAGACCCTCCGGATACAGATCGAGCAGGTGGAACAGCAGATCGCCAAATACCAGACCGACCTGGACAATGTATCGACGAAGAGCGTCAGCGAGCAGCTCGAGCTGGTGACTGCCCAGATGGAGCCGCTGCAGGCAGAAGTATTGCAGTTGCAGAAAGAAATTGCTTTGCTGTCGCCAACCACAAGCCAGCAGCGTAAAGCCCAGATCGCTGAAAAGCAGGCGCGGCTGGATCAGATCACGCCTTTACTGAATCTGTATCAACAGATCTACAGCAACCTGGTCGTGCTCGGAAACCCCGGCGCAAACGTAAGTAACGACAGCCCAATGGTAGCGCGCTTACAGTCTACTTTGAATTTATACCAGCAGATCTATCTGAATCTCATCAACTCCAGGGAATCGATCCGCTTGGCGCGTTTGCAGAACACACCCAATGTCGTCCAGATCGAGGCGGCGCCTGTCCCGCAAAACCCGATCCGGCCGCAGCCGGTGCAGAACGCCATGCTGGCCGGCGCGGTCGGCTTGATGCTTGCTGCCGGAGTCGTGTTCCTGGTCGAGTACCTGGACGACACGCTCAAAACGCCGGAAGATGTCGACCGGCTGCTGGGGCTGCCGCTGATCGGTTATATTGCCGAGATGCAATCGAAGGGGAAAACCGATGCGGAGATCTATGTCTCCCGTCAGCCGCGCTCGCCGGTATCCGAGTCGTTCCGCTCCCTGCGCACGAACCTGGAGTTTTCGTCTGTGGACAAGCCCCTGCGGACGATCCTGGTGACGGGCGCGGAGGCAGGTGACGGCAAGACGACCATTTCTGCGAACCTGGCTGCGATCTTCGCCCAGGGCGGTAAGCGTGTCCTGCTGCTGGATGCGGACCTGCGCCGCCCGCGCCTGCATCGTTTCCTGGGTATCCAGAACCGCCTGGGCCTGACCGACCTCTTCCGCGACGGCCTGGATGTGGAGGCGGTCACCTACCAGTGGAGCGATTCGAACTCCAAGACCATGTCCGTGATCACCAGCGGAAGCCTGCCGCCCAACCCGGCTGAGCTGCTCGGTTCCCATAAGATGGACAGCATCCTGGCTGAACTGGCGAGCCGCGTGGATGTGCTGATCATCGACAGCCCGCCCTCCCTGGTGGCAGATGCCCAGCTCCTGGCTGCCAAAGTGGATGGCGTGCTGCTGGTTGTCCAGCCGGGCAAGACCCACGCCGATGCCGCGCGTGCCACCCGTGAGCTGCTGGACCGGGCCGGTGCGCGTGTAGTGGGCGCGGTCTTCAACCGCATCCCGCGCAGCCATGGCCATTATTATGGCGGCTACCGTTATTATTCTCCATATTATTACCGGAACGATCGCTACCTGACCGGCAGTGATGTGGTCGCGGCTGCCTCGCCGGAGGTGACCGCGCCGCGCGAAAAGGCAGCCCAATCCCTATTGAGCCGGTTGTGGAAGCAGCAGAGCAGGTCTAACAAATGATCCTGTATTCCGGGGAGGTTATGATGTGGGTTTTATCGGGGAAATATGAGTGATCGAGGCCGTGGCAATCCAGCCTGCCCCTATCTCGGGCTGGAAGATGATGCCGATACATCCCTGGCATTCCCCTCGGTTTGGAACACCTGCCACCGCAGCCGGCGCGTCGTCTCTCCGAGCCTCCAGCACCAGGCTGAATATTGCCTCAGTGAAAATCATCGGAATTGCGTGGCGTTCCCGGCCGGGCAGGCTACCCTGCCTTTGCCGCATCGTTTACGTGCTTCCCGCCGTCGGACAAGTCTATACGGGCGCAGCCCCTTCCGAGGCCTGGTTTTCGTTTTCATTGGGATCCTGGTGTTAGCTGGCATAGGCTGGGGATTGTGGGCGCAGGGATATATCCTGCCCACAGGGACTGAAATTCCCTCCCTGACGATGACCGTTTTGATGACACCTGTCCCCACCCAGACTACTGCTCTCACCCCTACTCCTACTTCTGCCATGATAGTGACGCCGAAGCCGATATCGACCGGCGAAGCCGTGCCGAAACGCCAGCTGGATCAGCCGATCGGGAGCGACTATCAGTTTGTGATCCACCGGGTGCTGGACGGTGAAAATTTGAACCAGTACGCCGCCAAATACAATACCAGTATCGAAGCCATTCTGATGGTCAACTATGATTTCAAAACGCCGTTGTGGGTGGATGCACTGGTGATCATCCCGGTCGGGTTCACCAATGTATCCAGCCTCCCGGCTTTCGAAGCCTATGAGGTGCCGCGCGCGGACATGTCTCTGAAGGTGCTGGCACTGGGATTCGGTGTGAGTCTCAAGGACCTGCGCTATTACAATGCGATCGGCATGGATGAGTCTCTCCAGGTGGGGGACTGGCTGCTTATTCCCCGTCCCCGGGTGGCGCCGTAGCATTCACAGTGAGGTGAAAATGCCTTCCGTCTTATTTGTGTGTACTGCTGACCGTTTCCGTTCGCCCCTCGCGGCGGCTTTGTTCAGGCACCGGCTGCAAGGGGAATCGGACGCGCGGGACTGGTCGGTTCGGAGCGCCGGCACCTGGGCGGACCCTGATAAAGTGGTCATTCCACCTACCCGGTGGGTGGCGAATCATTTGCACCTTGACCTGGGCGCCCACAAATCCCGACGGATTAACAGGGAGTTACTCGATACGTATGATCTGATCCTTGTGATGGAAAACAACCATCGGGAGGGCCTCCTGGTCGAGTTTCCCGAAATGGAGAAGCGCCTTTTCCTTCTCTCCGAGGTAGCCGCCGGACGGGCATACAACATTCCGGATCCCCATGTCCAGCCGGGGGATACCTTTCAGGATGTTGCCGCTGAGTTGTCTGATTTGATCGATAAAGGGTATCATCACATTTGCGATCTGGCGCGCCAGTTGCACGACGGGAGTGGCTAAAAGAATGGGCTACGTATGTTCTCACCACGGAGAACACAGAGTTCACAGAGATTTTTAAAAGGTTTTCTCCGTGTTCTCAGTGCACTCCGTGGTGAAGGTATTGGGCAAGCCCACACAATTAGCCACTCTCTGCACGACAAAGAAGCTGCGTGATCTTTTGCTTTCATCTCTCTAGTCTTTCCATGCCATCCCGCATTGACAACCACACCCTTAGCCAATTGATCTCCGACCACCCACGCGCCGTGGATGGGGCTTCCCTCTCGCCATCAGACTGGCCGCTCCTGCTTCAGGCGGCGCATCAGGAGGGGGTCGGTCCACTCTTATACTGGCGACTCTCGAAATCCGGAGAACTCGTATCTCTCCCAACAGAGGCTCGAAATTCCCTGCGGGGCATGTATGCCCGCACGTGGGCACAGAACCAGAAAATATTCGAGGAACTGAGTGTAATCACACGGCTGTTCCATGAAAAAGGGATCCCGGTGGTGGTCTTGAAGGGCGCCTGTTTCGCCCTGACGATCTATCCGGACATTGGCTTGCGTCCGATGGGGGATCTCGATGTATTAGTGCCTGCCTCGAAGTTAGCCGAAGCGGTTGAAATTGCAGAATCGCTCGGTTACGCAGATACGATTCCGGAAGCCTCTCCGGGCTTGCATGATCTGCTGAGTCACCATGCCTGCCTGCAAAAATCAGGTTCCGGGTCGATTACATTGGAAATCCACAATAGCCTGGTAGCCGATAAAACCTTTGCCTATGCTGTGCCCGTGGATTGGTTTTGGGAGCAAACCGAACCATTGAATGGTTCATCGAAAAACAGGTTTGAAAACCTGCTTGTGTTAACTCCCACAGCCCAGTTGCTCTATGCTGCCTCACACGCCATGCTGCAGCACGGCGGCGATAAGGCGCCGTTGCGCTGGTATTATGACCTGGACCAACTCATTCGGTCCTCTGGCAGCCGCCTGGACTGGGACCTGCTCCTCGAGCAGGCACAAAAATTCGCATGGAGTTCTGCCTTGAAGGCGGCGCTGGCTCAAACGCAGGATTACTTCGGTACTCCTGTCCCGGATACGGTCCGCATCCGCCTATCCCGGCAAACGGATCACCACGAGTCCCTGGTGAAGAAGAAACAAAGTCAGCCTGGAACGAAAATCCTACTGGAAAATCAGACATTAGCTTCGCTGAACTGGCACGGAAGAGCCAGGCTGGTTTTAGCGCTCCTTTTTCCCAGCCCGGCGTATATGCGCTGGCGGTACCGATTGAAGAGTTCGTGGTCACTGCCAGTCTATTATCCGTTCCGCTGGTGGGGAATTGCCAGGGACGCACTTGCTACAGTGATCGAGCTCCTGAAGAGACAATCTGTCCCGCGAACCTAAATCCCGTCCGCTCGCGACTGTGTTACTAATGGCGTAAAATACTATTGCAATCACTGTAATCGATTACCATGACCATCAACCTCGACACCCAGATCAGCATCCCCGAAACCGTTTATACCCAGGAGGTCGGCGAGGAAACCATCCTGCTCGACACCCAGGGCGGGCGTTATTTCAGCCTGGACCCGGTCGGCACGCGCATGTGGCAGCTCCTCCGGGAACATGGCGTGCTGCGCACGGTCTATGAAACCATTTTGAAGGAGTACGAAGTAACGCCTGAGCAGCTGGAGACGGATCTCCTGGCTTTAGCCGCGAAAATGATCGAGAAGGGCCTCGCCCGGATCCAGGACGACGCCGAATGACTGTAACAACTGTGCTTCACAAGTTGAACAGCGCCTCCCGGCTTTCTGCCGAGGATTGGATGCTGTTCCTGCAAGCCTGGGTCTGGTTGCTGATTTTCGACATCGGTTTGCGCACACGCCCATTTTCGGAATTACAGGCTTTTGCCGCCCGACTGACTTCCCATCCTATCCCATCACCCGAGCAAACGGAGAAACAGCTTCGCATGCTGAAGGTCGCTGTTGCCCGTGCGGGCAGCCATCACCTCTACCCAATGACCTGCCTGCGCCGCTCCCTGGCATTGCAAAAAATGCTGGCTCAAAGAGGGGTCGCTGCCGAATTGAAGATTGGTGTGTACAAAGAGCTTGACTTGTTGAACGCCCACGCTTGGGTAGAGTGTCAGGGTAAACCGATAGGTGAACCGGAGAAGGTCATGGACCACTATGTGATGCTGAGGAGGTAGTATCAAGCAAAATAATTGCAGCAGCAGGTTCTGTAAATGTCTGGTGGAATGCTTGAGCAACTTATAAGAGTTTTTTTGCACTTGAATTGTGAAAATGTGTACAATGCAGTGACTACTGCCTGTGCGCACTGTGACAAATAGATTTGATAAAGATAAACCGCACATAGGAGAGACACAATGGAGACCAAAGACATGATTGATAACGAAAAGAAAGTTTATGCCACGCCTGAATTGGTGGAGCATGGCGATCTGGGGGAAATGACCCAGGGTGGTGCCGGTGGAGATCCTGAGACACTAGGGGGGACAAATCCAGAAGGGAAGATTCTTCCATAAAAAACGTCTTACACTTAACCTATAGCGGATTGCTAACAGATTGATGGCATGCACCAGGAAAACAGGCTGTTTTTGCGCATTCGCAAGAGTCTGTGCCATCAATTGATCAGATATTCGCTCTAAAGAGCTTCTTTTGTCTTCTGTACATAATTGATATTCTTGCCAAGGAGAAGAATTGTTAGTCAGCTGGGCAAGCTCTTCGCCAGATCCTGTTTTGTTAGATACTGAATGGTCCAGACCGTTGCAACCAAATGGCTTGAGCCTATGGAGCAGCGGATACGTTGCCAACCAGGATGAATTGATTAGTCGTTATGGGTTGTCCAAGCAATTATCTACGTCAGACTTACTGTTGTTTTTATTTCGAAAAATGGGAGCAACTGCCAGTGCCAAATTGGTAGCTGGACCTTGCTCCTGGATGGTCTGGGATCCTGCACAAAAACTTCTGCTTGTTGTTTCTGATCGTATGGGTCTGGCGCCACTCTACTATGCCCAATTTAAGGGATGTTTGTGGATTGCAGATGATGAAAATGTTCTACTCACAAAAGCCGGGATTCCGCGTCAGTCCAACCCGTCTGCCGTTGTTGCCCAAATTGATTCCCTCTCAATGTTGGAAGACGAAACCATCTACAAGGATATTTATAAACTTACACCGGGTACTGTTTGGACTTGCGGCAGTGACCATTCAATCCGTGAAATTTACTGGCGAGCTGAATTGCAGCCAGTTTTGCGTTTAAAAGACAACCGGGAATACGCTGAAGCGCTCCGTGCCCTGTTGGTCCAGGTGGTGGATGAGCATGTCCCGCGCAAACAATTTGCACTGACCCTGAGCAGTGGTATGGATAGCAGCAGTATTGCTGGAGCGCTTCGCCTAGCCCGTCCCAGCGATCGTATTCCTAGCATAGGCCAAATTATGCCAGCACTTCCGGGTAGTAACGAGCAAGAGTGGATTCTGGCGACCAGTCAAAAACTCAACTTGGATTTGACAGAACTGCAGGTCGATCAATTTTGGCCATTGAAACCGTCTGGCCCTTGTGAAAATCTCCCTCGAATAACCGCCTATCAGGAAATATGGGGTATCACCTGCCTGGAGGCGCGGAAACAAGGCGCTCGCATTCTTATTACCGGAGCCATGGGGGATCAATGTTTCGGAAGTTCTATTTGTAGTTATTCTGATCTATTGCTCAACTCGCGTTGGATCGAACTCGGTCGACAAATTCGGCATGAATGGGTTCAGGGGTATTACATCCGCCCTCCGGATTGGAAAACACCTTTGCGCCGGTCGCTGCGGCCGCTAAAACAATATATTGATAATCTGCTTTTACCCCTGAAACAGATGAAGCCTGTTTCCTGGCTGCACCCATCCCAACAAGCTGTTTACGAGCAAGTAAGATACGCCAACCGCAGGCCATTCAAAATTGGATTGCCCGCCAGGGTAATGCGCTGGTGGCAGATTATAGATCCAGGAAGTCTCCAAAATATCCTGCAATTCCATAAGTTCGCGCAAAGGCTTGGTATCGAGATGCGCCATCCTCTCTGGGATCATCGCATTCTGGAATTTGTCTTGCAACTTCCAGCTGAGCAAACCTATCAGTCTGGTACTCAAAAAATCGTCTTGCGCAATGCCATGCGCGGTATATTGCCAGATAAGGTTGTTGAGTTAAGAAAAAAAATAGTGCCATTTGATCTGTTCCATCGCGGTCTACGTGAACGCAGTGTCGAGCAGGCAATGGATTTGATGACCAATATGAGGCTAGCCGATATGGGATATGTTTTACCCTCCGAGTTGCAAGCCGCCTATCAGCGTTATCTCAGGGGAGAAACCAACCATCAGAATTTCTTTTATACATTGATGCTTGAATCCCAGGTGCGTGCATGGTATTAAGTCTTTCTGATTCATTTTACAACTACCGGGTTTATGGTCTGACCATAACCAGCAACCTGCCGCTCGACCCCTGGCTTCCGCTTTCGGAGGAGCCAGCCAGTCTAGCTATTGAAGGTTGGTTGGCCAGTGAGAACCTGCCTGTTCTCCCGCTTCGTTCCGCTCGTCATACGGAGCAATCCGGAGCACCTCATTCATCTTTCTATCACAATAAAACCTTGCGTTTAAATATACCAAGAGTGGGTCATTTTCTGATTGCTCAGGATAAAATCCTGGTTCAATTCTCAGCGGATGCAAATTTGGCTTCAGTCTGTGCAAATTTGCTATCAACGGCATTATCATTATGGCTTGAGCAGCATAGAACTAGGGTAATCCATGCCTCCTGCCTGGTATATCACGGGAAAGCGGCCGCTTTCATGGCGAATAGCACAACTGGCAAATCAACTCTGGCGGCAGCCTTTTTACAGTCTGGTGCCGAATTGCTCAGTGACGATGTTGTTCCAATTGTAGAAACTGCAAATGGTTTTTTCGCCAGTCCAGGGTATCCAACTGTGCGCTTGTCTGAAGAGCAGATCGAGTATTTCCTGGGTACGCAGGCCAATCTCGCGCGTTGGTTTCCTAAATGGAGAAAAGCACTGATCCCAATTGGGGAAAACGGCTGGGGCGGCTTTTGTAACCTCTCTCAAAAAATTCAGCGCCTATATGTTTTGAATCGGACACTCAACGATCCTGGTGGTCAAGTGCGATTCGAGCCGCTTTCGGATGTCGATTCCGTGCTTTCCTTGATCCGATTTTCCTTTCTTATTCGGGACACATGGGAGATGGAAATTGCAGCGGAAAGAATGGCGTTTTTTGCACGCTTAGTGGCACAAACAGGTGTAACTCGCTTGACCTACTCATCGGGATACGAACACCTGACTGAGGTTATTCGGCAGGTTTTTGGGGATATGGATAAAAACGAGGTTAAATGACAAAATGGAATTCTTACCTATTGCGCAGGAAAGTGGGACAGATTTCGACCTTTTTGAGGATATTCTCGCGACTAACCATACAGGAAAATTTTTCAAACTGCATTTTTCAACGCTCAGAACAAGGAGAAAGGTATGAAAACAAAATTCAATTTCAGGAAGTGGCTGCGCAGCCGGAATGGTCTGATCAGCATGATCAGTGCACTGCTGGTGTTGATCGTGGTGGCAGTTATTTTCGGCGGCGGCCTGAGTGGATTGACAGGTACCGCGGGAGTGCCGGCGGAACTGCCGCCGGGCGCGAATTGCTTGCCTACCTGTGATGTCACCGATGGGCGTATGTTTACGATCGCGAGCGATGGGCTTGTAACATTGGCTGGACAGTCCATTTTTATTAAAATTGCTGTTCCTGAATCGGTCGCCTCGTTTGATATCGGCATTTTTGATGGCGATACATCCGGGATTTGGGATTTAAACTCCGGTCCATTGACCTATACACTATATGCCGACCCTACAGCTGCTCAGGTGGGGACAGAACAAGTCGTTCAGTGGCTGGGGGATAGTATGGCAGATAATGACTGGACCAATTTCACCATTGATCAAGACCCTCGGGCACAGGCACCCAGCGGGGATTATTTCTACTATCTGCGTGTGGACCTTCCCAATGCTGCCACAGCAACAAAGATCTTTAGCAGCTTCAAAGTTCGCTCAACTTCGCCGATCGAATTGGCTACCAACCAGTCTTTCGGTTATATGGCACCTCTCAGTTCGACGAATCAAGGTATCATTTATCCTTCTTATCCGGACCTCACCCAGACAACGTTTGATGGAACCTGGGATATGTACCTGAACGTGCCTGTGTCCCAGTCATCTTTTGTGATTTGGGATGGCGACTTTGATTATGGGAGCTATGACTGTAGTGTGAATGACACCGACGATCCAGACACACCGAACGACACACACCCTGCCTGGGCCGCACCCAATTCTGACGTTCTTGAAGGAGTTGCTGTCTCAACCAATCCTTGTAAAGATTCAGCAGGTGCCAAAATCACAGCAGCGAATGGTCAGACCACGACCACTGGTCAGCCAAGTGATGACAATGTATACGCAGCATACCGAAGGGACGCACCAGTTACTTATGATGTCATCGATCCGAATGGAAATGTCTATCACAATGCTAATCCATCTGGAAACACAGAGTGGGAACAATTCCTGATCTCGTCGGATCACTCTGTTGCAGCCGATCACTACACAGACGCCCTCCTTCCTGCCGGGACGTACCACGTTCGCATTACCGGGCTGGATCTGTCAAATTTGAACGCCTGGCATCTGATCTATGACGCTGTCTGCGTTTACGAAGACGGCACTCCCTGTGTGCCAGTGCTGCGTCCCTACAAGATCGGGGATACGGTCTGGGCGGACACCAATGGCAATGGTGTTCAGGACGCGGGCGAGGCTGGCATTGCAGGCGTGACGGTTACGCTGCTCGACTCTTTCGGGAACCCTGTGCCGAATGGCACAGCGACCACCGATGCCAGCGGGAATTACTTCTTCAAAGTGGAGGCTGGGGCCTACACTGTCCAGGTCGACGCCGCGAACTTCGAGGCGGAGGGCGTCCTGACAGGATATGCTCCGACAACCTCGGGCGGGAACTCCCAAACCAACACGGTGACCACCGACAATGTTCTCACGTATGACTTTGGCTATAATGTTGCCCCGGCTTCGCTGGGTGATTTCGTCTGGAATGACCTGAATGGTAACGGTATCCAGGAGGACGGCGAAGGGGGACTCGCGGGCGTCACGGTCAACCTGCTCGGCAGCGACGGAACGACTGTGGCTGCCACCACGACCACCGACGCCGCGGGCAGCTACAGCTTCACCGAGCTTCTGCCTGGCACATACTATGTCCAGGTTGTAGCACCGGCGGGACAGGTCTTCACGACAGCCGATGCAGGCAGCGATGATGCCAAAGACAGCGATGTCGATGCCACCGGAAAGACCGCCGCGATCTCGTTGAGCGCCGGCGAGACAAATACCTCCGTGGACGCGGGCTTGCTAGACGCTTTAGCCTGTCCCGCCAACCTGGTCCTGAACCCGAGCTTCGAAGAGAACAAAGGCTCACCGCCCAAGTCTTGGAAGTACGGCACCGCTGGACCTGTCGGTGTGCCGGTTGTGGATGGCTTGAATGCTGGTTACATCTCCGGCTCGGGTACAATGTATCAGGCAGTGAATGTGACCACTGGCAACAGCTACACGTTGACCTTCTACTCAGGCTCGCACAAACCGTCGAAACAGACTGTCAAGCTCCAGTATTTCAACAAAAGAGGCAAAGGCATCGGGACAGCGGCGACACACATCATCACGAGTGACTTGGAGGACAGCGGCTTTGGCGGACCATACACCCTGATGCTCGATCCGGCGCCATCCGACGCGACCTCCCTGAGGATCATGGTCAGCGCCAACAGGTTCGACTATGCCAAGGTGGATATGCTCTGCCTGCAGCCGACTACCCCGCCGGCCACTGCCTCGATTGGCGACCTTGTCTGGAAAGACACGAACAACAACGGCGTTCAGGATGATGGCGAACCCGGCATGGCAGATGTCACCGTCAACCTGCTCGGCAGCGACGGAAAGACTGTGGCTGCCAGCACAACCACCGACGCCGCGGGCAATTACAGTTTCACCGAGCTTCTGCCTGGCACGTACTACGTCCAGGTCGTGGCGCCGGCAGAGACATCCTTCACGAAAGCCAACGCGGGCGGCGACGATGCCAGGGATAGCGATATCGACCCCGCCAGCGGAAAGACCGCTGCCATTAGCCTGAAGGTTGGTGAGGCAAATAATACGGTGGACGCGGGTCTCAAAGAGTCGCTGAGCCTGTCCTGTCCCGCCAACCTGGTCCTGAACCCGAGCTTCGAAGAGAACACCGGCTCCCCTCCGAGGTCCTGGACGAACGGCACCGCCGGACCCGTCGGTGTACCGGTCGTGGATGGCAAGAACGCCGGCTACATCACCGGCTCGAAGACCATGTATCAAAGTGTGGATGTAACGGCCGGCAGCAGCTACACCCTGACCTTCTACTCCGGGTCGCATGTTCCATCGATCCAGACGGTGAAGATGCAATACTTCGCAGGCGACTCAGCCATCGGGGAGCCGGCGACGCACACCATCACGGACGACCTGGAAATCGTCGGCTTCGGTGGACCCTACAGCCTCACGCTCGGTCCGGCGCCATCCGATGCAACTTCCTTGCGGATTATGGTCAGCGCCAACAACAAGGACTATGGCAAGGTCGATAGTTTGTGTCTGGAAGCGACGGAGCCTGTGGAGCCGCCTCCGCCTCCGCCCATGTGCACGACTGGCAACACCTACAAGGTAGAGACGACGAATAATCCATTCTATAGCGTGAAGTTTAACTTCGCCTCTGGCACGGAAGTCAAGGATGGCGGCTACGACATCTTCAAGTACACGCTGCCGGCGGATGTGGTCGCGGCGATGACCAGCATGCAGGTCGAAGTCAAGGCAGCGACAGACTCCCGCACCTACAACCTGACCTGTGATTTCACCAGCCCGGAAGGCTGCGGCTCGCCTGTGGGCGACGATGCTTACGCGGTCTCGTTCGACGGCGCTGTCGACAACGGCGATGGCACATACACGCTGAAGTTCAAAGTGTATGTCTATGGTGAGCACGGCCTGAGTCATGTCTCCTTCAGCCTGCCTGAAGGGCAGACAGCCGGCGGCCTGACCGGGAGTTACACCACGGAGGGCTGCGAGTAAGCTTCAGCCATTCCAGCGTTTCAAAAAAAGGGTCACCCCGGTTGCAAGATTGGGGTGACCCTTTGTCGTCTAGGCAGTTTGTCGTCGATGCAGATTTGCTGGTTCTCCAGTTTTTAGCCACTGATTTCACGGATTCTCACTGATCTTTTAAGACAGTCCGCGCGAATCAGTGAAATTCGTGGCAGAGGTCTTTGGTTTTTCCACTAAAAACGGTATCCGGATTTTCTGCGGGCTCTCCACGTCGTAATGCCAAGCAGGACAAGGATGCCTGCTAATGATGCCAGGCTGTCCAGCAGGATGTCGCGACCTGATGCGGAGCGCCCGGGCGTCAATGCCTGATGAATCTCGTCAGTGACCGCATACAGCGAACAGATGACCAGGGCGGTTAGCGGAGATCCGCGCGCGTGGTTCAGAGCATACAATACCGCAAATCCCAGGCAGAAATAACCGATCCCATGGCCGACTTTCAGCCACTCGATTTCGGGAGAGAAGGCAGGTGCGCCTGAACTGGCTGGGGATATGGTCTGCACTGCGGCGCTCAAGTTGTCGAATGAATGGGAGACTTCCCTGCCCGGGATGGATGAAAACATGAAGATCGCTCCGGCAAAGAAAATTGCAGGGAGCCATCTTAACCGGGTCCGTCCATGATCTGGAGTGAATCGCATCGTTTTTGTTTATCCCAGTTCGGTTGATGATCGAGTTTATCATAACAGTATTCCAAATCAGATTTCTGACTACGAATATCCTCTTCTTGTATCTTGTTTCCATATATCCTGACGTTTCTTCGAATAGTTTGCATATTTGTTGTGATAAGTGGGCAGCACCTTTCAAACGCGTAACACTTTCTTGATGCGCTGTCCAAAATTGTTGACGGGCACACCATACACCCTTAGAATCACAATAAATTATGAAAGACTAAGTCTGCAAATTATAAAATACCGCGAGGGCGATGACCCGGTGACTTCAGGCCTCTAGCCTTGAGAGGGCGGCACCGGTGATCAAGTCACGAAACCTGCCGCGGTTCTGTTTTTTCAAATTTTTGTTGTTGCATGTCGAGGCTAACATGAAAGATCATTCCCGTTCCATTTTTCATTTTGTTCTGTTATTCATTTTCATCTTTTGCCAGGTGACCGTTCAGCCTGCATCTGCGGCCGTCACCGCTCGTTCAGAGAGCGAAACGGTTTCTCACGGCGCGCAAAGCGTCCCATCGCGACTCTCGGAAGCCAGGCCGGGACCCGCGCCGGCTGAGAAAGGTTCGGTGATTGTCCCCGCGGAGAGCTTCAAATCGACTGACTCGGCTCTGCAAATCGCAGCGGATTTGCAGTTGCTGGCATACACCCTGCCATCCTACCCCGTTTATAGTGAACAAAACAATTTAAGCGTCGAGCCATTGGTTGCTTACAACCTGGTGGTTGATTCCAATGTCCTGGCGCCCTCTTCGTATGGTCCTTCTGCGGCAACCTTCGGTGCCAGGTACTGTAACACCGGCTCCAGCGATCTGACGGACGTTTGGGCGTATATTGGCAACTACGATTCGGATTATAACGGTACGCTCGGAGACACTGTTCCCGGCTCCTTCCCCAGACGAAGTGAGACGGGACCGGCCTACGACCCGGCTGCATTTGCGTCCGCGTATGGTGCAACGAGCACGAATCCACTGGTCGGTTCCACTCTCACCGATTATGGCGCAACGAGTACACCGTTTGCTCTGCACCTGGCATCCGGGACGACCCCACCCGAAGTGGACGCCTCGCGCTACATTGGCACCCTGGCCCCCGGGGAATGTAAAACGGAATACTGGATGATTACGTATCCGCGCAAAGCGTTCAACGGCGGCAGCTGGATAGATGTCACCGGCGGTGTGAAACCGGAGGATGACCTCTGGCTGCCCTATTTCTTCTGGGGCACCTCTACCAGCGGTGCGACCACCGCGACCTCCTATCGCTGGAATGCTGTTACCATGCGCAACGAGATTTCAGCCGCTGCCAATAAGATCTGGCCAAATGGCGACAATAAGGTTCCTGACCAATATGTGGAAGCGATCGCACAGCTGGTAGGCTGGGATACGCTGACTCCCAGCGGCACGGGCAGTGTCTATCCGGGCGATACGGTCGTCAGCCAGGGCATCTGGTACGACCTCGGCAACGTGGGCGCCGGCTTTGATAATAATGGAGACTTCGTCCCTGATCGCAATGTCTGGCTTCAACCCATTGGCGATGCGTCCGGATATGATCCCGGTTGTTTTCGCCTGGTGCGGACGTACGGCCTGGTCATTGTCAAACTGAATAATGGTACAGAGCAGCTCATTCCGTTTGTGGATCAGATGTATTTCGAGAACATTCCGGAAAATAATATTGGCGTTGTCGGTCTGGTCTACTATGAATATGCAGCCCTGGACGGGATCTGTACTGCAAATTTGACGCCTTACCAGGAAGCGGCATCGGGTTATGATAATGAAAAATTCAACGCCGATTACGGCGCCGGCATCCCTCCCCTGCAGAGCCGGGAAAGCAACATGACCCTGGATAAGACAGGTCCGAACTCGATTGGTCTCAACGATACCATCGATTACTCGTTGACCTTTACCCTGCCGGATATCGATGACGATCCTGCCAATACAACCACGGTCATCATCGGCCAACCCTCTTATGGCATGCCGTTGACATATTCCGATGCCGTGCCGGTGGGGCTGCAGTATGTCGCCAATTCCGCCAGTACCACAGTGGTCATGTCTGCCAACTATGCGGCAGGGGATATCCCTGCCACATTATGGCATTCCAAAGATGGCGGCGCGACCTGGATCCTGGGCGACCCCGGTAATTACACAAGCACCTCCACCAGTGACCAGTTGATTCTGCAATGGAGATTGGAGGATGGCGTCACCAGTCCCGCCAGTGGAGCCGCGTACACCGGGACGGTCCAATTCCAGGCAGTTGTTCCGGGTACATATCCTTCGGTCAGGGTGGAGAACGAAGCCTGCCTGAAGATCGGACAAGGTCCGGGCTTTACGTGCGATGAGCATACAACAGTTGTAACAGGCAACTCGTCCATTACCGGGCTCGTTTGGCGGGATGATGCGATCTCGAGCGGCGTGCTGGGTAACGCCATCCAGGATGGGACCGAGGCGGGTATTCCCTCTGTGACAGTTAATCTATATTGGGATAACAATGGAGATGGTGATTATACCGATGCAGGAGATTTCCTGTACGCGACGACCACCTCCATGAATTACGCCATTGTAGACGGCTATGTCGATGTGGATGGCGGCGGGATCAGTTCGAGCGATGATGCGACGCTGTCGGGGGTCAGCATTATCGACGGCGGGCTCGACCTCAATGGCGATGGTGTCGTCAATACAAACGATGATGGGTTTTTCGGCGGCTATACGGTCTATGACGGGCGCCTGGATGTCAGCCGGAATGGTACCGTCGGTACGGAAGATGACGGCACGCTGGCAGGCGTCTATAACTTTGGCAGCCTGCCCGCCACAACCAGCATCTCCGCGCGTTATATCGTTGTAGTGGATCAAGGGGATAGCGATATTCCCACTGGCTATGGTCCTACGACCCGCACTTCCTATGCAGGTATAAATCTTGCTGCCGGTACGGCTTACGGGGATGCTGCGGATGCCTCGGAGCCGAGTGATTTTGGCTTTGGTCCGGCGCTTGACATCGATAAATATATTTCGCCCACATCCTATATCGTAGGCGATACGATGGCGTATACCATCAACGTTACCAACCTTCTGCCCGGCGCCGGGGATGGTACCTCAACCTGTTCCTACCCGGTCTGGGCCTCGCGCGCTATCAACGATAACTCGGAAGTTCCAAATGGGTCTTCGAATAATAATGGCCGCTGGCATAACACAGGCAATAATTTTGGCAGCGGGGCGGAGCCGGTTTATATTACCGGTCGTCCGGATGGATTGCGCGCCTATACCGATATGGCCAACAGCAATAACTACGTGGGCCTGACGGGCTATAACCTCGGTGCGCAGGCTGGAAACATCACTTCCGTTAAGTTCGTCGTGTATGCCTATGAGTATGAAGATACTCAGGGCGATGCGTTGATCGTAGATCTCTACTACAACAACAGCCTGCTCGCTCCTGCCGATACATATTCCTATGATGGTACATATTTTAGTCAGCCTGTGGGTTCGCTGTATGTGATCGAAGCCGATATCACATCCCTGCGAACCTGGACCTGGAGTGATTTTTCGAGCGAATTGACGGAAATGCGCCTGACCGGGGATAAGGATGGCGGCACGCTTGGAGACTACCAGGTGGACGCGGCCGGTTTTATCATCACGACCGATGGTACCTGCGGCGGCGCCTCCCAGACTCTCAACCCCGTCCCCCTGACTGATACGTTCGATGACAGTTATTTTGATTTTATTTCTGCCGACCCGCCTGTTTCATCTTCAGGCACGGGAACTCTCACCTGGAATAATGTCGGTCCGCTTTACCCCGGGCAGACACGCACGATCACCGTGTATATGCGTGCCCAGGCGACCGGAACCGCGCCAGGCACAACCAATACCGCCACCAGCACCAACGCCAGGTTCTCGAACGGTTTGCCCGCCAATTCACCCGTGTCGGATACTGCCGCGGTCACGATTTCCGCCAATACGAACACACGTTCGTTAACCGGTGTCGTGTTCGATGACAACAATACCAATGGCTGGCAGGGTTCCCTGTGGACTGCCGGTGGCTCTGGTTACGATACCGGTGATGTGGGGATTCAATATATCCCGGTGGATCTTTATGGTTGTGTTGACACAGTTACAGGTGCACTGATCACGAATGAAGGCAACAACCAAAGTTGTTCGGTGGCAGGCGGCACATGGCGCCTGTTGCGAAGTACCTCCACCTCCCCGGATGGTGCTTACACTTTCGGTAACCTGGCGCAGGGTTATTACCGGGTTCATGTGCAATCCTCGTTGATCGTTGGCACGCTGACGGCAGATGTGAACCAGTCTGCAGCCGGTGTGTGCAGCGGCGTCTCCTGTGACAGCTGGTCCAATGGTGAGTACGACTATCTCAATGCGGCAACCTTCGTTGGTGATGTGGATAATTTCACTGACGTGACGCGCGTCAATTTTGGCTACGACGTTCCAACCGGCGCTTATGACATCGGCGACCTGGTCTTCTTCGACTGGGATGGTGATGGAGTCCAGGACGCGGAAGACGAGCCGATCCCGAACGTGACCATGCGCCTGCTGGCTGCCGACGGCACGTACCTCGACGACACTGATACGAGCGGCATTTATGGCTTTGCAGATCGTATCCCGGCGTACTATACGGTCGAAGTTGACACCAGCACACTGCCATCCGGATTGGTGCAGACGGAAGACCCGGATTCCACGATGGATAACAGGAGCAGTTTCTCGCTGACAGCCGACAGGCTTGATGTTGACTTTGGCTACCAACCCTATGGCTCCGGAACGATTGGCGACACTGTTTTCAAAGATATTAATGGAAATGGCACCCAGGATGGCACCGGCGAGACCGGGATCGCCGGGGTTACCGTCCAATTGCAGGTGGATTGGGATAACAATGGTACGTATGTGACGATCGCTACGGACACCACCGATGCGAATGGTCACTATCTGTTCACCGGCCTGCCTCAGGGAACCTACCGTGTCTCGATCGATCTAAGC
The DNA here is from genome assembly GCA_016932715.1 of Anaerolineales bacterium. Classification (GTDB taxonomy): domain Bacteria; phylum Chloroflexota; class Anaerolineae; order Anaerolineales; family Villigracilaceae; genus Defluviilinea. The sequence goes on from JAFGCG010000092.1 coordinate 47,477, forward strand.
TCCAATGCTGCTGTGATCCCGGATGATAGCTTTGACAACAATTATTACCCCAGCAATGGCACGGATACGGGGACCGTGGTCTACATGGATAAGACCCTGGCGACCTCCACCTCAAGCGACCTCACAGCCGATTTCGGCTTCGCGCCGCCGGCATCCATTGGCGATACAGTCTATCAGGATGTGAATCGCGACGGCACACAGGATACGGGCGAGCCGGGCATCAACGGGGTCACTGTTACCCTCTATACCTTTACCGATTCCAATGGCAACGGCCGCTACGATCCGAGCGAAAGCGGAACCCTGGTCTCCACTGGACAGACTGCAGTGACTGCGACTGTCGGTGGGAAAGATGGCATCTATCAATTCGACGGACTGGAACCGGGATACTACGTTGTTCAGGTCACGCCTCCGGCGGGTTCCGTTTTGACGGGCGATCCCAACACCGACGGTTTCTCCTGCGATGACCTCAGCGAGCCGCCGGGCGCCGGAGAGCCAAGCGTTAATCTGTGCGACAACCGGGATGGCATGCGCCTGTATAACGGGACCAGCTACACGGGCGCGGACTTCGGCTATTACCTGTCCGGCTCATTCGGTGACAGGCTCTGGATCGACGTGGACAATGATGGCATCTCGGATGCTGGGGAGCGCGGCATCTCCAATGTCACTGTCAATTTGTATTCCTATACGGATAACAATAACAACAACATATTCGACGCCGGCGATGTGCTGGGCGCGCTGACCTCGTCGGTTGTGACGAACGAGAACGGGAATTACATGTTCACAAATGTCCCGGACGGCAAGTATGTTGTTCGCGTGGATGTAGCCGATCCCGATATCGCAACTCTCATCACGAACGGGTTGGCGCAGACGTATGACCCGGACGGGGTGAATGACAACGAAACCAGTGTCACCCTCTCCGCTGGCGCGGTGACCCATACCGGCGGCTGTACCACAACCCCGAATGGCTGTGACGGCGAGTCCGACGCCCTCTACCTGGACGCGGATTTTGGTTATGACTACAGCGGTGACGGAGCGCTGAGCGGCACGATTTGTCTGGAAACCCTCGACAACGGAATTTGCGGCACCGGCGCCACCGGCGTGGAATCAACGGAGAGCGCCTACGATACTGTAACGGTATACCTCTATCGCTGGATAGATGCTGATAGTGATGGCGATATCGATCCGGGCGAAACGACCCAGTTTGGTGCAACGCAGACGGGTCCGAATGGCGATTACTCCTTCACGGACCTGCCGGATGGTTACTACTACATTGTGGCGATCGGCGCACCCCAATCCGGGCTTGCCCTGAATACCGACGCATCAGACCTGCCGGAAGTGGGCGATGACACACTGCTGTACGAAGATGTTGTCCCCACCACGAACATGGATGGCACCGTTCTTTCCGTCTATCAGATCGTCGAAGTGCCTGCAAGTGACCCGGTCGTCGAGAATGTCGACTTTGCTTTCAGTCTCGACGGCGCCTTCGACTTTGGTGATTTACCTGCCAGTTATGCGACAACGTTGGAGGGTACGCCCGATGGACCTCGACACGAACAGCCTGCTGGCGGCTATACACTTTATTTTGGTACAAGCCCTGACGTTGAAGCCAATGGGAATCCCACCCTGGCTGCCAGCGGTGATGGCGCGGATGAGGATGGCGTCCTTCTCCCCAGTGGTGGGCTGAACACCAGCTGGGCAGACGCCGACGGCGGCACGCTCGAGTTCAATGTTGTCGGTTCCGGCTGGCTGGTCGGCTGGATCGACCTGAACCAGGACGGTGATTTCGCCGACGCGAACGAAATGGTGGTGAACCAGTCGGTCAGCACTGGCACACTGAGTGTGAATATCGCTTCCCTGTCGAACCTGGCTGATGGTTCGTACTACGCCCGCTTCCGCCTGTTCACCGCCCAGCCGACTATTCCGGTACTGGCGTACTCTGGCGCGACCACAGATGGCGAAGTGGAGGATTATCGCTTTGATATCAACGGGGGCGCGCCCACACCCGTTACGTTGTCCTACTTCTATTCGAGGCGAAAAGGGAGTACTGTCAGCTTTGAATGGTCTACCGCTACCGAGACGGGCAATGTTGGATTCAACTTATACGTCCAGGGAAAAGATGGATTGGTTCAGCTGAACGGCGAGTTGATCCCATCGAAAGTGATCGACTCGCTCGACCGCCAGGACTATTCCTTCAGCATCGATGTGGCTGGCAGCCAGTTCTACATCGAAGATGTCAGCGTGCTGGGCGAGACCGAACTGCATGGTCCGTTCCAGCTGGGACGCATACATGGCAGCCGGCAGGCAGCAGACAGGATCGTTCAAAAGACGATTTCAGCAGAGCATATCGAGAAGGTCACTACACGTTCCGCGGCCCTGCGGAAGAATTTGAAGGTCCCGGCAGCCGCCCGGAAAGCGCCGGCCTGGCTCTGGTTCCAGAACGAACTGCAATTGAATACTACTTTCAATCTGAAAGTGAATGAGACAGGTATCTACCGGGTTACCTATGAAACGTTGAAGGCTGCCGGCCTTGACCTGAATGGTGTCCCGATCACGAAAGTGACCATAACCAATCGCGGCAGGCAGATTCCGGTCTTTGTGGCGGGCAAGAGCAAATTTGGCCCGGGCAGCTTCATCGAATTCTATGGCGAGGCGCTGGATACGATCTACACCGATACCAATATTTATACGCTGCAAGTTAGCAGGACGCGTGCCAGCCGGGTCAAAGAAGTAAATGCCAACCCTGCGAAGAAGGTAATTCCCTCGACTTCTTACATCCATACCTTGACGGTGAACAATCAGCGCGCCTATGCCAATTATGCTCCCGGTGAGGATGCCTGGTACGACACCCGCATGCTGGTATACACCACTCCCAAGACCTGGAAAATCCCGTTCCAGGTAAACGGGTTGGCAAACGCCTCGGCTCCTGCGGCGCTCGACCTGGTCGTCTGGGGTGTGACAGATTGGCCGCAAAGCCCCGATCATCATCTGATCGTGAGTGTCAATGGAACGACCGTCGCGGATCAGACCTTCAATGGGCTGGTGGAGAAGAATATCGTAGTCACTCTTCCGGCTGGTGTGCTGCATGAAGGGGAGAATCTGCTAGAGCTGAGCCTGCCCGGAGATACGGGTGTGAAATACGATATGGTCAATCTCGACAAGTTCAGTTTGACCTATCAGCGTTCCCTGCAGGCTGTCGATGGGCGGCTAACTTTCGAGGCTGCGGGCAAAGCCCTCAGGGTAACCAATCTGCCTGGCAAAAACGTGGTTGTATACCGCATGAGCGCAGATGGAACTCTCGTGCGCCTGAAGAAGGTCCAGGTACAGGCATCGGGCAAGACCTATACAGCCACATTTGCCGGAACCGGGAATAAGGTCGCGAAGTATTTCGTCACGACGACGGACGCGCTGTACAGTCCCGGTGTCGAGGCGACGCGCCTGGACGCGGACCTGGACCGGCCCGCCCAATACCTGATCATCTCTCACCCTGATTTCATCGACGGGTTACAGCCGCTCGTGCGGGCGCGTCAGGCGCAGGGATTGTCCGTCAGCGTGGTGGATGTGACCGATGTGTATGCACAATATACAGGCGGTATCTTTGATCCACAGGCTATCAGGGATTACATTGCCTTTGCAGCCAGGAGGCTTGGCACCGAATACGTCCTGCTGGTCGGCGGCGACACCTATGATTATCGCAACTACCTGGGTCGCGGCACCCTTAGCTTCATACCCTCGCTGTACATCACAACAGGGGATGTGGCAAAATTTGTCCCGGTCGATCCACTCTATGCCGATGTGAACAATGACAATGTGCCCGACCTGGCAATCGGTCGTTTCCCGGTCCGGACTACGGCGGAACTCGAGTTAATGGTCAAGAAGACATTGGCGTATGCAGGCAAGGATTATGGCCGGACCGCCTTGTTCGTCTCGGATGAATATGACGGGATTGTGTCCTACAAATATATTAATACCAACCTGGCTGCAGGCTTGCCGGCAGACTGGTCCGTCAAAAGTATCCACCTGGATGACGTGGATGTGTCAACTGCCCGGTCGCAGATCGTCTCGAGCATGAACGATGGGGTCGCGCTGGTGACCTTCACCGGTCACTCCAGCTCGACGGTCTGGACGTTCAGAGACCTGTTCAATATCAAAAACGCCAAGGCACTGACAAATCATGGCAGACCGTTTGTCGTTGTGCAGTGGGGCTGCTGGAACACCTATTACGTGGATCCGGTCAACAACTACCTGGTCCAGGGCTTCCTGTTTTCGGGAGATCAGGGCGCGGCTTCCGTGCTGGGCGCTTCCACGCTCACCGATTCCAAATCGGAGGAACTGCTCGGAGATCTGCTGACCCCGCGGATGGTCACGCCGGGCACTTCTATCGGTTTTGCTTTGCGGGATGCCAAGATCGAACTGGCGCAGACTCACCCCGAGCTGCTGGATGTCCTGCTTGGATGGTCGCTCATGGGTGACCCGGCATTAAGTGTGACACCCTAGAAATGTAATCCCTGAAAGTCCAACCTTTTAGGGTCATGAGAACACTTGAGCGGTTTCGCGGTTGCTTTCGAACGTTCCAACATACCGGTTGATCCCGGTGTGTTGGAACGCGTCGCGCCTCGACTGGCACATCGTGGCCCGGATGGGTACGATGAGTACCGGGCAGGGCAGATTGCCATGGCTCACTGGCACTTTTGGACTACGCCCGAAGAAGTCGATGAAAGGCAGCCGCTACAATTGGCAGGGATGCCTTTCCGGCTCGTGTTCGATGGCAGGCTGGATAACCGCTCCGAGTTGTTGAGCCGTCTCCATATCGACCCGGCGCAGGGCATTTCTATCTCGGACGCGGCACTGGTGCTGCATGCCTTTGGCTGTTGGGGTGAGCTTTGTTTCGAGCATTTCATCGGTGAGTTTGCACTGGTGATTTTCGACGAGCAAAGCAACCGTTTGATCTGTGCCCGGGATGCCCTGGGGGACCGAACCTTGTTCTATGCCTCCCGGGGACCCCGCCTCATCATCGCCTCCGAACCCTGGGCGGTTGCCGGTGCTGACGGCTCGGAACCCCAAATCAATGATCGCGCGGTCGCTCACTATTTTGCGTTGAAAGCCACCGAAGATGGGCAAACCTTGTTCACGGGCGTTTACGAATTGCTCCCAGCCCATGTGATGGTCGTCGACTCGTCCGGCGAGCACAAGCGGCGTTACTGGAGGCCGGACCCATCCAAAAAAGTGCGCTACAAAACGAAGGAAGAATACGGCGAGCATTTCCGGTCGCTGCTCGAAGAGAGTGTCCGCTGTCGCCTGCGTGCCAGGACGCCCGTCGGCGTGTTGATGAGCGGCGGGCTGGATTCGACGTCGGTAGCCTGCCTGGCGGCGCGCATGATCGCTGCGGAACCGCTGACTACGATCTCGTATGTCTTCGATGAACTGGCAGAGTGTGACGAACGGGTTTATATAAACGCGGTGAGGGACCAATACGGTCTTCGCTCGATCCAGATCCCATGTGATGATGCCTGGCCCTACAAAGACTGGCAAGCCTGGCCGCACAATCCAAATTATCCGGAGGGGAATCCTTATCGCCCCCTGAAAGAGCGTGCTTATGATCGGGCGCATACAGAAGGTCTGCGCGTCCTGCTGACCGGTGGGTTTGGCGATCATCTCTACAGTGGGGCAGATGACTGGCTGGCAGATTTGATCAGCGAACGAAAATTGCGGGAAGCCGTTCGGGAAGCAGCCATCCACCTCCGCTATGCTGGGTTGCGTTACACAATTGAACAGGGATCTCTCCAGCGCATTGCCAGGCGTTTCCTTAACACCATCCCTGGTGGAAGATCCTTGCACCGCAGGCAAATTGCGTCCGCCTGGTTGACGCCTGCCGCAGCCGGATGTCTGTCCATGGGCATTGCCGGAGTGGATGCCGCGTTCGAAAGCCGCGCCAATCTGATCGGAGTGTTGGCTGCCAGGGGCAGCTCAGGCGAAATCTATCATTCCAACCGGCATACGCTGGAACTGCGCCATCCCTACCGGGATCGCCGGCTGGTCGAGTATGCGCTGGGACTTCCGGCTTACTTGCTCTATTATCGCGGCTTGTATAAGCGCGTGCTTCGCGTGTCAATGCGAGACATCCTGCCAGAGTCTATCCGTACGCGACCTCGACCGACGTCTTTGGTGTCATTGTTTTCCCGGGGAATCGAGCGGGAAAAAGCATTTCTTCAAAGCTGCTATCAAACACCTGATGCAGTCTGGCGTATATTTGTGCGCCCTGACTGGCTCTTGAAGCGTTGGGATGTTCATGTCACGCCCGAGACAGATGGACCGCAGGCTTTGGTGCCCTGGTTGTGTGCTTCCTATGCTTTATGGTATCGATCGCATCGAGTTCTGAACCAATTAGCTCTTTAATGGAGATAATATGTCGAATAAAGAAAATACATTTCATGATGGCCAAAAGATTGAAGATATACCCAAATCTCGCAAATCCTATCAAAAGCCTCATTTGCAGGAATTGGGTGATCTGCGTACTGTGACTTTGGGCGGATCTCCTGGTGCAGGGGATAGTGGCGTAGGAGATCCACGCTACCCGCTCGGATTTCATGGAGATTTTCTCCCACCTCCAGAGTTTTAGTTGCGTGAATGAGCACGGACTTAATTTGCGGTAAGGAATCTTTGCGCACGATGTTTCCTCATCTTCTTTCCAAAGATAGCTCTGCCGCGCCCTTGCCGGCTCCTTTGACTTTATCCTGCCGTACAGCCGGCTGGATAGGCGGCGCAGAGCGTCAAGTGGAAATCTGGTCGGTGCCGCCGGGTGTCCTGATGAGGGTATCGGGAGGCAGTGACTTCTACATCGCATCGCTTGGGGAAACAATTATGCGTGTGCCGCAGATGCGGGGCGATAACGAGCCGGATCCGGCTTTGTCAGAACTCGACCATGAAATCCTGCTTGGTCCCGCGTTAGTCCTGGCGCTTGCCTTGCGCGGTGTCTGGAGTTTACATGCCAGCGCGGCGAGGTTTGCAGGGAACGTGTTCGTCTTTCTCGGAGAATCCGGGCAGGGTAAATCCACACTTGCCGCGTATTTATCTGCCAGCCCGAATTGGCGACTGGTTGCGGATGACATCCTGCCTGTGAAAATGGACCCGGACGGAGTGAAGGTGTTACCGCATTTTCCGCAGCTCAAGCTGCCTGTGGATGCTCAGCCCGGGGCTGGCTTGCCGGAACATCTTCCTCTTCATAAACTTTGCGTTTTGATGCCTGCCAGGACGGATGCGATGCCTCAACTGCACCTGCTCACAAACGTCTCGGCAGCTCAGAGCTTGCTCCGTCACACAGCCGGGACTCGCCTGTTTACCCCTGAATTGCTTGGAAAACATTTATCGTTTTGTTCTCTGGCTGCCGGTCAAATACCTGTATACCGGTTGGACTATCCGCATCGAAAAGAGATGCTTCCCAGGGTCAAGGAGCTTCTGGAAGGTTTAGGTTGACTTTCGATGCCGCTTCACATATTCCGGTACATGTCTTGTTTGCCACAGTTGAACGGGATGCTGCATAGGGCTCGGTTGCAGAGCAACGCCATAAAGTAAAATAGTTACTGCGGCAAGGAAATAAGCCGCAAATCTTTAATCCAAAGTCGTTCCCCAAATGGTAAACGTCACTACTGAATCCGTTGAAAGCCTGAAATACATCCTCGAGAACAGTCTTCATCCCGAGTGCCTCGATGCACACCCCTGGACGTCGAGCCCGATCCTGCAGGAGGTCGAGGCAGATAAATGCCCCGGACAGCGGCTGGTGCTTGCCGTCAGCGAGTTGTTTGCCCAGATGATGCCCAGCACACCGGTGAAACGCGGCAAGCGTCTCGACAGCCGCTGGGCTGAATTTGGAATTCTGGCTGCCCTGTATTTTGCGCCGATCGAGTTCGGTACGCCTTCGCCGGCCTCCCTGCGCGATGCCTGGGGGCGGATCGATCAAAGCATTCTGTATTTTGTGTACGGAAAAAGGCAGGCTGAACTTTCCGATGCTGAGGTCGAAGCCTATAAACTGGTCGGTGATGAACCGGAGGTTGCTTCCATCAGTACGCTCAGCGACTGGCATCGCAAAGGATTGCAGCGTCTGGCGGATCTGGTTCAGACGCGCGAGAAGTATTTGACGAAGAGCACATCTGAAGTGGGTGCATCCTCGTCACGGGCTGGCTCGATGAAACGGTCGTCCAAGCGTGCATCGAAAGTATGGCGGTTGGTGACCCTGTTCCTCGTGATGCTGCTGTTGAGCCTTCTGGCTATTGGCGGGCTCAAGGCTCGGCGCGTCTATAATCTCGCTCTGATCGTCCGCCAGGATGCGCAGGATCTCCAGACCCTGATGGCAAAGGACGCCTCCCGATTGGAACGTGTCAGGGAAGCGGGTCCCGCTCTCATTACCTTGCGCCAGGATTTCGACGCGCTGAAGGCTGAAGTTAAGCCTTATCTCTGGATCGGACCGTGGCTGGCTTGGGTGCCGACCTATGGCGGTGACCTGGCCGCCGCGCAGGATCTGGTGACCCTCGCCGACTCACTGCTGGCGACGGCCGACATCTCCTATCAGGCTGTCCTGCCGCTGGTGGAAGAAAACGATCACGCCGGCCTGGACCTGCCGCGCCTGACTCAGGAATTGCTCCAGGCTCAGCCGCAGTTGTCCGAAGCCGAACAGACGCTGGAAGTGGCGCGCGCGGCCCGGGGCCGTCTCGCCCCTGAGATGCTGACTCCCGAGCTTCGTGACCTGATCCTGGACGACGTCGATCGTCTCCTGCCTCTGCTCGAAGATGGGCTGGCGGTTGGATTGGAATTACCGCGCATGTTGGGCGCCACGGACGAAGGTCCCAAGACCTATCTGCTGCTCGTTCAGAACGAGGATGAGTTGCGCCCCACGGGCGGATTCATCACCGCGGCCGGTACCTTGCTCCTCCGAGACGGAAGGATCGGCAATCTGAAATTTTCCAATTCGAATACCCCCGATGACTGGACCAAGCCCTATCCGAACGCGCCCTGGCAGCTCCAGGCATATATGAATAGTCCGGTTCTGATTTTTCGGGACACAAACTGGTTTACAAACTATCCCACAGCCGCCCGTTATGCCGAGCAGCTGTATTCCTATTCCAATGACCACTCCGTGGACGGGGTGATTGCCTTCGATCAACAGACGCTGGTGGAAATCCTGCGGGTCACCGGTCCGATCGAAGTGGAGGAGGCGGATTATCCGATCGATGCAGGGAATGTGATCGCTTATATGCGCGCCGCCAAGACCCCTACGCCGGAGGAGGCGGCTTCGCCTGAATGGAATAACAAAGCCTTCATCAATAGGATTACCCGGGCGCTCATGCACAAAATATTCGATGGCGAGGTGGAGTTGGAGCAGCTTGCGGCGCTGTCCCTGAAAGTATTGAAAGAACGTCATGTTCTATTGCAGGTGGATAATTCTGTGATTACTTCTGTTCTGGAGAAGTATCGCTGGGATGGTGCTGTTCGTCCCGCCGGGGGAGATTTTTTGATGGTGGTCGACACCAATGTCGGTTTCAACAAGACCAATGCAGTTGTCGAGTCGAGTCAGGTCTATGAGGTGGACCTGACGAAAACCGGATCGCCCCAAGCGTCACTGACGGTGATTCACACCAACAAGGCGACCGGCGTCGATTCGTGTAACCACTGGGAGAAGATTCGCGTGGAAGGGGAAAAGGATTACCCGATCCAGGATTGTTACTGGAACTATCTGCGCGTGTACACGCCAAAGGGAACGTTCCTGCTGGATGCGACGCCCCAATCCATCCCCGCGGACTGGATGATCTTCAAGAAGAGTCCCCCGACCCGGGTGGACGTTTTGAACGAGGAGATCGATGGCGCACAAGGATTTGGCACGCTGCAGGTCGTACCGGCCTCCGATTCCCTGGCGACCCGTTTTCAATTCCTTTTGCCCGCTGACGTGATCCGGGCCGGACCCGAAAGCGGACAGTGGCTATATCGCCTGCGAGTACAGAAGCAGCCTGGCACACAGGCGATCCCGCTCGCGATCCGCATTCAACTGCCCGCGCATGCCTCCGTGATGCAAGTCCCGGATGGGGCGGAGGTAGATGGGAACAGTGTCCTTCTTCAAACGGACCTGCGTGTTGACCTGGAAATCGAGGTTTTGTACCAGACTCCGTAAAGTCGGATGAAATCCGAAGTGCGTTTTGGTCGGTTGGGAATAAAATATCGTCAGACGTTTCCTGTGGAGGATCAGCATGAAAAAATATATCCAAATCATCGTTGCGCTTGTCATCGTCGTGTCTGTCGTTTGGATGGCAAAGGGTGGTATTGCCTGGGCGAGCGGCTTGCCCGCTGCGCAGGCTCCTGTCCCGCTCTCCGAACCGATCTCTCAGAATGACTCCAGTTTGGCTCCGCCTCCCTTTGTAACTGACGTCAGCGAGTCGGGGATCTACAACATTGGCGGCATCTGCCTTCTGGACGTGGAATACAAGAACACGGAAGTTGAACTGAAAGACAAAGCCGATGCGGAAATCCCCATAGAGGAATCCGGCAAGGTTCCTTTCTCCGGGGATGGGCAGCTCCTCTTTCCAGGCTGTCATGTAGTTCACTACATGGATGGAGAAATCATCCGCGAGATGTCCTCCAAGGATGGCGACTGGAAAGTCTGTTTCGGTGACAATCCCGACCTTCGCGATGTGAAGATCTACTATTACCTGGATGAGCCCGAAAATGGGGACAAGGTTTGGATCCCGCTTGAGACCTACAAGGAAGACACGCTGGTTTGTGCAACTGCGCATTTCACTGGTGTGTATATGCCAGCCGGGGAGACGCCCGAAGGCCCTGAAGGCGTCTTCGAGGCGGAGACTGTGATGCAGGATGGCGGCCGGGTAGGCTCTGTAGTTGTGCCTCCTTCTGAAGTCACCATCAGTGAATCGGGCACCTACTCGGCCGGTGGGATCTGCTCTGCCATCGTCAAATACTACATCCCCGGACTTGGGGACAGCCTGCATGTCCAGTTCCCGACGGAAGACACCCACATTATTCCTTTCCCCGATAATGAAGACCTGTTGTACCTGCCAGGCTGCCATTTCCTGCATTATCGAGATGGCAAGGTCAAGCCAACGATGACGCGCGAGGAGGGAGAGTGGGAGATCTGCTTCGCTGCTATTCCGGGCAAGGAAATGACCCTCTATTACTATCGGGACGATAATACTGACGTTAACCCACCCTGGATCGCGCTCGAGACGACGACCGAGAATGGCCTGGCCTGCGCGCCCCTGGCTGATTTCTCTGCTGTCTATGCACCAGCCGGCAAGTAACCTGGTATCCCGTAAATGATTGGGACAGGGTGGAGGCGAAAGCCTTCACCCTGTCTTTTAAACATGCGGCTTTCGTTGAGACATACCCGGACGATCCTGATTGGCATTCTGGCGATTTCCCTGATGGGGCTGTATTTGAGCAGCATTGCTCCCGGCCTGACCTGGGCAAATTACGGCTCGGATGGCGGCGACCTGATCGCTGCCGCAGCGACGGGTGGAGTGGCACACCCGAGCGGCTACCCGCTCTACCTGCTGCTGGCGCGTCTCTTCCAGTTCCTGCCGATCGGATCGCTGGCGTTTCGTACCAATCTGCTCTCGGCGGTGACTGTCACGCTTGCAGCACTGCTCGTCTTCGAATTGACGGCTCGTTCGCTCCCGCTTTCGAGTGGGCAGCCAAACTGGTCGGTGGGTCTGGCATCCGCTTACGCTTTCGGACTCGCCCCGCTGGTCTGGTCGCAGGCCGTCATCACGGAAGTTTATGGGGTGCAGGTCCTGTTCGTGGTCGTCATACTTTTTTTATCGTCTGTCCCTCTGCCTTCCCCTTTTACTCCGCATCGTCTTGACCTCTGCCTGGGGTTGGCGTTTGGCCTTGGAATGGGGATTCACCTTACTACGATCTTACTCCTGCCTCTCCTTTTTTCTGCCCTCCCTGAGAGTCAGCCGCGTTTTCCTTCGTCCCTGCGCCGGATCGGCTGGATGGGCGCGGGCTTGCTCGTCTACCTGACCCTGCCGCTGCGCGCCCTCCGGGAGCCTCCGATCAACTGGGGTAATCCTGTCACGCTGGATGGTTTCAGGTGGCTGGTTACGGCTGGTCCATATCAGGATCAACTCCTGACTCTGAATTCTGCGCTGGTCTGGGAGCGTCTCCGTGTCGTCGCAGCGTTGTTGCTCGATCAGGCTGGTCTGCCTGGCTTGATACTCGCCGCCCTGGGGATGGTCTTCTTTTTCAAGTCCGGCAGCTTGCACCGAAACGCCATCTGGATGATGGCGGCATTTTCGGCTTTTGCCGTCGTTTATGGCACGCCCGATTCCTTTGTGTATCTGCTGCCGGTCTGTCTGGGATTCTCGATCTGGATTGGGATCGGGCTGGCCGGGATCATGCCTGTGCTTCCCCAACGTCTTTCGCGCCTGGGACCTTATTTGAGTCCGGGGTTTATCCTCTTCCTGTTTCTCCTGATCGGGAATCATCTGCCTTTGGTAGATGCCTCCCGCGACTTGCGCGCGGAAACCTTTGGCAGGGAGGTGCTTGCGCGTGCTCCTCAGGATGCGATCATTTTTGCAAGGGGCGACAAGGCAATTTTTACGATGTGGTATTTCCATTTTGCTTTGAAGGAACGGCCAGATGCAGCGATCGTGGCAACGGAGCTTCTGGGTTTCGACTGGTACCAGCAAACCCTGCACGCAACGTATCCCGAACTGGAACTGCCGGGTCCATTCCCCTTTGCTGAGAGGCTGGCTGCTCTGAACCCTGCTCGGCCCGTGTGCTTTGTCGAATATATGGAAGAAGCGCGGATCCAATGCCGGGCTGCCGTGGACGTTAATTCGACCCGATTGATACAGTTCCCGCAACTAAGTTTCATATCACAATTGAAAGGCCTTTCCGGCAATCACAATTGAAAGGCAATGTTTTTGTGATCAAACATACAATATAATCCTTGTCGTGCTTTCGCAGGTTTAAAGACGACCTCAGAGATGATCCTATGCAAGACAGACTTTCAAAAATGCTTCGATTCAGGCCGGGTGAAATCCGTCTTGTCGCTGTGCTGGGCATGATCCTGTTCGTTAACTATACTGCGATGGGGATCACCAAAGTTGTTTCGGTCAGCGGTTTCCTAAGCCAGGTCAGGGATCAATACATTCTGCTCGTCTGGGCTGTGGATATGGCTTTGCTCATCCTGGTCACAGGCCTGCAGTCCCTGATCGTGGATCGTTTCGATCGTGTGAAGCTTATGGTGGCTGTTTTGTTAGTCTTCGCCGGTCTCTACGCAATTTTGCCGTTCTCCTTCCTCTTCAAAATATTCCCGGAATCGATCGCGTACGCGTTGATTTATCTGCTCAACGATCAGCAGTGGCGGTTCTTTCCGGTGGTCTTTTGGATTTTGGTCAACGACATCTTCGATCCCGCGGCTGGACGCCGCCTGTTGCCGGTCATCGCCAACTTCGCTTTTGTTGGCACGATTGTCGGTCTGGGCATAGCTGCGCTGGATGCAAGCGTGCACTTTGGCACCATCAAATTACTTTACCTGAACGCCATCATTTTCCTGGCAGGCTCTATTGCGGCGTACTTCGGTCTTCGCAAAGTGCATATCGACCGCGTCACGAAGGCGGACGTTTCGGTGAAGAAAACGCTTGTCGAAGGCTGGGAGTTTATCAGGACCGTCCCGGCGTTCGCTTACCAGGCTCTCGGAATGCTGGTTGCGGGGACGGTCATGACGATCCTGCTTTACGACGCGCTTTCAGACGCGCACCTCGACCTGGGAAGCGGCTTCCAGGCCTTCTATGCGTGGTACAACCTTTTGATCGCCATCGCCTCGATCATCATCCAGACATTGAGCGCGCGTATCATCGAGCAGTTGACCCTCAGGAACAGTTTCCTCATCCAGCCTTTCGTGATGCTGGTCAGCAGCGTCCTGAATTTTTTTGTGCCGGGTTTCCTGAGCAGTGCAGCTGCGCAGGGTGTGGCGCGGGCATCCTATGACACGATTGACTTATCGAATCGCAAAGCCTTCCAGGCGTTGGTTCCAAATGAGAAGCGCGGACGCGTCAGCATGTTCATCGACAGCTATCTGCCTTCCTTCGGGACGATCGTAGGCAGTCTGGTCACGTTTGGGATCATCGCGGCGGGTCTGAGCTTGGGATGGAAGCGCGACCTGTCTGGCGCGGTCTATCTCGGACTGGGAGTCGTGCTGGCCGTCCTTGCAGTCTGGGCAGCGTTCCGGGTCCGGAAAACATATGAGGCGAGCCTGCTGAATTGGCAATTGAAGCGCCGAACGCGCGGCTCGTCAGGGGTGTTGGATCATCTGGATTTTTGATTATGGAGACATCATGGCATCACAGTTGGTTCGAAGCGAAGGGGATGTCAAAATCTGGTCATTGCTTGGGTTGGGGGATAGCGCGCGTATCGAGGCATTGCTGAGTCTGTATGCGGAGCTTTTTCCGCAATACGCACATTATGTCCCCCGCATGCGGCGGCGGGCAGAGTATGGGGAGGAACATCGTGCTGGACACATCGTCCATTACTGGCTGCTCGAGGTGGATGGACAGCCCGCCGGACTGCGTACGTTCCGCTATGTGCGTGAGCGCCGCGTCGGATTGGCACATGCACTGGCAGTGAAGCCTGCCTATCGTACTGTGAATGTGGGCGAGCAGAGGCTTTCCATGTTCCTGGTGCGCGCCTGCCTCGATCAAATCATCGCGGATTCGGAGCGGCTGGGTGATGAGTTCACGTTTGGCATGGTCAATGAAGTGGAGTCGCCCAACCTGATGGAGCATTACAGGAGAAACGGAATTTTGGAACTGCCCGTCAAATACATGGAGCCGGTTTTCCCCGGGGAACATCCAGGCCGGACGCGCGCGGAGGAAATTGCATTGGTCCGTTTTGCCCCCATGTTTTTGGGCATTCTTCCGGATACGCGCAGGGGCATTCCCTTCTATACCAGCGACATGGTTGCCAGTTTTGCCCTGGCTTTTCTTGTTGATCACTATGGTTTACCTGTCGAACATCCACAGGTCCAGTCTATGCTGAATTCGATCCCAGCTTTATCCAGGAGGATAGAATGGATACCGCAATGAAACAATCACCCGCACGTTATGTCAGTCTGCGCGTCAAGATCTGGATCGGCTTTATCTTGATCTTTACGCCGGTTTTTATTGCCAGTTATTACTGGTTCTATCAGTACACCACCTCGCGCGTGCTCCAAAGCATCTCCGACAGCCTTGTGGATACGATTGACGGCGCGATCAAGGTGATGGATATAGACGGTTTTGTCAAGTTATACGAGGAGGAGAGTACCACCGATCCAAATTGTTCGCCGTCCAGTGGTAAAGCGGAAGGATATTATCCCGAAGACAATCCGCTTTACATGGAACATGTTAACTGGCTCTATACGGTTCAGCAGATCGCGCCCAACACTCGTATCTACACGTATGTGAAAGGACCCGGCGCGGGAGACATTGTCGCGATTGGAAGCACCGGATATTTTCGCGAGCCGCGCGGTGGTTTTAAGTTCTGCGAGCTTTACAACTCCCAGGGCAAAACCCAGATCGCAGAGGGATTGATTCACCGTGTTGACCGCTGGAATGTTTATACGGATTCGTTTGGCAGTTGGATCACAACCTATCAACCAATCACCGACGCGAATGGCCACAATGTCGGAGCGATCGGCGTCGATATTTCTGCTGATTACGTGAAGCAGGTCAGACAGGGGATCCTCGTCAGCGGGGCGATCGCCTTTGTGCTGAGCTATGTTCTGATCTTCCTGCTTGTGTACTGGTTCTCGGGTTTGATGACGCGCCCGATCGTGTCGCTGGCGGAGATTGCAACCGATATTGGAGATGGGGAATACGATCAGGAATGGAGTCGAGTTGGCAAAATCGGGTCGTTCCGCGATGAAATCGATACCCTGACCCGTATCTTCCACGCCATGGTCGATAAAGTGGCGGAACGCGAAAAATCCCTGCGCGCCCGCGTGGCACAGTTGGAAATCATGATCGACCGCTCGAAACTGGAAACCCAGGTGCAGGAAATCGTGGAAAGTGATTTCTTCCAGGATCTGCGCGCGAAGGTTCAGGACATGCGCAGTCGCTTCAAGGATGAGCCGACTACAGATAAAGATAAAGATAACGAGAAATAACGGATTTCCCGAGCCGAATCTTTCGAACCTGCCGTTGGTTGATATAATAACCAACGGCAGGTTCGCACAGCAGATTCGATGATGAGGAACAATTTTCATTGAAGCGCATCAGGCAGGCAGTCGAGGCAGTGGGCCAGGGAGAATACAACCCGGCTTCTTTGGCTGAACTGGTCCGCCGGACGGACGAGGTCGGGCAGTTGGCGCGCGTCGTGGATGCAATGGGACGCGACGTCGCTTTCCGCTATAAGCAATTGCGGCTGTTGGGAAAGGTGATTCCCATTGGCGTTGCACTCTCCGCCGAAAAGGATTTCAACCGCTTGCTTGAGTCACTGGTGATCGAGGCGCAGGACGTGACCGGCGCCGATGCCGGGACGCTCTATCTGCTTAAAGATAATACGCTCGAGTTTGTGATCGTCCGCAACGGGACGTTGAACATCAACATGGGCGGGACGAGTGGGAATAAAATCACATTCAAGCCTTTGCTTCTCTATCACGCCGATGGCTCGGAGAATCGCTCCAGCATTGCCACGTATGCTGCCTTGACGCGCCAAAAGGTCGCCGTTGCCGATGCCTATGAAACCAGCGCAGGGTTTGATTTTTCAGGTCCAAGGTCATTCGACCAAAACACAGGCTATCGCTCCAAATCCTTTTTGACCATCCCGCTGGAAGGCCACGACCAGGGAGTCATTGGCGTGCTGCAATTGATCAACGCCAGGGATCCTGAGACTGGCGCGATCATCCCGTTTGCTTCGGACAACGTGCTTGATATGCTGGTGCTTTTGGCGTCCGCCGCGCTGGACGGCTATATCCGCGAAGCAAAATTGCGCGCGGAGATTGCCAAACTTCGCATCGAGATCGACGAGCACCACCGCGCCCTGCAGGTGGCTGAAATCACCGATACCGATTATTTCCGGGAACTGCAGAATAAAGCCCGGCAGATGCGGGCGCAGCGCCAGAATAAGTAGCCTGTCCAAATCACAAGGATATTTCTATGCCGTCAGCCTCCCCTTTGTCGTCCATTGAAGCTCGTTTGCGCCTGCTCCTGCCAGCCGACTTATATGCTTCCGTCTGGGTGGATCCCTCGCCAACGATGCTCGAACGGGTCTTCGAACATTTGCGGACGCTTCAGCGCATCCTGCACGATTACTCCTCGCGGCAGATTGCCGAGAGCCCGCCTCAGCCAGGGGAAGTTCGCTATGACTGGCAGCGCGGTACTTTGATGTTCACCGACCTGGCCGGCTTCACCCGTCTCATGGAAGCCAATGCTTCACAGGGACGCCTCGGCGCGGCATCCCTGCTTAAAGTCCTCAACGCGTATTTCGCCACCATGATCGAGACCATCAGCAAGTCGGGCGGCGACCTGTTGGAATTCACCGGCGATGCCCTCTTTGTCTTTTTCCCGGAAATGGATCGTCGCAACGATGCGCTTCAGGCGGTGCGCGCCGGGCTGCGGATGCAGCGCGCCATGAAGGAATTTTCTCAGATCGAGACTCCCACCGGCACGCAGCAGCTTCAGATGCGCATCGGCATCCATTCCGGCCGCTTTCTCACAGCCGACATTGGGACGCCCCGCCGCATGGAGCATGTCATGCTGGGCACGGCTGTTCAGCAGGCCAAGCTGACGGAGTCCAACGGCATGAATGGGCGCGTCAATCTTTCTCTGAAAGCCTTCGAACGCGTGCAGGAACACTTTCATTTCGAGCAGGGCAAGCCCGGTTATATGCTGGTCGTGGATGACCTGACCGATGAGCAGTTGGGTGAATATGAGATCACGCCGCGCCGCCGGACGACCAGCAGCGTCCTGTTCGAGCGCGGCGTTGCAGGTCTGCTCAACGAGATCGAGGGCATCCTCAAGTCCATCGAACCGATGGCAAGTTTCATCCCCGCGCCGATTTTGAATCTGCTGGTGGAAAGTGCCGCGCAGCGGAACATCCCGCCGGACTTTCCCGAGCCCACCGTGATGTTCGTCAATTTCATTGGGCTGCCCGAAACAGTCGACCGCGCCCTGCCGGGGGAGGAAATAAAAGTGGTCAACAGCTTTTCGCGCGCCTTTGCCTTGATCAATGCAGCGGTCGAAGCGCGCGGCGGAGTCTTAAAGAAGGTCACCTACCACCTGTCCGGTTCGGACATCCTGATCTATTTCGGTGTGCCCACCGCCCATACCAATGATCCGGCGCGCGCGGCGGAGGCGGCGCTTGCCATTCGGGAGGTTGTGCGCGCCATCAAGCCGCCGACGGTGGGTGGCCTGCAGCCCGAGATCACCTGCCAGATCGGTATCAACCAGGGCGCAGTCTTTGTGGGTGAAATCGGCGAACCGCGCGGCCGCCGCGAGTACAACGTGCTGAGCGACACAGTCAATACCGCAGCCCGGTTGATGAACAAGGCCAGCAAGGATCAGATCATCCTGAGCGGAAAAGTGCACTCTGCGCTCTCTTCAGCATTCGCGACCGAGTCGCTGGGAATGGTGGCATTGAAGGGCAAGAGCGCAGAGATGCCAATTTTCGAGTTGACCGGGAAAAAGGAATAAGTTAACGCGAATTTGGGGATAAGCACTTTTTGGGACACGGATCACACGGATTGGACGGATTTTCCGTTTTTTAACGGATTCCGTGCTCTCCGTGAAGTCCGTGTCCCAAATGGTTTGTTCCGAGGCTATTCTTCTTTGGGTGGAGGCGCGTCGGTCGTCGAATCGTCGGGTAATTTCCCTTTCAATTTTTCGTCCAATGTATTCCAGACGCCGCTGGCAAGCTTGCTCCCCGCTTTTCGGCGCAGGTTGACCTTGTAGATGGCCTTCTCGCCCTGGCCGATCCGGATCAGCCAGCCCTGTGCCGTCAGGACGTCGAGCGCCTCATCCAGTTCTTTGCCCGAAAGCCGTTCTGCCTCCGGAAGAGCAGCGATAGTCTCTGTCAATTGCGGATAGTTCAACTGCAGCTCCCGCAGCATCAAGCGCATGATCTTTCGCAGAGTCGGGGGCAGGTCGGCCAGGTCAAGAGCGGTAATGCCGCCTTCGCCTCCTTTATTTTCTAATTCTTTTTGCAAGCGGTCAAATATGCCGGGCATAAGCGCCTCACTTAGTACAGCTCGGGCATGGAGATCGGTTCTGGTTGAGGTTCGCATTCCCCACACCAGATGACATTGGCGACAGCCAGACCTTTGGGCGTGTTGTTCGCGCCGACGAACATCGTCAGAAACGTGGACATGGTATTGGCATGATCTTTGCAGACAAAACGCCCGCAGAAGGAGCAGGCGGCGCGAGCGGGTTCTTCACAATGCCAGCATTTCATGGGGCTACCCTATTTAATCGCCAGCACCGTCTCAGCAACCTCGCGCAACGCTTTCGACCATTCATGATCCGGATGCTGAAGCGAAAAGATATCCTTGCTGCCGTTATCCGCAAGGTCGAATGATAGCGGCAGGACGCCCGCGACTGGTGCATGGAATTTATTCTCCACCTGTTTCCTGAGATCGGCAAAATCATATTTAGGCAGGGCTTTGTTTACCATCAGGATCAAATTGGGAACGTCGAGACTGCGGGCAATGTCCACGGTGACCGCGGTACCCTGAAAGTCCTGATTATCAGGGCGCAGGACGATGATCAGGATATCCGAAATCGCGATGGAAAGGAGAGTCTCTTCGTTCAAGCCCGGATGCGTATCGATGAAAAGATAATCGAGCTGCAGTTCCTTGAGGATGGTCTGGAAACCCTCGTTCAGAAGATTGACATCGTAGCCTTCGCGCAGGATCTGGCTGATCTCGCGTCCGCGGATGGAGGATGGGAAGAGCCACAAGTTCATGCCAGCCAGCTTCGCACGCCCCTCTGAATCCAGAGCCCTTTCACCAATGTTGAATGCCACCTCGCTGACCGGGCACTTGCCATGCAGGAAGTCGTTGATGGTTTTGCCCATTTTGGTCTCATCAAGTCCAAACAGCACATGGATGCCTGGAGATTGAATGTCGGTATCCACGATGCCAACGCGTTTGCCTGCCAGGGCGACCTGCGATGCGAGGTTGGCTGTCGTGTTCGATTTTCCCGTCCCGCCGCGGAACGAATGAATGGATACGATCTTTCTGTTCGCCATATTTCCTCCGATTATTCTTCGTCTTGGGATGCCGCCCGTTGAGCGCGCAGTCGTTTCGCCCGCTCCTTCAGATTGGCATAGAAGTCGGTGCCGACAATATCTTCGAATTCCTGCTTGCGGCGCGCCTCATCGATTTCGAGCGTCAGCCGTTCCAGTTGTTCTTTCAGGTCGTTTTCACGCGCTTTCACGCTTCTCACCATTTGGAAAAATGCGGACAGAAGCTGGGCGGCCTTGTCGTCATCGCTCTCTGTCTTCCTGAGTGCCTGCTGGGTGTTCTCGATGAATTCGTAATCTCCCGCCGCGATCTTTTGACTCCAGTCGATGGCTTTCTGGATGTATGTGGTCGAAAAACGCAAACGCGAGGAAAGGCCGCGGATGATGGTCAGAGCCACATCGGGGCGCTGGTCGAGGATTTCGTAGAACGCATCCTTTTTCAATTCCAGAACCCTGGCTGGGGTCAGAGCGATCGCGCTGGCGGAACGCGGCGCTTCATCCAGCAGCGCCATCTCGCCGATGGTTTCCCCGGGAGCAGTTTTATTGATGATCAATTCATCGCCCTGGGCATCTTCCGTCACGATCTTGAACCAGCCTTCATTGACCATGAACAACGAATCACCGGTCTCGCCGCGCCGCATCAGCACATCGCCTTCAGCGAGAGTATGCGTACTGGCTTTTTGCGCGACGGCTGCCAGGGCTTCGTCGGACAGGCCCTTGAATAAAAAGCAGTTCTTTAATTGGGCTGCAATATCTTCTGCCATATCAGTCCTGTTTCTCGATGGCCGGTTTGGGCTTCATACGCTGGTCCAGCGTCATCCATAGGCCGGTTCCGGCTTCGCCTTTGCTGCGGGTCACGCGCTGCTGAAGCAGGTTCCAAAGCTGTGTGTCGCTGGCGGGGAAAATATTGCGCAGGTACAACATGCAATAGGCGCCCACCGCCTTGCGTTCCTTGTTCATCTTTTGGTCCAGTTCCCTGATCTGAGCCCGGATGGCGAGGCGCATCTTTTCATCCTGCATCTTTTCGAGCATCTTGCCCTGGATGGCGAGCTGGGCCTGCATAAAGAGGAACTTCTCGATCTGCAAAGCCTTGTCCTCCCCGAAGCGTTTTGCCAGCGGGGCGAGGAGTTCGTCCACGTCGTTCAGGCGCTGGACGACGGAGGCTTCGCCGGTCGTAACGCCTTGCGTCAAACCGATGTTCTCGTGCACCCAGCCCTTCTCATCCTTGAGACCGCGCAGGGCCGCCGCCGCGATGATGCCTGCCCCGCCCAGGCCGGCTGCGAGCGCAAAGACCAGGGCGGCTCCCGCGTTGACCATGTTGTTGAATCCGCTATGGATGGCGATCGCCAGCCCCGCGCCGCTGACCAGGTAGGATGCCCGTAAAAGACGGGAGCGATTGAAGCGCGCCAGGCCGAGCGCGATCCCAATCAGGGCGCTGCCGGTGGCGTGGATCAAATTCGTCGAAAGGACACGCGAGATCGCAAGGATCAGGGCCGTGGAGGGATGCGCCGAGATATATTCGAAGTTTTCGAAAATGGCAAAGCCAATGCCGGAGGCGAAACCGTAAATGGCTCCGTCGAGGAAATATTTGAAATCGGGATGTCGGATCAAATAAATGAGGATCAGGCCTTTGAGAATCTCTTCGATCACCGGCGCGGCAAATCTCACAACCGTGTCTGTACTGAAAACATCATGCTCGACCAGTGCCGGGTTGATTTGCGCCGCAGAAAAGTATGACAGGATCCCCCAGGCGCCGCTGTAAACGATAAATTTCGCGCTGCCTGTCTGATAAAAGTCAAAGGATTTCAGTACAAACAGAAAGCTCATCGGGATCAGTGCTGCTACGATGAAAGCAATGGCTGAGATCATATGAAAATGCTGCCTCTATTTGCGGCGTCTCACCCAGATCAGTAAAACGATTACACATAAAACGCCAGCCAAGAGGACTACATCCTGAGGCTGCAATCCGGCGGTCCCTTCCACGGAGCCGCTGACCGGAGGCAGGAATGGGAAGGCAATCAGGAGCACCGCCAGGGCGACGGCTGCAAACGTCAGGACCAGGCGCTGGCGGGGCCGCGCGAGCCGCCACGCGGGTATGGTTGGCGAATCGGCCTTCCGAACACGGACCCTGAAGTCGGCTTGCAGGCGCCTGAGCGTTTTTTCGTCCGGGGCTCCCTGGGGAAGGGTCTGCTTGAGACGCAGGATCGTTTCCTCGAGGCCGCGCAATTCAGCGTCTGCGGGAGAGGCGGGGACGGAGGTTTTTCCATCCAGGACGCGGTCCGTGAAGTCAGCCAGCAGGTCATCCGGGGTAGGGTTGTTTGGATTTGGTTGACTCATCTTCATTTGTCCAGTTGGTCGCGCAGGGCGGAGACCGCGCGCCGGAAAAGTGATTTGGTGGCTTCCAAATGCTGTCCATGTAGATCAGCGATTTCGCTGAATTGCAGACCTTCCACAAAGCGCATCAGGATCACTTCCTGATAGGGGGCGGGAATTTGCTGGAGCGCCCTGCGCAGGGCGATGCATTCTTCCATCTTTTTGACTGTACTACCGTCGCTGTGATCGCGGGCATCATCATACGAAGCCCTGGGGGCTTCGCGTTTGCGATTGCATTTGCGGTAATATTCAGCGATTTTGTGGTTTGTCAAGGTGCGAAGCCATGTGCTAAATTGGGATTCACCTCGGAACGATGGCAGCGATTTGAGCGCCGCGATGAAGACTTCCTGGGTGGTGTCCTCCACGTCCTGTTCCGGGACCATATAGCGAACACGTTTGTACACACCGGGAAGGTGACGCTGATAAAGCTCATTGAAGGCGTTCGAATTGCCGTCTTTGAACTGTTGGATCAGGAGTTCGTCGTTTTCGGCGGTCTGAACAGTCATGGAGATGCGTTCCGTAATGTTAGTTGCTGGAGGGCGTAGAAACGGGTTGGTGCAGTCCTATCGGTTTCGTTAGTTGAGAAATGCATCACCCAGTGACACTATAACATAAAATTCTGCAAAGTGAATTTCAAAATAGTTAGGCTATAATCAATTCAACACTCACGGTCACCTTTGCAGATAGAGAGGAAATATGTCGAAAATTCTTTCGGTTCATTCGTTCCGCGGCGGGACGGGAAAATCCAATACCACGGCAAACCTGGCTTCCCTGCTGGCGGTGGGTGGAGCGCGGGTCGGCGTCGTGGACACCGACATCCAATCGCCAGGCATTCACATCCTGTTCAATCTCGATGAATCCGAGATGGTGCATTCGCTCAACGATTATCTGTGGGGCAAGTGTGGGATCAAGGAAGCCGCACACGACGTAACCGGCCATCTCGGTACACAGGTGAAAGGGCAGGTTTTCCTGATCCCCTCCAGCATCAAGGCTGGTGAGATCGCCCGCATCCTGCGCGAAGGCTATGACGTCGGGCTGTTGAATGATGGTTTTCGCGACATCGTCAGCCAGATGGACCTCGATTATTTGTTGATCGACACACACCCCGGCCTGAACGAAGAGACGCTGCTTTCCATCGCCATCTCCGACGCGCTGATCGTCATTATGCGCCCTGACCAGCAGGATTACCAGGGCACGGCCGTGACGGTGGATGTGGCGCGCAAACTCGATGTCCCCAAGATGTTGATGATCGTCAATAAGACGCCGCAAGCCTTCGACTTCGATGACGTCCGCACCCGCGTCGAGCAAACCTATAATGTCAAGGTCATGGCGGTGCTCCCGCACGCGGACGAAATGATGACACTGGCTTCATCAGGCATCTTCGCCCTCAAATACCCGGATCATCCGATCACCAAGGGTCTCGAGGCGGTCGTCGCTGAAGTCATCGGGTGATTTCCCACAACCTGGTCGTCGCTGCCCCACAACCATGACCTGAAGCAGGTTGCCAGCGGTCAAAAATTGACGTGTAGATAGAGGCGCAGGCCTGTCATCTTAGCCTTCGTCAGCTGCGAAAGATAAACAACAAAACCCCTTGAGACTTTTCAGCCATCAAGGGGTTTTGCATGCATCGTATTATGTGCCTTTTATATTCGATTTTTCAGCGCCTGATTGGTAGTCATTCAGGGGTAACGACTCGTCTCACTTTCGCGCTCCGCTGGCTTCGATTTGTGCAGTGTCTCTGCCAGGTGGAGAATTTTTTCCTTGCCTTTGGTGATCAGTGTATATAATTCGCGTCCAATGTCGGTTGTGCTGATAGCAGAATTGGTGGGATCAGGTATGTCGTAAAAAAGATCATCGACAATTTCAGAAAGCAGATATACCCGGCCATAAACCGATGGAAATTCACTTCGGATTGCCTCCTTGTGACTGATTTCCATGACGATGATCAGGTCGAAGTTGCCAAGGAGTCTCTGGTTAATCTGGCGTGAACGATGCCTGTCGAGCCGATCCAGGCCGAGTCGCTCTGCAATCTGTAAAGCAGTACCAGGTACACGCAGACCATCTTTTGTCCATGTCCCCGCACTTTCCACGATCCAATTTCTCTCTGTGTCTTCCTGTTTAATGCTTTTCAACAGGCAGGCAGCGGCAATGGGAGACCGAAACTGGTTGGCAGTACAGACAAACAGGATGGACGGCATCTTACTACTATTCCGCGGTTTTACGGGATCAAGCCCAATTCTTTCAGCCGGTTGATGACAGTGGTTTTGTTCCAAAGTAATGAACCTGGCTGTGGACCGGGCGAAGTCCATTCCTGTTTGACCCCATCCTGGAGGATTGCCTCTGGCGGAACTTCCTTCAACAGGCAAGCCAGGTGATTGATCTGCTCGGGGCTCAGATCAGTGGCGATCACACCGTTGAACTGCACATACAGCTGCGGGATCCTTGCCCACATGCCCGGGTCGAGCAATCTTTGTTGCAGTGCCTTCAGCAGCAGGTTATTGCGTTCTATACGCCCAAAATCCGAGTCTGGTATTGCACGGGCATAAGCAATGAACTGTGTGCCATTGAGGGTTTGCTGCCCGGCTGGAATAACGGTGCCGATCCAGGGGTCGGTGATCGTGACCGGGATGTTGATCGGCACTCCGCCAATCGCATCCACCATAGCCGGGATCTGTGCCAGGTCGATGGTGACATAATGATCGGTGCTGATCAGGAAGTTCCTTGCGAGCACGCGCGCAGTCGTCTGTGTGCCGTCGACCATCGCAGTTTTTACATTCAGGCTGGTGGAACGGATACGGGCTTCGTAAAAAACCCTGCCAAGCGGGGCTGCATTGATGGTGGGATAGCTCAGATTGAGCCCGGCTGTATCTACCCAAAGATCACGCGAGAATGAATAGACAGTCACCTTCCTGTTGAGGAAGTCTACTCGGGCCATACGGGTCAGGTCGGAGCCTTTTTTACCGCGCATATCGGCAGCATCCGAACCAAGGATCAGTATGTTCCAGGCCGCCGTCTCGCCGCAGACACCCACCGGGGCAATGGTAGGAACTGCAGTTGGCACTGTGGTTGGGATCATCTGAGTATTGATCGGAATGGCTGTTGGAGCAGCCTGGTTATTGATCGGGATGCTCTCCTGGACCATCTGATTGATGAATGGGATGGGTGTGGGAGTGGAAATTTGCAAAGCAGGTCCCAGAGGCGTTTGATACGCTTTGACGGCCCAGACCGTCACACCTAATATGCCCAGAATGACCAGTCCCGACAAAACCAGCCCAGCTAAATTTTTGGTTTTCATAGTGTGTCTCCTTCTTTGGAAAACCTCGTTATGGAGCTGCTTTCCTGCCGTTCCAACTATTGCATCTCTGGGAGCGCTTGGGCAGGAAATCCATCATTTTGTTAATAGGCGCCCTTCTGCCCGAATACGACCTTGACCGTTTTGAGCAGAATATAGATATCCAGCCAGACCGACCAGCACTGAATATATTCGTTATCCAACTCGGCGCGGCGGGTGAAGGTGGTCTGGTTCCGCCCGGAGACCTGCCACAGACCTGTGATGCCCGGCGCTACCTGGACATAGTTTCCAAAAGCCTCTCCATATAGATCACGCTGATGGAGCATCATGGGCCGCGGACCTACCAGGCTCATCTCGGCCCTGACAACATTACATAACTGCGGCAACTCATCCAGGCTGAACTTGCGCAGGAATTTCCCCACCCGCGTGATGCGTGGATCATCCTTCAGTTTCTGATAATTGTCCCATTCCTTTTTCAAAGCTGAGTCGCGGGTTAACTTCTCGCTCAATACTTGATCGGCATTCTTATACATGGTACGGAATTTGAGCATATGGAATGCCTGCCCGTTGCGGCCCAGGCGCACCTGGCGATAGAAAACGCCACCGGGCGTGTCAAGCTTGATCCATAGTGCGATCAACCCCAGAATTGGAGTTAGAAACACTATACCCAAAAGGGATGCGAACATGTCGATCGCGCGCTTGAGCACCTGCGACCATGGGTTGAGCAGGTTATTCTTCACCTGCAGTCCCATTACGTTTGAAAAATCCAGAAACTCGAGGCCGTTCAACCCGTACCGACCGTTTTTGTCCTTGATCAGGATCACGCGGTGGAAGATGGTTCGGAAACGTTCCACCAGTTGGTCGATCTCGTTCAGGTCTTCGATTAAGACAAGGGCAGTTTCCAACGATAAGCCATGCGCCTGCGTTTTGATCGCACAGATCGAGTCTGAGGTATGGTCGCTCGGAGTACAGCTTTTGCATAGGTCGCTTCGCAGCACTGCCATCGGTCGCAGGCCAAGTTGAGGGTTTGCCTTGAAATGTTCCGCCAGCGGCTGGACTTTTCTGGTGTGACCGATAATTACAACCGGCTCCCCCCATACCTGTAAACGGATCAACAGCTTGCGCATGATGTAATGGCCCGCGGGAATGAAGACCAGAGCCAACAGCCAGGTAATTATTAATATCAGCCGCGAGTAGTACTGTGTCGTTTTGAGCATGAATGTGATGCCGAGCATGACCAGGAAGGTAATACTGGTGCTGGAAACGATCTTTTGCAGCTCGTCAACAGAGTTTAGTCCCACACCCGGATATAGACCATTGCGAGCGAACATGATTAGAAGAGTGAGAGCGAACAGGCTAAAAATCTCGATATAAGAAGGGTCGATGATGATCCCGGGCAGTTGCCGTATTTGGGAAGCAACAAAAATTGCCAACGACAGACTGCACAAGTCTGCCAGGATCAAACAGCCAATCATCCAAAGCCGGATATGACCTTCGAAGATCGTCCAGCGGCTCTTCAGGGTAATTATTTTTAGGTCGGCAGCCCGTTTTTGATTGGCAGTAAAGCTTTCTGTCGCCATTGATTGCTCTGTTGGTATCAAAAGCTATTCCTGTTCAAGTTGTCTTGAACAGGAATGTTTTGCCAGGACAAGCTCTCGTAAGCGCAGTTCGAAGTCCGCCAGGACTTGCTGCTTGTCCCATTTTTTGCAGACAAACGTCCGCCCTTTCTGCCCCAGGCGTGCGCGCGTTTGAGGAGATCTTGCCAACCCGAGGGCCGCTCCCCGTACGGCTGACGGATTACCCGGCGGTATGAGGACTCCTGTCTCGCCTGCCACAGCTCCGATTTCAGTGTCCGGGTTTGCAGTCGCAATGACTGCCTTGCCGCTTGCCAGCATCCCCAGCAGTTTGGATGGCATGACCAGGTCCGCCGCATCCGCTCTCTGCGGCAGGATATGAATATCAGCGGCGTTCAGCAGTTGATTAAACTTGTCTGGCGGCTGTAGCGGCAGGAACTGGATATTCCGCACTCCCTCGGCCGCGTGCTCCAGATCCGCCCTCGCGCTCCCTTCTCCGCATAAGACAAAATGGATACCAGCATTTGCCAGAAGCCCGCTGGCGGCCTCGATCAGGATTTCCAGCCCCTGTTTGTTTCCCATGTTCCCTGCATACAGGACAATGATCTTATTCTCGGGAATGTCGAAACTCTTTCGCAGGGATTCTGGTGAATCCGGAAGCGGGAAGACCGCGGTTGTGTCGATCCAGTTCGGGAAGAGGCAGGCCCGTTCGGGCCGAACGCCTTTTTGTTCCAGGCGCGCCAGCATGCGCTGAGAGATGGTCGAGACCCGGTCAAATGCCTGCAGCAGCCACATCTCCCCGCAGGCAGCCAATCCCGTCAGGCCATGACCGGAGCCGAGCATACCCAGGCGTGTGGCTGCCTCTAGTTCGAAATCCTGGATATGCAGCCAGGCCCTGGCACTGCTCAGGCGCGCTGCCAGCAGCGCGAATGGAGCCGAAAGTAGGGAGGGCGCAATGCACAGAACAATTTGTGGACCCCAAACGATCTGCGCAAACAGGAGCGGCAGGCTGGAAAAGGCAAAGGATAACAGGTGGAGAATGCGCTTGATCCCGGAAGGATTGCGCGGCACCCAGAGCGGGCAGCGATAAACTTCCGCCCCCGACCAGGATTCGCGCCGATATTTCCACCAGCGATAACCCGGCTGTACCTTCCAATAAGGGTAGTAAGGCGGCGTGGTGATCACGCGGACCTGATGACCGGCTTCGCTCAGGTACGCTGCCAGCTCACCTGTATATTTGCCGATGCCGGTTAATTCAGGATGAAAATTCAATCCCACAATCAGTATTCTTGTCATGGCGCGGATATTGGACGATCTTTAACGACCCTGGCGGGATTGCCATAACATATTTTCCCGGGAGGCAGGTTGTGCAGCACTGTGCTTCTCGCGCCAACGATAGTACCGTTTCCTATGCAGGTCCCAGGCGCAATAAAGACATCGGTTGCAATCCAGACTTCATTTCCAATCTCGACCGGTTGGGAAAATATATCAAAAGACATACTATTGAAATCATGGCTCCCGGTGCAGATGTAAGACTTCTGAGAAATGACCGTATTGGCTCCGATTCTTATCTCCCCCAAAGAATAGAGCACCACATCGTCACCAATCCAAGAGAAATCACCAACCGATACTTTCCATGGATATGTGACCTTCGCGCTGGGCCGAATGAGCACTCTCTTGCCGATCCTGGCACCGAAGAGGCGAAGTAGAAAGCGCCGCCAGCCATAAAGAAATTGCGGTGACCAGGCAAAGAGCGTCGCCTGAACGATCCACCAGAGTTCGACGCCAAAGGCCGGGCGTCCGCGAAAATTGCCTGGCAAGCGGAATGTGTCCAGTCTTTGATACCTGGCTCGCTCATCCATCCTTGTAGATTCCCAGCATTTCAGCCCCAACAGAAGCCCAACTGAAATCCTTCTTCATCCATTCCCAGCCTCTTCTGCCCATATCCGCCAGTTTCATTTGGCGAATAGATCGTATTGCACATGCCAAAGATTCCGGGCTATTGTCAACCCACAGTCCGCATTGTCTGTCCTCGACGGACTTCCAAGGCGTACCGCTGCTCACAATTACTGGTACTCCATGCGCTAAAGATTCCGCAACAGCCATACCAAAATTTTCTGAATAAGAAGGGAGAATACTTACATCTGAACTCAGAAATGCATTTGTTTTGAAAATACCATCTACTTGACCGAGAAAATGAACATAATTGTCAAGCAAACCCAAACGACGAATATACTGTTTCAAGCTTGATACATATTGAGCATCTCCATCACCACAAATTGACAAGGTAATTGATGGATCATCTATCTGTTTCATTGCCTCCAAAAGGTTTTCTAGACCTTTTACTGGATCTAATCGTCCAAGGAAAAGCAGTCGCATCCTCCCTTCCGGCAGGTACTCTCTTTCGGGCAGGGTCGCGGGAGTTTCCACACAGTGTCGTATCACTCTCACCTTTGCGTTGGGGATGCGAGCGGCTGAGGCAGATTTTTCTTCCTCTGAAGTAACATGCAATGTCACGCGGTGAGATTGGACCATCGCATTACAAATACCCATCCATAGACGCTTCAAATTCCTGCGTTGGGCTTTGGGAAACTTTTGGTCACGCAGGAGCGCCCCATGCAGGGACCACACTAGAGGTTTATGCCAGATTCTAGAGAGCAGCAGGGTGGGGATTGTTGGAAAACTATAGATGAAAGCGAGATGTACAACATCCGACCAACGGATCAGGGCTGGCAACTTTAGTAGTAACTCCAACGAAGCAGAATGCCCTGCATCCCGGCGGCAAAACCCGACCGCATAGTTAGGGAAAAGAGTGTCGCAATCTACGGTGTGGATTTCCAGTCGATCTTCTTTTTTGGGACCAGCCGCATCCGTCGTAAGGACTTTAAGCTGCACATCCGGCATTGCGGCGATGGCACCATTGCGTCCATACAGCGAGTAGATGGGCCCTCCCCAGTACGTCGCAGGATAATAAAAGGGTGTAATGAAAAGGATGCGCATAGCTCAATCGTCGACCAGAGAAACCGACTCTTCGCTCTTCCAGGTACTGATGGCCTGATTAGGCGGCCAATGTTCCGTCAGGAGGAAAGCTCTCCATTAAATGTCTATTCCTTAATCCATCAAACATACGCGCGGCTGTTGTTTTTGGATCGGACAATCGATGGAGCGCCCAGATGACCTTGCGCCTGAGGTTGCTTCGGGGATCAATGCCAGTTTTTTGACATATTCGTGCATGCTGTTTTTGAATTTCAGCCTCAAATTTTCCGGAACCGGTTATGGAATTCCTGTGGACACGAAAACCGGCTAGGCAGGAATGAATACGGCTAAACTTTGCACCTTTTAATGCCAGATCAACCCATAATTCGCCGTCCCAACTTACGTGATTGAGGGAGTTAAATCCTCCAACCTGGAAAAACTGATCTCTTCCAAAGAAGGATGCAGGTTGCACGAGCACGCAGGCGCCATAGGCGTATGTCTTCAAGTTGAAGCGATGAGAATAGACTCGTTTAAGCGCATACCCGTTTGCATCGATCATCATCCCATGACCACTGATAACAGACACCTTGGATGCTTTATGAAAAGCTTGCACGATTTGTGAGACTGCGTTAGGCAAAAGTATGTCATCCGAATTCAAATAGCCGAAAATATCGCCAGTGGCGGCATGAAACCCTTTGTTTAGCCCATCGGCTGGACCATTATCAGGCTCGAAAATAATTTGATCGATTTTTTTGCGATATTTCGCAATCAGTTCTCGGCTACCATCCGTGCTGCCCGGGTCGACAACGATGTACTCGATATTAGTATAATCTTGGGATAATACCGAAAGAATGGTTTTTTCTAAAAAAACGGCCTGATTATAGGAAATCGTTACAATCGTAACCTTCATGATTGTCTTGTCCCCGGCTCTTGTCGCCTCTCTGGGCCTGCCTGTACTTGGGCG
This sequence comes from Anaerolineales bacterium, assembly GCA_016932715.1. Taxonomy (GTDB): domain Bacteria; phylum Chloroflexota; class Anaerolineae; order Anaerolineales; family Villigracilaceae; genus Defluviilinea. Next base: position 78,879 of record JAFGCG010000092.1, read on the forward strand.
GCATAAGACATGGCGGCCAAAAAGACAATGAATTGGATTGCCCAGCGCAGGCGCATCACCGAACCGAAGGGGGAGAAGAAGATGTCCCAGATGGAACAGACGCTCATAAAAATCACAAAGGTATACAAGATATTGATATAGCGATTGCTTTGGATTAATACCTGAATGACAATCCCAAAAATGACAAGCCAGAATATTGCCCCTAGAATCCCGGCCCAAATCCAGGACTGGAAAACATGTGAGTGCGCAGGGATTAAATCGGATTGGTTAATATATCGAGACATTTCTTCCTGGGAACGCTCATAGCCCAAATCGATTACCCTATATAAAAACATCCGGTACGCCGGACCTTTTGCCCAGGAACCATAGCCGATCACAGGGGAATCTCGAACAGCTATTACAGAGGCAAAAATCTCGCTCCTGCCCCCTAAAAGCAGACCAAATCGACCGCTACTTTGGCGGACATATTTCCATTGGGCTTCATCACCCAGGTAACCATTTTGGGCTGCATAGCCATAAATGCTAATCAGACCCCAAATTGTCAATCCAAGCAGCAGTCCACCGGCAAGGGCATTTCGGACACCTAGATGTGTTAAGATTACTTTACCAAATTTGCGATTGCGCAGCCATATGACTATCGCAGTTAGTATGATCATTGCACCTAATGAGCGGGCATTCAAGTAGATGAATAAGCCGCCTATAATCAATAATGGCAGCATCCATTTGCTTAGATTTCTTAACTTCGCACCGCTCGTGTATGAGATAAACAATAGTACTAAGAGTGTTATGGGATAACCGAGCCCAAACTTCCAGGGCTCTTCCGAAAAGTAGAGGGGTGGCTGGAAATATAGTGCAGCTAAAGCTCCAACAGCATACCCAAATATCAAGAACTGAATTCGCTGAACGTTTTTCTTTGTCAGGAGGTATAGTGAACTACATGTAACCAGTAAAACCAGGATCCCTGCCCAGCCGCGTAACATATCATTAGTAGACGTGTCCCGGATCAGGTCTGTGAAAACCTGGCTCACGAACCATAGGCTGCCAAAGAATAAAATCTTGCGTGTCAGTTGGTCTTTCAGCAGCACTTTCCATCGACGCAGCAATTGAAAAGGAAAGAGTAGAATCAAAACAATTTCACTAATGTAGAGCTGCCCAATGAGGTCGATATAAAAAGAAGAAAAAGCGCCTACCAGGAAGATGAATACGTCAACGCTTTGCAAATACCTTCTGGCATGCTGTCTTGATGGGTTTATCGTATTTACTCGTGATGTCGAATAGGTGGAATAATTGTTCATCGTACAGAGCGTTCGTCGCCTAGACTTTTGTGTCTCTTCTTACGAAGACAGAGTCCAAATAGATTACATGCCCATCCTCTGCATATACTTGGCTAAGGTTTCCGGCATAACGATAATTCATTTGGTCTAACCGGTTGTACAGTCCTCGGAAATCAGCTTGTCCAACGTACAAGTCGTCCAGGGAAATCTCCAAAATACAAGCAGCTGCTTTGCCAAACGTTACTTCCCCACCCTCCAGAACGCGATCCTCATATCCTTGCACATCGAGTTTGATCAGGATTTTGTCCTCCAGTTTTATATTTTGGAGTGCATGATCTAACGTCGATAGCTTTATCGTCACGCGTTCTTGGTTTTTGGTAACTGGAAATATTTTTTCACCTATGGCGGTGTTTGCCAGTAGCGAAGAGGACGGGCTAAAATCACGATGGAAGAACATTTGTGTTTCCCCGTCCTGATTGCCGATCGCCACATTGAAAGACTGTACCCTGTCTGGGGTTTTATTCACCCAATTTTGCAGCATTGTGTACGGTTCCGGTAAAGGTTCAAAACACAGGAAATTGGCTTCTGGAAAACGGGCTCTCATCGAGCGCGCAAACTGACCTGTGTTGGCGCCTATATCGATGATTGTCTTAATGGGAATTTTCCTTAATCCGCACAAATTGAATTCTGCTAGTTTGCTGGTCCGGATTAAATCAAACCCTATAGAATTCAGGGATGACCTTGTTAATCTTCTAACAACCTCGTAGACATTTTTGGGTATCAATGTTGATCTCGCTTAAATCCTCGGATGTTATCAATAGTCTTTCGAAAGATTTTGGTTGTCCTGTTACATTTGCATATACTTGTATCCAAATGCCAATGTGGACATTCTCATAGAAAAACAAGACATTCATTAATCCTTTCGACAGGCAAACAAAGTATGTTCCCCCTTGGCGGGAAAGAGGGGGCAAGGGGATCAACCACCTTGTAGCCACATCCTGTTAGCCAGTCAATTATCTCTAAAGGCATAAAGCCATTGCTTTTCAACATAAATTCATCCCACTCCATAACAATGACTGGTCTATGGTCTTTGAGTACCTTTTGCATTCCTTGAACAACTTGTGGCTCCATGCCTTCCACATCGATCTTTATAAACCCCGGACTAAGTGAATGTTTCTGTACCAGGATATCTATAGTGCTTATTTGTACGTGTTCTGCAATGATTTTTTGGGCTGTGGTTGCTGGATGAACCATCGTGCCAAAGGTAGAGTATTCTTCTTGATCGATTATGGACTTAATTTGTAACGATCCTGGTAAATTAGAGACTCCTCCCTCGAAAACAACCACCTTTTCTCCCACTCGGTTGATTGATATGTTGTTGTGTAATCGTTGCAAGGCTCTATTCACTGGTTCTATCGCAAGTACTTTTCTCTCCTCATCAATGAGATTCGCGAACATAACAGTATAAAATCCAATATTCGCTCCTACGTCAATAACATCTCTCTGCCGGTCAACCAAATGTTTTACGGTATCCACTAATTTAGGTTCGTAGGATTTATACATACTCAGTCTCTGAAAAAGACTGCTACGGCCGCTCATGGAGAATACACCACCAAACTCATCAACTCGTATTGTCACATCGCCTGCCAGCAGATCCGACAGGTTTGAAAGGACCTTCATTTGCCATTTTATCGGAATGTTAAGGAAGAAGGACCTGATAATGAGTAATGGACACAATATGCTTCTTACAGGTTTATTTCTGGATATAAATATTCTTACGTTGTCCAAGAAGGTGTTCTTGTACATCTGCTTATCTATGGGCTGGTCTTCTGTATCTTTGACTGAAAAAAACCAATAGTAACTATAATTAGCAAAAAATTAAACAAATACCCGGCATTTGCTACAGCCACTCCCATTAATCCTGACATATTTCCTAACCACAAGATCAAACCGATGGTAAGAGAACCGCCAAGCAATGAACCTAAAGCGTTGAGCCAGGGAATCCCTATACCATTTGCAACATGGTAGGCAGGCGCATTTAAGGAAATTAAGGCATAAATTACGATCAAAATACGAAATGGCAAGAGAGCCTGATCTGCAAATAGCTCTCCCATCCATAGGCGCAGAAAAGGTGCGGAGAGACCTAGTAATACGTTCGCAACAATAAAATTAATCGCCAGAACTGCTCCTGTGGCTCGTAGAAAGTATGCCTGTGCGCGCCGGATTGTTCCCGAGGCCATCCAGGCGCTGACAGCTGGCATCAGCGCACTTGCCAGAACATCGCCGAGTTGCAGGATCTTGGCTGCAACGCTGATAATCACTGAATAATAAGCCACTGCCTCTAATCCCAAAACAGCGCCAACGGCTAAACGGTCCGCAAAACTGAAAATCCGGCTGCCAATCCCTGAAATGCCGGACATCAGTGCAAAGGAAAATAATTTTTGCAGGGTTTTCCTGGAGAGCACTTGCAGATACTGAAGATGTAGAGGCTTAAGCATTCGCCAGGCAATGAGCAAAGCGCCAAATGCAGCGATCCATAACACACCAACGGTACTGCCTACCACCAGAGCCACCGAACCGCCCAATAAAATCACGATCAAAGCCGCTGCATAACTCAGGATCTGATATCCAATGGTTATGACAACTGGTATTTCAAACCGCTGGAGTCCAATCGGGATCGCCATCGCGTAGCTGCGCAGCAAAAGAGGCGCCAATCCTAAAGAGATGATCTTGATAACAGAACCTATTTGTGCCGTAGAAAGCGTCTCGGATGATTTGAAAACTTCCGCGAGAGCTGGAGAGTAAACATATAAGGGAATAACAAGTACTGTTCCCAATAAAACATAAGCAATAAATCCTCCCGAAACGACTATCGCTAGGGCGTTTGTGTCTTTGCTCGCCATGTATTCAGCTATGAATTTAGCGATAGCCGTATTCAACCCGAATTCTGCTATGCTCATTAATCCCAACGCGGAAGTAGCTAACATCCAAAGTCCATAGTGCCCAGTGCCCATGTAGCGAATGAGAATTGGTGTTACACCCAAAAGCAGTAAAGTGGGCACAATAAATTGGACAACACTATAAAACGAGTTGCGGGCTACTCTGTCCTCTTTATATTTTCTAAATTGAACGACGAACGCTTCCAACGTATCTGGCTCCATAATAAACTTGCTACAAGATCATTTATCCTGCAGACACTTTTTTGCCAATGAGATCGCCCGGTCTCTTTTTCCTGTCGCTGTCCCCGTAATAATACGAATACTTCGAATAGTAGCGATTGTAGTAATAGCCGTATTTCCGATTGCGCTGGTCTACTTCGTTCAGCACTACGCCCAGCACACGTGCACCGACGGTTTGTAATTGTTCGAAGGCCTGCTGGAAATCCCTTAGCCTGGTCTTGCCCGGCATGGTCACCAACAGGACACCGTCGACACAGGGCGCCAGGGCGGCCGCATCGGTTACAGTCAGCACAGGTGGTGTGTCGATCAGGATGATGTCATACTCCTGGCTTAGCATGTCAAGGAATTGGCTCATTTTTTGAGATGTAAGCAATTCCGCCGGATTGGGCGGCAGCTTGCCCGAAGTGACGACAGCCAGCTTCGCCGCTGCACTGTACTGGATCACTCCCTGTGGGAGGCTGTCCAGCGGGCGCATCAGGAGGAATAGATTACTTAGTCCCACACGGTTGTAAAGCCCGAACTTGCGGTGGATTTGCGGACGGCGTAAGTCCGCATCGATCACGACCACCTTTCTTTCGCCCTGCGCCAATACCACCGCCAGGTTGGCGGAGACGGTGGTTTTCCCTTCCTGGGGGGTGGCGCTGGTCACCAGGATGCGGTAAAGAGGTTTATCCACGCCTGCAAAAATCGTATTGGTGCGCAGGGCGCGGAAGGATTCGGACACCGGTGAGCGTGGCTGAACCAGGCTGATCGGTTTTTCATCCAACGACTCGTGCCGCGCGATCATGCCCAGAATGGAGAGCCCGAACATCCGGCGGATCTCATCCGGGTTCTTGATGGTATCGTCCAGAGTATCGAAAGTGAATACCATTCCGGCAGCAAACAACATGCCGGCCGCCACAGCCAAAAGCGTATTGCGGACCGTCTTCGGGCTGACAGGAACAGTGGGAATAGTAGCGGGTTCGGAAACGACTACGTTGGTACTGGTCTGCGCCTCAGCCAGGCGCACCTGCTCATAATTGGTCACCAGATTGGAGTACAAGCGCTGATACTCGGTCAGGCGTGCCTCCAGTTGTACTTTCTGATCGGGCTCGATCCCGTTGGCAAGTGCCTGGTTGGTCATCTCGATCTGCTTTCCCATGTCACTGACCTGTTGTGCTAGGCTTTCCCGGCTGGCTGCATAGCGCTGGGATTGCAGCTCCCTGATGCGATCAGTAAACACTTTGGCAATCGTATTGGCGATTTCGGCTGCAAGCACAGGACTGGGGTGTTCAACGATGACCACCAGCAGCTGTGTATCGCGGATCAATTCAACGGAAATCGTTTCTTTCAGTTCTTCAGGTGTGGTAGGCAAACTCAACTGGTCGATAACTCCCTGCAATACTGGCCGTTCCTCCAGCATTTCCGCATAGGTGCGCGTCACGGTCTGTGAGTTGACGATGCCTGTATAATCTATGCTGCGCATGGCAGGTGGGTCGCTGACCAGGAGACGGGTGGAGCTCTGATAGATGGGGGTGGTGCGCATCGATACAATCGAGGTGATGAACCCGGCCAGCATCCCCACCAGAACGATCAGCCAGGCCCAGGCCCAGAACAGATAAAGGATTTCCCGGATTCCATCCGCAGAGTCAGAGCCTTCATTTTGTTCGATTTGATTCATGACAAATACCTTCCATTTCCGAATTCACACGTTACACGTTTTCGCTGCGTTTGAAAAAAATAAAAACACCCTGCAATTTGATGTTGCTGATATGCTGGTCTGGAAAAGCCCGCTCTGCCGTGCTCCGCCACTCCGACATTCCCATGAATTGTCGGCTGGTGAGATCTGACGCGAGTACTGGAGGCAGTCTTTCCGGGCTGCCTGTCAGCACCTGGTTTTTGGTTGCGTTTGCTTCGCAGCTAACTCTAATTTCCTTTGCTGCACCTCTAAAAGCTGGGGTGAAACACAAGCCCGCTCACTACCTGACAGATGTGTATCGAAAATCGAAACAATCAACACTACTTTTAAGGACTCGTAAAGCTTTTACCCCTGCCAGGGTCCTTGGTCCGATCCTGAACCCATCCTACGGTGTGACCGTCGCCATCGCAAAAGATGTTATCGGTTCTGAAATTCATTTTACTTTCATAAACAGTTGCATATCATTATTACTTCGTTACGGAAACTTATCGTTTCGGATAGTCCATGCAAGCCTTTAAGCTTGCATTTTTGTTGGTGTGCCGCAATTCCCCATGCCTCGTAATCAGCGGTTTGCCCTTTTTTGCCCGCTGGATCTCGGCCAGGCTGGACTGACCTCAGGATGAGTATATAATGGTGGTGAAAATCGCTTTGGACCAAGAGATGTGCACTATGGAAGATGTTCGAAAGTTTGTTGCTCCACTGATTGAAAATGTCGAGCGTGTCATTGTTGGCAAACGTTCGGCAATCGAATTTATTATGGTGGCACTGCTCTGCGAGGGACATGTGCTCCTGGAAGATGTGCCTGGCTCCGGCAAGACGATGCTGGCACGCTCGATTGCAGCGAGCCTGGGAATAAGCTTTAAACGCATCCAGTGCACGCCCGATCTGCTGCCGAACGACATCACCGGCGTATCGGTGTTCAATCAGAAGAGCGGTGAGTTCGAGTTCAAGCCCGGTCCGATTTTCGTCAATATTCTTCTGGCAGATGAGATCAACCGCGCCACGCCGCGCACACAGGCGGCTCTGTTGGAGGCGATGCAGGAACAGCAGGTGACCGCGGACGGCGTGACGCGTGATCTGCCGCGTCCGTTCCTGGTGCTGGCGACACAGAATCCGATTGAATATGAAGGCACCTTTCCTCTCCCGGAGGCGCAGCTGGACCGTTTTCTGATGCGGCTTTCCCTTGGCTATCCCTCCCGAGCCGATGAACGCCAGATTCTGGTCAATCTCTGGCGGGAACACCCGATCACAAAAATTGGCAAGATCGTCGATGGGCAGGCCTTGTCCTCCCTGCAAAAACAGGTTTGGGATGTGACTGTCGATGCCACGCTGCAGGACTATATCGTCGGGCTGGCGGAAGCCACGCGCAACCACCCGGATCTATTGCTGGGTGTCAGTCCGCGCGGCAGTCTGGCGCTGTTGAAGGCGGCACAGGCTTTGGCAGCCATCCGTGGACGTGACTATGTGCTTCCCGACGATATCAAGATTCTTGTGCCGTTGACACTTTCCCATCGCCTCATTCTCAAGCCGGAGGCGGAACTGCGCGGACGGACCGCGCGCGCGATCCTGGAAGATGTCCTCGAGAATACACCTCTCGATCTGGGCAGCGTGAATAGTTAAGTAGTGTGCAGCGACGATGGTTGGCACATTTCTTACCCTGCTCGCCGTGCTGCTGCTGATTGCATCCTTCATGCGGGGCGATTTTGCTTTGACATTGATCTATCTGGTGGTGGGGTCGCTGGCGGCCGGGATGTGGTGGTGTTATCGGGCTTTGGCGCAGGTGAAAGCCAAACGTCGATTTAATACGCATGCCTTCCTCGGGGAAAAAGTCAAAATCCATCTGCAGCTGGAAAACAAAGGCTGGCTGCCTCTTCCATGGCTCGAACTGCGCGAGACCCTGCCGGTGGCCCTGGCGGGGCCGCGCAGCTTCCAAACGGCAACCAATCTGGGGCCGCGCGCCGAGGCGCAGTTCGAGTATGTTATCGAAGCGCGCAAACGCGGCTATTATCCGATCGGACCGCTGTCCGTCTCCACCGGCGATATCCTGGGGTTGAGCGAATCTCTTCAGGGAAAAAGCCCGGCTGAACATTTGGTGGTTTATCCCAGGATCATTCCATTCACCTCCCTTGACATCCCCTCGCTTTCGCCGCAGGGTGCATTACGTCATACCCTGCCTCTGTTCGAAGATCCGACGCGGGTCTTTGGCAAACGCGGCTATGTGTATGGTGATTCTTTGCGGAGAATCGATTGGAAGTCTTCCGCCTCCGCCGGCCGGCTGCAGGTTAAGTTGTTCGAGCCGTCCATCGCCCTCGAAACATTTGTCGTTTTGAACCTCAATGCGGAGGATTATCATTATCGCAGCCGCATCGATGCGACGGAACTGGCGATCGTCATTGCGGCATCCGTCAGCAATTGGATCGTTGGCAAAAAACAAATGGTTGGGATGATGGTGAACGGTCGCGATCCGCTGGCGGCTGACAGCCGGCCGCAATCCATCCCGCCGCGCAAGGGCAAACGCCACATGATGCGCCTGCTCGAAACACTGGCACGGATCGAAACGATCGATGACTCGGCACTTGTCCCTTTGATCCAGCAGCAGCGCTATCAGCTTGCCTGGGGCACGACCCTGATCGTGATCACCGGCCGGGCCGGGGATGATTTGCTGGACGAACTTTATCAGGCGCGCCGCTGGGGGCAGAATTCAGTCCTGATCCTGGCTGGCCGCGACATTCCAGACCAGGATGCTCGCCAGCGCGCGAAGTTCTTTGGGATACCGGTCGTGTCGATCGCGTCTGAGCGCGATCTGGATATCTGGGCGCAGAAAGCGAAACATCCATGAATTCGCAAGCCCGGTCCAATGCGCTTGGAAACGAGAGAGTCTTTCGAATCATCAGTTATATCCTGGTGTTCCTGATGCTCATTTGTGTCATCATGGCAGCCAGCGCTCTCCTTCACAATGTCATCCCTGCCTGGCCGTCGGGCATCATGGCAGGTGTGATGCTGCTTGTGCTCATCGACCGGCTCTACACGTATCCGCGTTTCAAATCGCTGGTCCTGTTCAGCGGGGAGTGGGCGGCGACCTTCGGCGCGCAGTGGGTCGTGCTTGTGATATTTGTCAGGTTGCTGCTGTCGTATGCGAATGGACTCGATGCTTTTGTGACCGACATGCAGCTTTTCGCTCACGGGGATCTTGAGAGTTTCTTCAGCCCGGAGTTCGTTGTTACTTTGTTTCTCGCCATTCTCGCCTGGTACCTGCCGGGACAATTCCTGGAATTGCTCGATGAAATCGGGTTGGATCAGGCAGTGGCTCTGCACGACGCGTCGATCCCTGTCCAGAGCGGCGTAGTACCGGTGCAGCAGCGATTAGTGGGTTTGATCTTCAACCTGGGCATTATCCTTGTGCTCGTGACCGCCCTGGCGAGCCTTAATCTGGGCGCCATTCTCTCCAGCAGTCCCGGTTCATTCCGCGTGGATCCAAATCGTTTCTCGACAGGAGAAGCAGGCGTTCTGCTCTACTTCCTGTTTGGATTGGCTCTGCTCGCACAGGGGCGTTTGATATCATTGCAGACGCGCTGGAATATCCAACGCATTCCAATCTCCTCCGATAATCTTGCAAAGCGCTGGGGTTTATATAGTTTGCTGTTTCTTTTCCTGCTGATTCTGGCGGTTAGCCTGCTGCCAACTGGCGACAGCCTGGGCATTTTCTCCACCCTGGGAACGTTATTTGGCTTTCTGCTCAGTGTGGTTCTCTTTGTCGGGCATTTGCTCGTCGTCATTGTCGCCGTATTATTCAGCCTGCCCTTCCTCCTGTTTGGCAGACTCCCGCCGATCCCTTTTGGATTGCCTCCCGCACCTGAGTTGCCACCTCCGCCGGTCGAATCCCCATTGGGCGCGGGGAGCAGCGCGGCATGGATTTTGATCAGGTCCATCCTTTTGTGGGGATCGTTGATCCTGATCATTGTCTTTTCGCTCCTGCACTTCATTCGGCAGCACGACGAACTTCTGGCGGCGCTTCGTAAGGCGCCCATTCTCCATTGGCTGATCCTTGCCTGGGAGTGGCTGCGCCGAAATGTGGGGAGGACGAAAGAAGGTTTATCACGCGCCCTCGCGGATGGATGGCAAAGTATTGTCGCGCGGCTCGAGAAAAGACGCCTCCTGCCTCCCGCGGGCTGGATCAGCCTCCGAGCGCTGGATCCGCGCCGACGCATTTACTTCTTCTACCTGGCAATGCTTCATCACAGCGATAAGCAGGGCTTGCGGCGCAAGCCGTCCCAAACACCCTCCGAATATGCGGTGACGCTGGAGAGAGGCTTGCCCTCTGCCAGCGAGGATATTGATTCGATCACACAGGCTTTTGTGGAGGCGCGCTACAGCCGCCGCGCAGTCAATTCCGGGGAGGCGGACCTCGTCAAAGCAATCTGGGGGCGCATCCGGCGTGCACTGCAGAATCGATTCGGCACTGCGCGGCCAGGAAAGAAATAGGTGCTCAGAATCGGCGGCTCCTATGATGGATGCGGTTGTCGCAGGTCATCTTTGTCTCGATATCATTCCTGACCTCACGGCGCTTGCCCCGGGGCAATTCGATGCTGCTTTCCAGCCCGGAAGGTTGGTGCAATCCGGTCCTGCGAAACTTTCCACGGGCGGTGCAGTTTCAAATACCGGTCTTGCCTTACATCTTCTCGGTGTCAAAACCCGCCTGATCGCGCGGGTCGGTGACGATCAGCTCGGAAGCACATTACGTCAAAGCATCAATGAGCGCGGGGAAGGTCTGGCGGAAGGTTTCATCAAAAGTACGGAGTCAAGTACTTCGTATTCCATCGTGATCAGCCCGCCCGGCAGCGATCGAAGGTTCCTGCATCATCCCGGCGCGAACGATGACTTTTCAGCACGAGATGTGAGCGATGAAGCTCTTCAGGATGCGCGCCTGTTCCATTTTGGGTATCCGCCCCTGATGGCGAATATGTATTCGAACGGCGGCAGGCAGCTCCTGGAGTTGTTCCAGCGCGTAAAATCCCATGGCCTCACCACTTCGCTCGATATGGCGTATCCCGATCCGGAGTCCCCCGCGGGCAGGGCGGATTGGCACTCCATTTTGCATAACGTCCTTCCCTACGTCGATATTTTTGTCCCCAGCCTGGACGAGATTTTGTACATGCTGTGGAGACAAACCGATGTTCCGCCGTCCGCCGGACTGCTTACAAAAGTCAGCAGGGAATTGCTGGGGATGGGAGCCAAAATGGTGTTGCTCAAACTTGGGGATCGGGGTTTGTATCTGCGCACAGCCCGCGAACCCATTCTGCGTGGATTGGGTCTGGCAGCTCCCAACGACCTGCATCTGTGGTCGGATTTTGAAGCCTGGCTGCCCTGTTTTAAAGTGGAAGTGGTCGGAACGACCGGCTCGGGCGATGTCACGGTTGCGGGATTTCTTGCTGCTCTTTTACGCAGCCTTCCACCAGAGGAGGCATTAACAACTGCTCTGGCAGTGGGGGCGTGCTGTGTCGAGGCGGCAGACGCCCTGAGCGGTATCCGCTCGTGGGATGGGACCTGGCAGCGGATCAGATCCGGCTGGGGGAACAATCCGGAACCGGAACAATTCGTACGAAAACATTAGCTGCGCATAGCCAGGAAGGGCGAATACATTACCCTGGTTTTCTCCCCGGACAACCTGCCAATCCACAGAACTCCTCAGATAATTTCCGGCAGGACGCTGGCCAGGCATCCAGCGCGCTGGAAAGCAGAGGATGAACCTCATCCACCGCAATGCTAAATAAACGGGCTGTCTTTTTTTGATGAGATGGGAGCGGCACGATCAGGCTTTCCCAACCCTGCAGGGTCACACTGCCAATCCGGTGGACCAGATCCAGCCAGCGTGCAGAAATGACTGGTCCTGCCAGGACCGGGAAAGTAGTCCGGTTATTCTGGAGATAGCTCTGCAGCGTATGGACATTGTTGTTGTTCGCTCGAAACAGATCGCGCCATGAGCCTTGATAGCGGCCCTGTACGCCCCGACAGATCTGCCACCAGACTCTGGCAATGTGCTGGGGACCGGAGATGTGCGTCTCCCGCATGGCAGTCCACACCTGCGCGGATGAGCGATACGCCACCTGGGATGGATCCAGCAGCCAATGACTATGAATTGCTGTCAGCGCGGACCAGCGTTCCTGGCTGAGATGTTTTGTATCCAGTACCACACCGAATGTCAAGATACTTAATCGTTGTTCGAAGGATCCAACGTTGCTCACAGATCTGACTGGATCATGTTTGCCGCACAATCCAAGCGGATGGTCCCTGAAGACGTGGACGAGAGCTGATGATAAAGTCATAATCCTGTAGGAACAAAATGAGGGAGGCAATACCCTCCCTCATTAGAACCGTCATTGCGAGGAGTGGCGCTTTTGGCGCCACGACAAAGCAATCTCAGATAAGGCTAGAAACGTGCAATTTGGAGTGAGATTGCTTCGCCGCCGCTTCGTTTGCGCAGCACTCAGCGCGCGGCTCGCAATGACGGAAGTTTGTTTTATTGATTCGACGAGCCTTTGGTAGCGACACAGTTGGATGTCCAGCTGCCGCCGTCCGGAACGCGGCAGTAGGAGCGATCGTACGTGAAGCTGCCGTAGTGATATGTGTCATACACTGTGGTCCCGTCCGTGCCCAGCAGGCGGACGTCGTCGCTGGAATTGTTCAGATAGTTCGACATTTCCATGACGTAATAGCTGCCCGGAGCAAGCACCGTATCCGCAGGGATCTGCTTGGGAGCGCCGCCTCCACCGCTGAGGTCGTCGATCCACATACTGCCGATATTCAGGTAATCATCCGTGGTGTTGTAGAGCTCGACCCATTCTTTGGTGAAGAGCGTTTTCGGTGCGGGCAGGAACTCGTTCACCAGCACTTCGCCTATAGCCGGCAGGCGCGGGTTGCCCGCACTGCCAGCCGGGTCGGAGGCCACGTACGGATCTCCATTGACCGTGTAGTTGATGCCATCGGTCACCTGGACCACCACATTCCCGTTCACGATCACCGAATCGTAGTAGTTGCGGGTCGGATCACCCATCTGCGTGAGGTAGCGCATGGTGCCGTTGTTGTACAGGCGATCCAGGACGGTCTGGTCGGGGTGACCGTAGCTGTTGGTGCTGCCCGAACTGAAGATGGCGGCATCGGGGTTGAGTGTACCAACATAATTGGCGTTGGTGGAATGGGATGATCCGTGGTGATTGACCCAGATCACCTCCACTTCCTGGTCGATGCGGGCAGCGACGTCGGTCTCCACGTCGTTATAGGAATAACCAAACGAGCTGGTGGCGTATTCACCGTCGGTGTCACCGCCAGCGACGAAATCGAACTTGCCCCAGTTGATCCAAAGCGTGATCGAGTAATCGTTCTCGGAGGTGGGCAGCGCGTCGGCCGTGTGATCCCCCGCGACCGGAGTGACTCCATCCGCCTGCATCACACCCTGAGCATCCACCTGCACAATCTTCGTGGTCACGCCGCTGGCGAGTCCCAGGTCGATTTGTGTGGTAGAGCCGATCTGGGCGAGCTGACGGATCTGCCCGGCGATCGTGGTGGGATCGTCCGCCCAGCAGACCCAGTTGCGGGCGGTGCCGGAGATCGTTCCGGCGTTGTGCCAGACGACTTCCAGGTCGGGATCGCAGATGCTGTCGCTGTTGGCGTCCACCCACTCGCCGCCATCGCGGTCGATCAACACATCCGCGGTGATGCCCTGCTGTTCGAGCAGAGACCAGATACCGCCGTACCCGGCGTAGCCCATGTGATCCAGATGCCAGTGAGAAGGCATCACATAGTCCAGGTGGCTGCCGCCGGTGATGCGGCGGATCTCGCTGGCGGCCCAGGTAGCGCCTGCGTTCGTATTCCAGTTGGACTCGAAGACCCCGATCAACAGCGTCCTGCCGGTGGGACCGATGATGAGCTGCGACTCACCCTGCCCGACGTTCAAGACATGGATTTCGAGCGTGCCGGGTGTCCAGGTGCCGGGCGGCAGGGGCGGCTCGTTGGTCGCGCCCTGCGTGGGATCGCATTGGATGGCGCTCCAGCTGCCGCCATCCGGTTTGCGGCACCAGCTCATATCGGTTGTGGCTGACGTGTAGGTATACGTATCGTGAACGGTGGTTCCATCAGTGCCCAGGAAGCGGACATCATCTCCGCCATTGTTCAGAAAAGAGCTAAAGGTCATTACATAGTAACCATGGGGCGCAATGGTCGTGCCAGCTGGGATCTGCTTGGGCGCGCCGCCTCCGCCGCTGATATCATCGATCCACATCGAGCCGATGTTCACCATTGCACTGGTTGTATTGTACAGTTCGACCCATTCGCTGGTCTGGACTGTCCCGTTCGCGGCAACGAACTCGTTGATCAGGACTTCGCCAACGACGGACTGACGCGGGCTATGGATATTGCTTGTGGGTGCGGCTGCCAGGGCGGCACTGGACGTCAGCAAAGCCAAAACAAGCGTGATGGCGAGTGCCTGTGCCCGTGTCGAGCGATTGAAAATCTGCATAATTTTCTCCTCTTTTATTGTCTGGAATAAAAAAAGCGACCAGCTGGATGTAATCTAAGCCGATCGCTGGACCGATTAGGTCAGGATGAAACGGGAATTTGGAGAGAGTAAGTTGCAAAGATCCAAGTGGCTTGTCCTGATAATAGGTAAACTTGGAAGGATAGAATCCATTCTACCATAAGCAAAATTACGGGGCATACTACGTTAGTCCTGGGGAGTGTCTAATGTCGAGGAGATGTAGGATATGTCTCCCTGAGCGAAGCGGGCGTAAGCCGCCC
>JAFGCG010000093.1 GCA_016932715.1 Anaerolineales bacterium
AGGACACGAATTTTCACGAAAAACCAAAAGAAATTCGAGTTTCTTCGTGAACTTCGTGGATAAAAAAGTAAATTCGGATAAAGTCTAATTCTTACTTTCCACTTCTTCCTTCTCACTTATTTCTTCCACATGCTCATGCACTTCGACTTCTTCATAGCCGGTGATCATGCCGCGCATCGCTTCCAGCGGAGTCGCGCCTGTGGTCGTGAGATACACATGGACAACAATGAATGCAGCAAAGGTCCATGCAACCAGTGAGTGGAAGGGAGCAAGGATGGGAAGACCGCCAAACCAGTTGGCAGCTGCGGGCCATTTTTGGACGCCCCACATCAGGATTCCGGTCAATCCCTGCAGGGGCATCAGGACATGCAGGATCATGAAATAGGTGGCTTGCTGCAGCGGATTAAGCCTCTTGCCGGGTGTCTTCTCGAATGGATGCCGGCCTCCTTCGAAGATCCCCTTGGTGTAATACACTAATTGCTTGAATGTGTCATCGAAGAAGCCATGCGGGTGCGGAATATACCGGCGAATGTTCTCGGTTGAGATGTGATAGAAGAGTGCCAGTATAGCGTTGATGGCAAGAACGGCGGCGATTACATTATGGATGATTACCATGCCGCCGAAGGAGAACATCCCGAAGATATCGGGTCTGTGAATGATCAAACCCGTGAATAACAGGATGACGATTGCGACGGTTTGGAGCCAATGCCAAAAACGTTCATAAGCCTGGTACATGAAGATCCGCTCGGTTCGCTTCTGCGCCCTGGCCTGCTTCCGCCTCGACAGGTATCTCAGCGTCCCGTGGCCGGTTACACCTACAAGCGTACCCGCGAGCATCAGTGCCCCGAGCCAGTCGATCCAACTGACGCGGCTGGAGCCGAAGAGGTACATCCCGTCGTTGGCAGGGATGGGGTTGTAGTACACCGCGCCGTTATCGTCTTTGACGATTTCCCCGGAAGCGTTGACATTATTGGCAGCATCAAACACTGGCATGACGCTATTCGGAGCATAGTTTGCCAGCCTGAGCGGCTGCGACACGCGCGACTCGTCGTTGTGACAGGCTTTGCACTCGTTGACCGCATTTTCGCCGCGGGTCACGTTATGGTTGATGCTGTAAGGCTGGGTCAGCCCTTCGATGCGCGGGTTACTGAGCCCCTGCGCAGCAAGTCTTGACCTCACAAGTTCTTCTTTTGCAGAAGAGTCGATCAGGAGTTCATCGCTGTCGAGGGCGCCATTGCTGTTCGCGTCGAAAGCGGAGAGGATGTCAGAAGCGTATTTGCCGCTCTCGAAGTATGCAGCTTCAAGATCCAGCAGACGGACAGGACGTTTGTTCCCGTTGGCATCATTGTAAACCCAGTAGTATGTTGTGATCAGGTTATACGGCGCGAGCAGTTGTTGCCCGTCAATATTCGTACGATTCAATAAAACGGGTTCGTAGCCGGTCACAAGCGATGTGACGGCGGATGGATCACCCTCCACACCGCGATAGGATTTGACGGGCTGTTTGTCAAGAGTCAGCACGGTCCAGTCATAGGATTGGATGGCAGGCGCGTACAGCTGCGGGATGTGACAGGTCTCGCAGGCGATGACTGCCATGTGTGTATCGATATAGGGAAGCCAGTCGCTATGACCCTTGCCCGCGTCGTGGCAGGATTCGCAGCGGCGCATCGTGCCTTTGAGTTCAGGTGCGACGTTGTACTGCGCGCTCTGCCCGCGTGCAAAGTTATGATCGGGCTTCTCAAGATATTCGTTGATCTCCAGCGTGCGTGGATCGTAAAGCAGATGCTCTGGTCCTACCTTCTGCGTTTCGCCCGCGTGGGCGGGGTTGTTCAAGGCATAGTGACAATCCGTACACTGCAGTTGTCGTTCGGCATGAACGTCCCACGAGCGGTTGAGCCCGGCTTTTCCACTCAGGTTGAGGCCCGACTCGGAGATTTTCTGGGAGGAAACGACCTGGCCAGTCGTTGCTGTTTGCGGGTAATTCAGATCACCTGCCCGGAGGGTGAGAGGCTGGCTGGCTGTATGCACTTCGCCATGACAGGCTGCACAGTTTTCGTTTGTGGGATCTTTGATGAATGCCATGTCCTCGTTGATCTCGCCGTTCTCCTGAAAGACACCTTTGTTCCATTGAAGGTGGTCTCCGGTCTGGGAAACGAGCCCACTATTGAAGAGAGTAGCTGTGTTTGCCAGCTCGAATTGTCCGGAGGCGATAGCTGTCTGGCGCGCTTCGTAATTTGGAGCCTCCATGTGGCACAGGAAGCAGTTCATTTCCATGGTGCCGGATTCGCTCCAATCCCATGCCTCAGCCTGGCCCGTCTCCGGGTTCAGGATACTGGTTTCGGGATTCGCCGGATCGACCTTGAGGCTCGTGAGCAGCTTGCCAGTCTGTGCAGTTGTGGCAGGCCCACCGCCGACGAGGCGGCTGCCATACAGCTTCAGCCATTCCGCGGTGGACAGATCGAGTCGCTCGTCGCCTTTTTGGGAGAGGTAGCGATAGGTGAGCGGGTCCCATTTTCCGAATGTCCCGGTGCTGGCGTTGAACTCACCATCCTGCGCGCCCACAAGGCTGCTACGCTTGTAGTCACTCAATCCCAAATCGGAGTGGAAGGCATGGCTCTGGATGAACTCGGTATCGTGACATTGCCCGCAGGTCTGCATCGTAGAAAGTGGTTCGCCTGATTCCAGGACGTTTTCGCCATTTTTGTCGAGCAGGGCAAAGGTCGGGTGAAGGGGAGAGACTTGCCCAACGGGAGCAGGTTCCGGCTTGGCAAGCGCGGAACGCACTCCAAGGAAGGCGAGGGTCCCGAGCAGCAATCCAGCCAGGATGAGGAGGTCGCGCTTTGTCATGTCTATTTGTCCCTTCCGCCCCATTCGAGGGGATCACCGGGGTAACCGAGGGCTGACCAGTCGAGGCGCCCGGTCTCGCCGTGACAGGCATCGCACTGCAAAGCCTTTTCAGAGGGCCGCACCATGTGGGTTGTGGGCCAGTACATGTGGGTTTCTGCAAAGTCAAAGCTGCCGCTATATGGCAGTCCCATTCTTTCCTCCGCAAGTTTGAAGGCATTATCCCAGTCGAAATTTGTCCAGAAGCCATCATCCCCGGCGGTGATGGGGGCGAGGAGATAGCTGTTGACCGTATCGTAAGGCTGTTTGGCGATGTGAAGTTTGAATGGGAAGATCTTTGCCCTGGGATCGTCGATACTGCCGGCGGGTTTGTTGATGTAGGTGATTCCGTTCGGGTCGATCTTGTCGCCGAGCAGATAACGATATTCGTTATCGCCGTTGAACCAGAGATAGGTCGGCGCAAAGTTTTTATCGTAGACGAATTCACCTTTGATCTTCAGATAGGTGAAATGATCGTCGACGCGTCCATCCTCACCAGCCTTCGACCAATCCCAGAAAACTTTGGTTGGGTCTTCGAGGGCGAGCGCCGGGATGTGGCAGGTCTGGCAGGCGACAGCAGAGAGATGCGTGTTGATGCGCTCGTCTGCATGCTGTTGATCGACATGGCATTGTTCGCATGAGACTTGTTCCTTGGGATCGATCGTATAGTTGTCCGTCAGCATGCGGCCAAGGATTTGATGATCGTTCGTCCAGTGACAGTCGGTGCACTGCATGTTCAGTTCGCCGCCCATGTGGACATCGTTGTTCTCCGAGGGGAAGTAGAGACTCTCGTCTAGGTCACCGTGCTTGACGCCGTTCCCGCCGCCGCCATCGAAGTGGCAGGTACCGCAGTTCTCGCGCGTGGGGGCTCGGA
This sequence comes from Anaerolineales bacterium, assembly GCA_016932715.1. Classification (GTDB taxonomy): domain Bacteria; phylum Chloroflexota; class Anaerolineae; order Anaerolineales; family Villigracilaceae; genus Defluviilinea. The sequence continues at coordinate 3,758 of JAFGCG010000093.1, forward strand.
CCGAGCGTGCCGCAGCGAGCAGGTCCACAGCCTCGGCGGGCTCACCGTACTCGCCTTTGCTATATTGTGCCATGTCAGCATGGCAGGCGAGACAGTCCACATTGTAGGGATTTTCATAATCGTAGAGCCCGTCTTCCTGCCAGCCGTATCCCGTGTGACAGGACATACACCTTTTCTGATTCCCCTGTGTGCCGATGCAGAAGTTGTTGATTTGATTGACTTTGCCAATGGTCACGGGCTCGTCACGCCAGGGGACATCGAAGGCTTTCGATTCCCATGTCCAGTGGGTGGTCTTCATGACTTGCGCGGCCGCCTCTTCGTGACATTCCAGGCAGGCGCGCGTCACGTCCTGGCCTGTCCCGAAGTCGCCTTTGACGATGTCAGCATGGTCCACGTGTACGGGTTTTTCGGGCAGATAGTCTGCGGGGTTCGTGGAAGGTTTGGCAGGCGGGAGGAAGTAGAGCACAGGGACGAGAATCACCAGAACGATTCCGAGCAGTCCCAGGGTCCAGAAGGGGAAGCGCTTCTTCATACGTTCTCCTTAATCGAGTTCGTTCACAATGCTGGCCTTCTGAGTCAGCTTGTCTCTCATCGCGGAGCGCAGCAGGTCCAGCGCCTGGATCACACGTTGATCCGCCAGGTGATAGGTAATGACTGTTCCCTGGCGCTCTGTGTAAACCAGCCCGCGTTCGCGCAAAACCTTCAGGTGCCGGGAGGTAGTGGGTTGCGGGATCCCCAATTCGTTTGTAAGCTCGGTCACGTTGAGGGATTTCTCGTTCAACGCATAGAGAATGAAAATTCGGGTAGGATCAGATAATCCGGCGCAAAAATCTGCTTCCATCTGCATAATTTCTTGTTTTAAGGTTGGATTGACCATCGTTGCCTTCCTGTATGCGTATAAACGAATATATACTGCTATCATAGTATTGTGACGATTTGTACAATAGTGCGGGATGTCATATTAATTTGGGTATAATGTCACCGCAAGTGATCGGCAGGAAGACACTTATAGTCACGAGAAAATAATGGCTTTCTATCAAAATGATGCAGTTTCTGTGAACGTAGGGGAACGGCTGCGTGAACTTCGAGAAGCGCGCAACATTTCCATGCGTGCCCTGGCTGCGCGCAGTGGGCTTTCTGCCAACGCCTTGTCCATGATCGAGCGCGGCAAGGCTTCGCCGTCGGTCAGCACCCTCTATAAACTGGCAGATGCCCTGGGTGTCTCCATCACGACCTTTTTTGGCGCAGAGATCGAAAGGAAGCAAGTCGTTTTTTTGAAAGCCAATGAACGGACCCACGTGCCGTTCACACGCGGTGTGTTTGAAGGTCTGGGAGGAGAGCAGTTCGTGGGCAGGCTCGAGCCTTTTTTGTTGACACTGGAGAGCAATGCCAATAGCGGGCCGCGCAGTATCTCACACACCGGTCATGAATTTGTGTTCTGCCTGCGCGGTGAACTGGAATATCAAGTGGAACGGCAGGTCTTTCAGCTTTCCGCGGGCGATAGCCTGCTGTTTGCAGCACATTTAAAGCATCGCTGGAAAAATGTTGGCCCGACAGTTGTCACAGCCTTGATCCTGCTCTCTTGTTTCGAAGAGGGGGAGCAGTTGCATGCCATGCACTGGAAAAGAGGCGAATAGTTCGATGGTTCAATAGTTATGTAGTTCGGTAGTTGTTGCATGTCATGGACTGGAAAAGGGGGAATAAAGTAAGGATGAATGATGGCGATGAAAGAATAAAAAAAAGACGCTGTCCTTGCGGATGGCGTCTTTTCGACCACATAACTATTCGGCTATCAAACTACGGAACTCCCTAGCCGTACATCCCCCAATCCAGCGCGGACGGGTCCTCCATCATCGAGAAGTCCCACATTTCCATGCCCATCTCGACTGTCACGGGCATATCGAGGCCCTCGATCGCTTTGGCTTTGGTCATTTCGATCATTGCCGGGCCGTAGGGGCAAAATGGTGTCGTAAGGATCATCTTCAAACGCGCAATATCGTTTTCGATCTGGACATCGCGGACCAATCCCAGCTGGATGATGTTCATCCCAATTTCAGGGTCCACCACCTCTGACAGTTTCTCGCGTACCTGCGGAACTCTATCAGGATGCGTGTCGTGAATTGTCCACTTGATTTCGTTAACAGTTTCTTCGGTCATATTTCCTCAACAGATGACTTTAAAGTCAATGCCTAGATTTTTACTGCAACAGGGTGTACAACATATGTGCAATGTGCGCCACCGTCAAGAATGCACTGTACTTTACTGGCAGGCAAGGCAAGCATTTTTGAGATCAAGGTTTGATCCACAGTGCAGACCTCCGGATGGGCAACACCGATCTGATAGTAGGGACACGAAATCTCGTGGATCTGATACTCATCACCTATCTTTTCCCATTCAACGGTAAAGCCTTCCTGTGCCAGCAATTCCTTGACGAATTCGAGCCGCTCCTCCATGCTCAAGCCCTGGATCTGGCTGGTGTATTCACTTGCCAGATCTTCGGCGATCTGGTTGAATAACTTCGCTACCACGGGCCCCGGCATGGATTCCTTCATCTGCGCCAATAGACGCGTGGTCAGGCGCAAATATTTCGTGGGGAATCTCTCCATACCCTCTTCGGTGAGTGAGTACACTAGGCGCGGACGTCCCACACCATGGCGTTCCTCCTCGGCTGCGATGAGACCTTCCATCTGGAGGTTCGTCAGGTGATGACGAACGGAGATGGGGTTGATGCCCACCGCCTCAGCCAATTCGTTGATTGTGACCTTTGGCTTGCGGAGCAGGGTCTGCAGGATCTTGTCTTTCATGCTTTTCATGGAAAAGAGTATAACAGTCCACCCATAGGTTGTCAATATACTAGATAAATATCATAAATATCCCTAAAGTGAAGCTCTTCACGAGTGGATTGTTAATATACTAGAAAATTATCATAAATATTTGACTTTTCGACCTGAATCTGCTATAATGCCCACGAAGTGGTAAAAACCGCCAAAAGGCGTATTTTTCAGGAGAATTGATGTCGCAAATCGAAATTAGAAACCTGCATGTCAGCATTGAAGGTAAGGAAATTCTTAAAGGTGTTGATCTGACTGTCGAGAAGGGCAAAGTCCATGCCATTATGGGGCCAAATGGGACCGGCAAATCCACGCTGGCTTACACGTTGATGGGGCACCCAAGCTACACTGTAACCGAAGGCGAAGTGATTTTTAAAGGACAGAATATCCTTGAATTGGAGCCGGATGAACGGTCGCGGTTGGGGATCTTCCTCGCGTTCCAGTACCCTGTTGCCATCCCGGGCGTGACGGTCGCAAACTTCCTGCGGACAGCCTTGAATGCCAGGCGCCGCGCCGCGAACCCTGAAGACAAGGGTATTCCCATTCCTGAGTTCCGCAAGATGCTCAAGGAAAAGATGAACCTCCTCAAAATGGATCAAGCCTTTGCAGGTCGTTATCTCAACGAAGGGTTTTCCGGCGGCGAGAAAAAGCGCGCCGAGATCCTGCAAATGGCGACTCTCGCTCCCGAGATTGCGATCCTCGACGAAACCGATTCGGGTCTGGACATCGACGCGCTGCGCATCGTGGCAGACGGCGTCAACGCCCTGATGAGCAGGGATATGGGTGTCCTCGTCATCACGCACTATCAACGCTTGTTGAACTACATCAAACCTGATTTTGTCCATGTCATGCTGGGGGGGCGGATCGTCGAATCGGGCGGTCCCGACCTGGCGCTGCATTTGGAAGAGAAAGGCTACGAGTGGATTCGCGAACGATACGAGGAAGCAGTATAACAAGCAGGCAAATCAGCAAGTTGCTCTTTTGCTGACTTGTCCTCTTGAAAGTTTGGAGATTGTTATGTCAGACGATGCAAAAATCTTAGAAGATATCGGTGAATATAAGTACGGTTTTCATGACCCCGAAGATAAATACGCGTTCAAATCAGAGAAAGGTTTGAGTCGCGAAGTTGTAGAGAATATTTCGCGGATGAAGGGCGAGCCGGAGTGGATGCTTGCGTTCCGTTTGAAGGCGCTCGACCACTTCCTGAAGCGCCCCATGCCGAATTGGGGTCCCAGCCTTAAGGACCTCAACTTCGACGAGATTTACTTTTACGTCAAACCCACGGAGCAAAGCGAAAAGTCATGGGACGATGTTCCTGATGACATCAAGCGCACCTTCGACAGGCTGGGTGTGCCTGAAGCCGAACGGAAGTTCCTGGCTGGGTTGGGCGCGCAATATGAATGTCTTAGTGGTGACACTCGTGTCTATACCGCACGTGGCGCAGTATTCATTCGCGATGTCATTCCGGGCGATGTCGTTTTTTCTTTTGATGAAGCATCAAATGAGATTGTTCCCGCGCCCGTTAAGAATTTTATGCTTAAGGGCAAGCGACCTGTTTATAAAGTCAAAGTTGGTACCCGTACAATACGTGCGACGGAAAATCACCCCTTCCTTGTTTTGGAGCACCACCTTAAGGATGGTAATCACCGCGGTCGTTATGTTCGGGCATGGAAATATTTGCGTGATCTTAAAAAAGGCGACTTGATTGCTGTTGCAAAGTCTCTGCCTGATGTGGGTCAGGATTATATATTACAACAGCCCAGTATGGAAATAAACTGGCGGCATAACTCTGTTGTCTTGCCCCGGCAGACATCGGAAGATTTGATGTGGTGGCTTGGTTTGTACATTGGCGACGGTTTCACCCATCACGAGGGAAGTAAGGCGCGAGTTGAGTTTGCTGTCCCTGCCACTGATCAGCCCCTGCGAAATGAATTTCAGCAGGTTACGGCCGATCTATTCGGTGTTGCGGCGCAAAATGGTGATCCATACCGTTTGACGATTGGTTCTACTGTTGTCGCGCGTTATTTGGAAACGAATGGCTTTTCAGGCGGCGCGCTTGAGAAACGTGTGCCTGAGTGGGTTGCTGCGTTACCCCAAGAGCAGATTCTCGCCTTCATTGGTGGTTACGTGGACGCAGATGGTTATGTTCGCGATCACGCTAAGAACAAAGACGTAATGATTACCAGTGCGAATCCCGAGTTGTTGCAGGATGTTCGCAACCTTGCGGAAATGTGTGGCGTTCACACATCTAATATTCATCGTTTCGAATCCAAACACCCGCATGATAAAAACCGCACAATGATCGGCTATCGCATGATGTTCAGTGGCAATTTCGATGTGCTCGGTTGTCGCTCTGAACAGCGGCTTGCACGTATGGGAAAGCGCAAATTCCATCATAGCTATTCAATGGCGGAAGGTACGAGCTTTCGCAATCATGTAAATGAATATATTGGATATGTCCGGATTGATTCTATCGAACCTGACGGCGTGGAGGATGTTTTTGATATTGAGGTGGGTGGTCCCCATAACTTTGTCGCTGAAGGCTTGATTGTTCACAATTCTGAGATGGTCTATCACTCGATCCAGGAACACCTGGAAAAACAGGGTGTGATCTTCCTGAGCATCGAAGATGGTTTGAAGCAGTATCCTGAAATGTTCCGTGAATATTTCGGGACAGTCATCCCGATTGAAGACAACAAATTCGCGGCGTTGAATAGCGCGGTCTGGTCAGGCGGCTCGTTCGTGTACGTGCCGAAGGGTGTGAAAGTGGATTTGCCCTTGCAGGCCTATTTCCGTTTGAACACTGCTAACCTTGGCCAGTTCGAACGCACGCTCATCATTGTCGATGAAGGTGCTTCGGTTCATTACGTGGAAGGTTGCACAGCGCCTCAATACACCACCGATTCATTTCATTCCGGTGTCATTGAGATCATCGTAAAGAAGGGCGCGCGCTCACGCTACTCAACCATTCAGAACTGGTCAACGAACGTTTACAACCTTGTCACCCAGCGCGCCAAGGTCTTCGAGAATGCTTCGCACGAATGGGTGGACGCCAACCTTGGTTCGAAGGTCACGATGAAGTACCCATCCTGCTATTTGATGGAACCGGGCGCGCGCGGCGAGATGCTTTCGATGGCGTTCGCGGGTCCCGGTCAGATACAGGACGCGGGCGGCAAGATGTATCACTTTGCCCCGAACACCACCAGCAAGGTCACGTCGAAGTCCATCAGCAAGGGCGGCGGGCGCGCCTCGTTCCGCGGCCTGTTGAAGGTCTACAAAGGCTCGAAGGGCGTCAAGTCCAATACGGTTTGCGATGCGCTTTTGCTCGACCCGCAGTCCCGCTCGGACACCTATCCCTACATCGAGATCGACGAAGATGACATCACGATCGGTCACGAAGCGTCGGTTAGCAAGGTCGGTGAGGAGCAGCTCTTTTATCTCATGTCCCGCGGGCTCAGTGAAGAGGAAGCTACCACGATGGTCGTTTCCGGCTTTATCGAGCCGCTCGTCAAGGAATTACCCATGGAATACGCGGTTGAGATGAACCGTTTGATTGCATTACAGATGGAAGGGTCAATCGGATAATATGCAGGAAAAACCCAAAAAAGTAGTAGTCACAAGGACTCGACGTGCCGATAGTGCTGCAAAAGATTTTGCTTTTACGGAAGCTGACATCCGCACCGCAGGCGAGGTAGTCGCTTCCTACCGGACCTCTGCCTGGGAGGCGTTCAAGCGGCTTTCCCTCCCCGATACGGCTCAGGAAGCCTGGCGCCGCACAGACATCCATGCTCTGTCCGTCGATAAGTTCAAATTGGTGCCTGATGGAGAAAAAGATTTCCCGGCCGTCCGCGCGGACCTGTTGAAGCCTCTGGTCGCTGACCAGCACGGCGGACAGATCGTCCTGACACCTGGTGCGGCAAAGATCGATCTTGATGAAAAACTTGTAAGGCAGGGCGTCATCTTCACAGACCTGATCACTGCCGAGCAAAAACACCCTGAATTGCTGGCGAAGATGATCGGCAAGACCGTCAACGTCGAAGAAGGGAAATTTGCCGCGTTAGCGGGAGCGTTTGCACAGAATGGTGTCCTGCTCTATGTGCCCAAAGGTGTGACCGTCGAAGAGCCTCTTCATTCCGTACTCTGGGGTCCCGGCGCGAACCTGGCTCATGTCTCGCATATCCTCGTCCTGGTGGACGAGGGCGCCTCAGTGACCTACGTCCACGAGTCCGCCTCGCCGGATGACCCGCAGGGTGCATCGAACTCGATGCACGCCGGCATCGTGGAGATCCAGGTCATGCAGGACGCCTCGCTGAAGTTTGTCGAGCTGCAGTCGTGGGGGCGTCACGTCTGGAACTTCTCGCACGAACGTGTGCGCGTGGAACGCGGCGGGGAGCTCGACTGGATCTTCGGCGCGATCGGTTCGCGCCTGACCAAGAACTTCTCCGAGCTGGACCTGGCTGGCGAAGGCGCCCAGGGACGCATGTCTGGCTTCTATTTCACCGATGGCAGCCAGCACCTCGACCACGACACGCAGCAGAATCACCTCGCGCCGCACACCACCAGCGACCTGTTGTTCAAGGGCGCGTTGAAAGGCAGGAGCCGCTCCGTGTGGCAGGGTATGATCTACGTTGCTCCCGGCGCGCAGAAAACGGATGGCTATCAGGCCAACCGCAACCTGGTCCTGAGCGCCGGCGCGCGCGCCGATTCCATCCCGGGTCTGGAAATTCTTGCGGACGATGTCCGCTGTACACATGGCGCGACGGTTGGCAAACTGGAAGAGGAGCCGTTGTTCTATCTGAAGTCGCGCGGCATTCCGCAGTCCGAAGCGGAGAAAATTGTCGTGGAGGGTTTCTTCGATCCCATTTTCCAGCGTATTCCGTTCGAAGGTGTGCGGGAACGTTTTCAGGAATATATCGCCAATAAAATGGCATAAGAGTACACCTATGTTCAAAAGGTTTAAGAAAGAATTGAGAGCATTCATGGCAGTAAAAACAAGGAAAACAAAAGTTCAGGAAAAATCGAAAAAGGCTGTGCAGGCAAAGTCTGCGACAAAACCAAACGCGCGGGCAAAAATGCGCACAACAGAAAAAGTGCGTGTGGTGAACAAAATTTCACCTCCCCGCAGCTTGACAAATGACGTTCCCAAGTCGAAGGGACCGCGTCTGCCGCAATTCGCGTTTATGAAAGCTCCGGGTCTCGCCCACGATTTTCAAGTCGGCGACGCTGTCGAAGTCTATTGTGACCATGAGAAGAGCAAGGAGCGCGTGCGCGGCTGGATCCGTGGGATTGTCGTTCAAGTGGATAACAAGATGGTGGCGGTGCAGTTCCGCTCGAACGTTTTTCTGACAGACGGCTGGATGGTGCCTGACCGCATTCTCTGGTATCCGCTGAATTCGCAGCACATCCGCCCCGTAGCGAAGAAGTCGGGCAAAAGAGAAAAAGCCATCCCGGATTATTAATCGGTATCCAGGTGTCGAGTAGACAAGTACACATGTGTACCTGTCTACTTATTGACATTCTCACCATGCTCAACATAAACGAGATCCGCAACGATTTTCCGATTTTCCAGCGCGAAGTCAAACCAGGCGTCCCGCTGGTCTACCTTGATTCCACCGCGACCTCGCAAAAGCCTCTCGCCGTCATCGAAGCGATGAACGACTTCTATCGCCGTTCGAACGCCAACATTCATCGCGGCGTTCACACGCTGGCAGAAGAAGCGACAGAGCTGTATGAGCAGTCACGTGTGAGGATTGCACGGTTCATCAACGCCTCCGCCGCACATCAAATTATTTACACACGCAATACCACGGAATCGATCAATCTGGTCGCCTATTCGTGGGGACGCGCGCATCTGAAAGCAGGCGATCTGGTGATCCTGACGGAGATGGAGCATCATTCGAATCTGGTTCCGTGGCATATCCTGCAGGCGGAGCGCGGTATCGAATTGGAGTTCATTCCTGTCACGGACGATGGCTTGCTCGATTTGGAAGCCTACAAAACGCTTCTTGCGCGCAGCCCGAAGCTGGTCTCGTTTGCGCACATGTCCAACGTCCTCGGCACGATCAATCCTGCCGCAGAGATCATTCGGCTTGCCCACGCAGCCGGCGCGGTGACCGTGGTGGACGCGGCGCAGTCTGTGCCGCATTTCAAAGTAGATGTACAGGCGCTCGAGGCGGACTTCCTGGCTTTCTCTGCACACAAGATGTGCGGACCCACTGGCATTGGCGTTCTCTATGGAAAAACAGCGCTGCTGGAGTCCATGCCGCCATTTTTAGGCGGTGGGGACATGATCAAGGAAGTAAAACTCAGGTCATTTCGCCCGAACTCGCTGCCTTACAAATTCGAAGCAGGGACTCCCGCCATCGCGGAAGCTGTCGGCTTTGGCGCGGCGGTTGATTACCTCACCTCTGTTGGCATGGACGCCATCGCCGCGCACGAGCATGAAATAACGGAATATGCGCTCGAGCGGCTGGAGGAGGTCCCGGGGGTGAGAGTGTTCGGGCCCAGCGCGCAGCATAAGGGCGGCGTGACCGCCTTCACGCTGGATGGTGTCCACCCGCATGACGTGGCGCAGATCCTGGATAGAGACGGGGTTGCCGTCCGCGCCGGTCATCATTGTGCGCAGCCCCTGCACGAGAAATTTGGGATTCCAGCAAGCTCCCGCGCTTCGTTCTACCTCTATAATACGAAGGCGGAAATTGACCTGCTGGTGAATGGAATCTATAAGGTAAAGGAAATGTTTGGATAAATTTGTCCGCGGTCTTCTGGTCGCTCGTCTTCCGGTTTTGATAGGACGGAATGGCTGGCGACCGGGCGACTGAGGACTATCAGACAAGAAGACTATCATGGACGACCTCTATCGCGAAGTCATCATCGAGCATTATAAAAATCCCGGCTATCGCGGGCGTCTGGACCCGTATGATATCCGGTTCGCAGACAACAATCCGCTGTGCGGCGACCACATCGAGATCACGCTGCGCACCGACGAAAGCGGCACGATCACCGACGCGCGCTTCGACGGGCATGGCTGCGCAATCTCCCAGGCCTCCGCAGATTTGCTGGTCGAATCCATCATCGGCAAGTCCATTGAAGAAGTCAAGCACTTGAACAAGGAATACATCCTTGATATGCTTGGGATCGACCTGGGTCCGGTGCGCTTGAAGTGCGCGTTGCTTTCTCTCAAAGTATTGAAAGCGGGCGTTTACGGTTTGGGCGAAGCCAGTGATAGTTTGGTGGAGTGATTTCGTAGGAGCGACCCGCCAGGGTTAGTCGCAAGTTCTGATCAATCATGACGGGTCGCCCGTACGCGGATAAAACTATGTTTAATTACACAACCTTTGACGAATCGAAAGTTGAATATCTGGAAATTGCTCCCGCTTCTGAACTTCGCAATGGGGAACGCTTGTTTATCGAAGCGGAGGGCAAGTCTGTTGTCATTTTCAATATTGCTGACCAGTTCTTTGCGATCGCCGATGTTTGCACGCACGACGATGGTCCGCTGGGGGATGGAGATCTCGAGGGCTACAATGTCGTTTGCCCGCGGCATGGCGCCGAGTTTGACGTGCGAACCGGGCAGGCTGTCCAATTGCCGGCCGTGGTGGACGTCCCCGCGTACCCGGTCAGGGTGGTTGATGGAATGATTCAGGTGGGAATACCGAAGGAATGATTCCAGACGAAGAGTAAAGAAGAAAGAGGCAAGATCAATTAGCGGTCTTCCCTCTTTCTTCTTTCATGTTCACCAATCGCCCGCGTATTCGATCTCATATGGCTTTGTAATATTTTCTATCCTCGTTCGCCTGAGTTCGACAAGCTGCCGGATGTGCAAATTGTCGTGCGCAATCCAGCTTGCAAACATCTCTCCCGCTTTCAGGGGTCCGAATCGTAATGTGTAGGCTGTTTCCCAATTAAAGTTCGATATGCTCTTGAGCCATTTCAGAGATTTCTCACGTTCAGAAAAGAATTTATTCTGCATCTCAGCAAAATTTTGCTCATTGTATTTGCGTTCTGTGATCCAGCCTTCAGGGTGAATGCGATGCCACTCTTCATTCTGACGGTGCAGGATAAAGTCGAGATGTTCGCGAAAATCTTCGCGCTCCGTGTCATGCAAGTGGCAGACCACTTCGAGGATAGACCACGAATCGGCATTCGGTTTGACTTGTGATTCCTCTTGTGTGATGCCTGCCAACAAAGCACGGATCATCTCTGTGCTGTTTTGAAGCTCCTGATAAAGGGTTGTAAATTCCATTTGCTCCTCTTTTCGCTTTAGTCTCTGCAGAATTCTCCCACAATTCTCAAGATATCGAACCCCTCTGCAAAGGGACACTCCGCCAGGGCGCCATGGCGCACCATGATGGAACGTGTCACTTCGCTGTTGAAATAATAGCGATCGCGGTAGGTTTCATACCTCGACAACGCTTCGATCTTCTTGTTCACGTCTTCTTCCGTCACTTCGACCAAAAAGTGCGGGAAGAATCCGTACGAAGATCGGACAACGTCGAAGCCCAGGACGGTGATGCCGCGGAAGGCGCGCAAGGCTTCGTCGGTCATGGTGAGATGGTCCTGGTGAATATCCTGTTTTGAATGGACAAAGACCAGGTCGGGGTTGAAGTCCCTGCGAAGCCCCAGAAAATATTCCAGGATCTCCTGCCGGGCGTCGGGGAATACGCGTGTTGTAAATGGTCCAAAGACGATCTTTTCCTCCGGAACGCCCAAGACCACCAGTGCCTCATAATGTTCCCTCTTTACATTTTTGAGGTCAGGATTTTTCTGATTGTCAGAAAGAGTGACACACAAAATGTCTGTCTGATTGACGATGTGATGCAGCAGGGCGCCGCATCCTATTTCGATATCGTCAGGATGTGCCCCCAGAAAGAGGACTCGTTTGCCGAAGAAGTTCATAGAGCATTCCTGTCATTGCGAGCCGGAGGCGAAGCAATCTCCTGCCACCGCCAACTATTTACTTGGTTGCCAAAATTCCGCCGACGACTTTGGTCATCACCAGCTTGCCGTCGCGTTCGAACCAGCGTGCAGCCGCATTGGCGATCCTTTCGATCAGGGCTTCATATTCCTCTTTTCCATTGAACATGGATGTCCACAGCCTGCGATCTTCGCTCAACGAGGCGCGGACATATTCAATGAACGGCGCGACCTCCGGGAAGGTGAGGTGGTTCTCGAATTTATGTAATTCGGTCTTTGCAAAAATTCTGTCAATGGTGTGGAAGATCTCTCCTTTGAAGCGCGAAGAGCCTGGCATGGGTGGGATCGTGGCATTCGTCGCTTCTTTGATGATGTCATAGAACATCTTCTTGTTCTCAGGCAGAGGACCAGAGACGAAAAGCCGTCCGCCGGGTTTAAGCACCCGGTGCGCCTCACCAAATGTAAAGTCCAGGTTGGCAGCGTAATAGATGGCGAAGGCGCTCGTGCAGAGGTCAAAGGTGTTTTCGGCGAAGTCAAATGGTTTGTTGAAATCCAGATATTGAAAACCGATATTCGTGCCGCGCCCCCTGTTCTTGGCGCGAGCCTTATCCAAAAGCTCCTCCGAGAAGTCGCCGCCCGTAATTTTTGCCGCACCTTTAGTATAATCGTCGAACAGGAAACATAACTTGCCGGCGCCGCAGCCAATATCGAGGATGTTCATACCGGCTTGAGGCTTGAGCAGGTCGTTTGTCCACTGGTCAATGTTGGCTGAACCGTACTTTTCGTGGATGTCGATGCGGGTGAGCAAGTCTTTCGAAGTTTCCTGATAATTGATTTCCATTGGGCAGCTCCTTGTTGGTCGAATGGGAAAAATTATACCAAAAATAAAACAAAATTCAACGACTGAATTTTGACGGAGCATTGATGAAAAAGATCATTCAATCAGTAAAAGGCACGCGCGATTTTTATCCCGAGCAAATGGCGATTCGCATTTGGCTCTATAACACCATGCGTGAAGTGGCTGAGTCGTTTGGATATCAGGAGTACGAAGCACCTATCCTGGAAACGCTCGAACTATACGCGGCGAAGTCGGGGGAGGAGTTGGTCAAAGATCAGTCTTACGCTTTCACCGATCGCGGCGGCACGGAAATCACACTGCGCCCCGAACTGACACCCAGCCTGGCGCGCATGATCGCGCAGAAGCAAAAGGAACTGAATTTCCCTGTGCGCTGGTGGTCGTTCGGACCCATGTGGCGCTATGAACGCCCCCAAAAGGGACGCACGCGCGAATTCTTTCAGTGGAATGTGGACATGCTGGGAGTTGCTACACCAGAAGCGGATGCAGAGAATGCGGCGGTCCTGGCGACGTTCTTTCAGCGCGTCGGACTCAGCCCGCAGCAGGTCCTGATCCTGGTCAACAACCGCCGCCTGATCGACGATCGCTACGACGCGTTCGATATCTCGGCGGAGCAACGTCCCGCAGTCTCCTCCTGGATCGATCGGCGCGAGAAGATGTCCCCGGAAGCCTGGATGGCCTATGGAAAGGAAATCGGTCTTTCTCCTGAACAGATCACCAATCTGAAGGAGATGCTGGCTGACAAGGACCTGTGGAAGCAGTCTGTCGACCTGATGCGTTTCTTCGCCGTGATCGACGTACTTGGACTGCGTGAATATTTTGCGTTCGATGCCTCCATCATGCGCGGACTGCTGTACTACACCGGCACGGTCTTCGAAGCCTGGGAAGTGGGAGGAGAGATCAGGCGCTCCATCCTGGGCGGCGGGCGCTATGATAATCTCACCCGCGATGTGGGTGGTGAACCGATCCCCGGGACCGGGTTCGCCATGGGAGATGTGGTCATCACGTTGATTTTGGAGAAGTACGGATTGCTGCCAAAAGATCTGAACATCAATCCTGCGCCTGTGTTTGTGACCGTATTCGACGAGGAACGGATGCTCGAATCGTTCAGGCTTGCGAGTGAGTTGCGCCGCGCCGGATTGAATGTGATCTGTTATCCTGAGGCAGTCAAACTGCAGAAGCAATTCAAGTACGCTGACCGCATCGGCGCGAAGGTCACGCTGGTGCTCGGACCGGATGAAGTGGAAAAGGGTCAGGTGGCGGTGAAAAGCCTGATCAGCGGCGAGCAGGTCTCGGTGGCGCGGGAGGCGCTGGTCGCTCAGATCCGCAAAATCATCGGATAGGGACAAGCTGCAACTCCATTGAGTGTGGTAAAATATTGCCCGTCCCGCTTGTCGGGACGTACGGTGCCTGTAGCTCAACGGCAGAGCGCTTCCCTGTGGAGGAAGATGTTGTGGGTTCGAAACCCATCAGGCACCCTCTAACCTCCCAGGTCTCGAAGACCTGGGAGGTCTGCCATATACAAATTGACTTAAGGGTCTCTTGATTTTCGTTGTACAATTGATACATGCCTCAAACCATCAATGTACTTTTTTTGGCGGCGGAAGCCGAACCGTTTGTAAAAGTCGGGGGTCTGGGAGATGTGGCGGGCACACTCCCGCGTGCCCTGCGGGCGCTTTCCAACGATGAACTCAAACTTGATGTGCGGCTGGTCCTGCCGCATCACTCTGTGATCCGGTCAGATACACACAAAGCCGTGGGGATCTATTCGATTCCGCGCGGCAACACCGAGGTCCAGGTGGAGGCGTTCGAGGGGGTGCTGGATGGCATGCCGGTTTATTTCCTCAATGGTGATCCGATCCGTTCGGGCGGTTCGGTCTATTCCTCGAACAGCAAACTCGATGGCGAGAAATACACGTTCTTCTCGATGGCTGCGCTGGAACTGCCGCGCCAGATCAATTGGGAGCCGAACATTATCCACGCCAATGACTGGCACACCGCCCTGGCTGCCTATGGCAATCTGGTGAAACGCTGGAATGAAAAGACGCGGCGCGTTTCATCGCTTGTGACGATCCACAATCTTCCGTTTTTGGGACCCGATGTCAAAGAACTGCTGGAAGAATATGGGCTGCCGCTGGCAAATACCGACCTGCCCGATTGGGCGCGCGTCATGCCCATGCCGCTGGGACTGTGGGCCTCGGATGCGATCGTCGCCGTCTCACCCACCTATGCCGATGAGATTTTGCATCCGGAATTCGGATGTGGTTTGCAGGACTTCTTCCGCAATCGCACCGACAGCCTGCGGGGCATTCTGAATGGAATTGATACTGCCGCCTGGGATCCGCAAACCGATCCAACCCTCGCGGCAAATTTTGAGGCGCAGCACCTTTCTGAACGGCCGCGCAACAAAGCCGCTCTGCAGGAACGGGTCGGACTTCCGCTCAACCCCGATGTGCCCCTGCTTGGGATGGTCTCGCGCATGGACCAAGCCAAAGGAATTGACATCGCCCTCAAAGGTTTGAAGCTGATGGCAAAACGGGATTGGCAGTTGGTTCTGCTAGGCGCAGGCGATCCCGCCCTGGAAGAGGCGGCAAAGAAATTGCAGGAAGAACTGCCCGATCGTGTGCGCGTCGAAACGCGCTACGATGCCAGGCTGGCGCGCCAGATCTATGGCGGTTCTGATGTTTTCCTCATGCCCTCGCGTTATGAGCCCTGCGGCATCTCACAGATGATCGCCATGCGCTATGGCAGCGTCCCGCTCGTGCGGGCGGTGGGCGGGCTGCACGACACGGTCACAGACAGTGAGACCGGCTTTGTCTTTATCGATGCGAAAGTGAAGGCTTTCAATGACGCGCTGCGGAAAGCTTTGAACTTGTATCCGCACCATTCCCGCTGGATGAATCTTCAGTTAGCAGGCATGCTGCAGGATTTCTCGTGGACGAACTCTGCCAGAAAGTATCTTGAAGTCTATCAAAAACTGATGGCTGAAAGCGCCGTTCCTCTTCGTAACACAGGTGGTCTTAGGCTCCGCGAAGGTTGAGGTAAATCATGAAAATACGGGCAGTGATTCTTGCCGGAGGCGAAGGGTCCCGCTTGGGCGTGCTTACTGCAAAGCGGGCGAAGCCTGCGGTTCCCTTCGCGGGCAAGTATCGTATTATTGATTTTCCGCTGTCGAATTGTGTAAACTCCGACATCTTCGACCTGATGGTGCTGGCGCAATATCGGCCTCAATCCCTGATCGAGCATATCGGTTCCGGCGCGCCCTGGGATCTGAACCGTGACTTCACCGGTGGCGTAAAGATTCTCACCCCCTACAAAGCGCGCAACGACTCGGACTGGTTCGTGGGAACCGCAGATGCCGTCCAGCAGAACTTTGGCTTCATCAAAAAAGATTTCCCTGATCTGGTGCTGATCCTCTCCGGCGACCATATTTACACGATGGACTACGAGCCGATGGTCTCCTTTCACCTGGATCAACAGGCAGACCTGACCATGGGCACGATCCGTGTTCCGATCGAGCAGGCTTCGCGCTTTGGCGTTCTGACGACGGACAGTAAATATCGTGTCACCTCTTTTCTGGAGAAGCCGCCTGAGCCTCCCTCCAATCTTGCCAACATGGGAGTCTATCTTTTCAATCGGGAACTGCTGGACAGGATCCTCTGGGAGGACCGCCTGAATCCTGAATCCTCGCATGACTTCGGAAAAGATATCATCCCGCGCCTGATCACATCCGACGCCAGGGTCTTTGCTTTTCCCTATACCGGTTACTGGATGGATGTTGGCACGGTTCAATCCTACTGGCAGGCGCACATGGACATGCTGTCGCCAATTCCTAAGCTCCAGCTTTACCATCGAAGCTGGGTCATCCATACGCGAACAGAAGAACGTCCGCCTGCACGCCTGCCTGCCAGCGCGCAGGTGTATGCGAGCATGATCTGTGATGGGTGTTATATCGGTGTCGATTCGCGCGTGGAGAGCAGTGTGCTTTCGCCAGGTGTGGTGATCCGTCCGGGTGCGGTCGTGCGCGAGTCGATCATTTGCACCGATACGGTGATCGAAAGCGGCGCGGTGGTCGAGCGCGCCATCATCGATAAGCGTACTCACATTTATGAAAACGCGCGCGTTGGATGGGGTGTTGCAGACCCGGATATCAGGCTGGCATTGGTCGGCAAGAATTGCGTCGTCCCCGCCGGTTATGTCGTCGAACCGGATGCCCAAATTGGCACGGACGTCGTTGAATCCGACTACGAAGAAGCGGTTGTGCATGCAGGTCAATACATTCAAACACGGAGACCACCCAATGAAATTTAATCGTTCAGGCGGCATACTCCTTCATCCCACCAGCCTGCCCGGTCCCTATGGCATCGGCGACCTTGGTCCACAAGCCTATCGCTTTGTGGACTGGCTTGTTTCCACGGGGTGCAGCCTCTGGCAGGTCCTTCCACTTGGTCCCACCGGGTATGGTGATTCGCCATACCAGTGTTTTTCGGCGTTTGCAGGCAACCCCTATCTCATCAGCTTCGAGGCGCTGATCGAGGACGAATTGTTGACTCAGGCTGATTTTGCAGCGATGCCGGACTTCAACGCGGCGCGCGTGGACCCTTCGACACGGCTCAGGGTAAACTTCGGCCTGCTCATCCCATGGAAGCTCGATCTTCTGCAACAGGCCTTTTCCCGTTTAAGCTCTGCACCTGAAGAGTTTCACGCGCAGTTCGATCGGTTCCGCGCTGAGAATGCTGCCTGGCTCGACGATTATGCTCTCTTTATGTCACTCAAGGAAGCCAATGGCGGCGGCGCCTGGAGCGACTGGGACGAATCCCTGCGCAAGCGCCAGCCAGCCACGCTGGAGAATGCGCGCAAGGAGTATGCAGAAAGCATTTTGCGCTATGCCTTCTATCAATTCCTGTTCTTCCGCCAGTGGATCGGTCTGCGTGCCTACGCCAATGAGCGCGGGATCACGATCATTGGCGATATCCCGATCTTTATTGCCTATGACAGTGCAGATGCCTGGGCGCATCCCGACCTTTTCTTTTTGGGCGAAGACAGCCTGCCAACCGTCGTTGCCGGTGTCCCACCCGATTATTTTTCCGCCACCGGACAGTTGTGGGGCAACCCTTTGTACCGCTGGGAAGTACATAAGAACTCCGGTTACGCCTGGTGGCTGGAGCGTTTCCGCTCCGTTTTGAAGTTTGTGGACGTGGTGCGGCTCGATCACTTCCGGGGGTTTGCCGGCTATTACGAGATTCCTTTTGGCAGCCCCACCGCTGAAACCGGGCAGTGGGTCACGGGTCCCGGCAAGGACTTCTTTACGACGGTCTCCCAGGTGCTGGGCGCGTCGAAAAGCTCTACGTTGCCGATCATTGCAGAGGATCTAGGCGTGATCACACCTGACGTCGTCAAGTTGCGCGATCAATTCCACTTGCCGGGTATGAAGATATTGCAGTTTGGTTTTAGCGGCGCAGATAATCCCTTCCTGCCCCATAATTACGCGGCGAATTGTGTCGCCTACACCGGCACGCATGACAACGACACGGCGCTCGGCTGGTTTGCCTCTGCACCGGAGGCTGAACGGAAATTTGCCCTGCGTTATTTGCATAGTGATGGGACTGATTTTGCCTGGGACCTGATCCGCAGCGTGTGGTCATCGGTCGCGGTCTATGCTGTTGCGCCGATGCAGGATGTCCTCAGCCTTGGCACGGGGGCGCGCATGAATTATCCCTCGCGTCTCGGCGGCAACTGGGAGTGGCGTATGCAGGAAGAAGATTTGAACAGCGAATTGGCGGGGCGATTGCGCGAGCTAAACGAGCTGTATTTGAGATAAGTAAAAGAGATGACGCCGCAGGGGCGTCATCTCTTTTTATGGGACCAATCACCGACGTTATTATTCAGCCTCTTTCTTCTTCGCTTGATCCTTGAATAGCGGGAGATATTGGCCGTAGCCTTCCTCTTCCAGCCGCTCGACGGGGATAAATCTCAGGGCTGCGGAGTTCAGGCAATAGCGCAGACCGGTAGGAGCGGGTCCGTCGTCGAAGAGGTGTCCCAGGTGGGAATCTGCGTTCTTCGAACGGACTTCCGTGCGAGCCATGAAGAGTTTATCGTCGGTGCGGGTGTCGATGTTGTCCGGCTCCAGCGGCCTGGTGAAGCTTGGCCAGCCTGTGCCTGAGTCATATTTATCGAGGGAACTGAACAGTGGTTCGCCGGAGACAACATCCACATAGATGCCGTCCTGTTTGTTGTTCCAGTGCTCATTCGAGAATGGACGCTCCGTCCCCTCGTGCTGTGTCACTTCATATTGCAGCGGCGAGAGGCGTTGCCGAAGTTCAGCATCCGATGGCTTTGTATAAGTTGTCATTTCAACCTCCTACCTTTTACGAGTAAATGTTTATAGACGGCTCAATCTCGGTTATGCCTGCATTGTATCTGTCTTATGTTAGAACAACATAAAAGTGGAGCCAATTTCAGGCTTTGTTAAGATTTATGTAAGAAATAAAATTCAGGTTTGCTGCCATCCTTCAGGTTCAATCCGCTTTGAGCCTCCAGACATGGACGATGGGCTTGGCTCCATCCCCATAGAGCTCCAGGACATAAAGCAGGCCGCTCGTCCGGTCGAAGGATACATCACCGATGCGCGCGCGGCGCTGGTCGCCCTGACCGACTTCAACCAGATCCCATTCAGGGGGAGCCAGATACAAATATTCATCGATATCAATAACTGCATACGGCTGCGGCTGCCAGGGTTCCAGCTGCCCCGTCGCCACTTTTGCAAGATCAGCCGGGTCGTACAAAATGAACTCTGCATCGAAGCGCGTTGTCCACCAGCCGCGATTCGAGATGCAGGTCCCTTCCTCCGCGTTGCAGCAGCCCGCGAAATCCTCCTGCGGGCAGAGGTTGCCGTCTGCATTGCGACAGGTCGGGAAATCAGTAATCGCCGCATCCACGCAGACATATTGCGGACCCTGCGGATTGGCATAACCATACCAGTATTTTGTACCGTTGCTTTTGGTGCCCGCGAAGAGAACTGCCTGCTTGCCGGAAGAGTTTGTAAGCCAGGCGCCGCCGCCCCATTCGTCCGGGTGCTGGTAGCCGTTCAAGCTGCGGACGATCTCCTCGGTGCTGTCAGCATTCTCGTATAGTAACAATGTGGTTTCTTCCAGCCGGGTCCCGGCAGGGGAGGGGCTGCCATCTGCCAGCCAGGGACGATACGCAAAAAGCGCGGGTCCCATACCGCCCTGTCCGCCGTCGCGCATCCGCCCGGTGGCGAGAGGCCGGCCGCCAGCGTACGCCTCCGCCCATTCCACAGGGATTTCAAACATGTAACCGTTCACACTGTACAGATTCTGATTTCCGATGAACCACGTCCCCTGAAAATCCGGGTTTGACAAGGTTGAATTGAACCAGCCATGTGACGGGACATCCGGCGGCTGGAGGTGCTGCCCCCAGGCGATGTGGATCCTGGGGCCCGTTTCAGGATGATTAAGATACTGCAATCCCACTTTGGGGATTTCCTCAAGGTCCGTGAAATAGCCCTTTGTCACGTCCGCGAAATCCTGAATGAACTCGGCTGTGTTGAGGTCCTCGATATTGCGAGAGACTACTGGCACTGGAATATCGACCTCCGCAAGCTGATTGCCATCCGGGACTGCGCCGTAGGCAATGCGGTCATGCCCCATCACGAACAGGGAACCGGGGTAGCCGTCTGCGGCGCCCGCTGGGTCGCCATCGGGATTAAAAGTCATGGCGTTGCCGCCGTAAGCAAATGTCCGCGGCGGATCCTCTCCGCCGGGAAGGCGGAAGGCCCCGAGATATGCGAGATCCTCAGGATTTATCACATCTCCCGATGGCGGTGGATTCGGCTGGGTCCGGGCAACTGCCGGGGTAACGGAGGCAGGACCGACAGGGGTAGGTTCGGCTGAGGGCGGAGTCTGCCCCATGCATGCAATAACACTCAGGAATAAAGTCAGGATCGACAGGACAGCGCTTGTGCGGTGTTTCATCTTCTCTCCTTCCCGGCTCCTGTTCGCTGAAGCCGCTGTGACGATGTGTTGCAGCCAATCATGCTCCATCCAAACATCACGAGTATAACGTGGAAAGATCCCAAATTTAGATCGTCCATCCAGCTGAATCCTTAACGAGACTGCAAGCCTGATTTTTTTGGTAAGTAAGTATAATAATTCTCTGATGTACAACTGGTCTTTAATTTCCGCCCGTACATATAGTGTGGAGATTATATTAAATCATAAAAATATCGACATAGCTTCTGGAGCGTTCTCGTGCAGGCAGACACTGTCAACACCTCCTCCCAACCTTTGCCATCCATCCGGATCGACCTGGCTTTTAGCTTAATCCAACTGGGAATCACCATTCCCTGGTCGGTGAACGATGGCTGGCTGCTGTATTTTTACCTGCCGCCTGAAGGCAAGGGCCAGGTGCTGGTGCCGCTTGCCTTTTATGGGATTGTGACTTTAATTGCGCGCGTAATCGATGCGCTGATTACTCCGCTGATTGGTTATTGGTCCGACCATCTTCACAGCCGCTGGGGCAGGCGCCTGCCTTTGATGTTTTCGGCTTCGCTGCCGCTCCTGATTGTTTTTGTCTTGCTCTGGCTGCCACCTGTCAAAGGCATTTCAGTCATTAATTTGTTTTACCTGGGATTGATGTTGATTCTGTTCAACGTTGCCCAGGCATTTGTCATGATTCCCCTGGGCGCGTTACTGCCTGAGCTGGCTGTCCTGGACAAGCACCGGATCCGTTTGACCATGTGGAGCGCTACGTTTCAATTGCTCGGCGTGATTGCGGCTGGACTGGCGGGACTGTTAATCGATGGCTTCGGTTTTCCCGGGATGGCGCTCATCTACGCCGCCTTCATTTTGCCCCTGCTCTATTTGCCATTTCTGACCCTGCGCGAACAGCCCGGGCGGCAGATCGATGCCAGACAACGCTTTGGTTTCTTGCAGAGCCTGCAGATCACACTTAAAAATCGTGCCTTCCTGGTTTTATCGATTGCCGGCATCTTCTTTTGGTCTGCCACCACATTCGTGATGACAGTCATGCCTTATATCGTCACCGAAATCTGTCTATTGCAGGTTTCAGATGCTCCATACTTTTATGTCGCTGGCGTCCTGGCCCTGCTGGCTTGCTATCCGGCAGTTAATTGGCTGGCCGGGCGTTTTGGCAAATGGAGCGTTTTTGCCGGTTCGCTGCTGGCTTCCGCGCTGGTTATGCCAGGCTTGATGTTGATCGGACCCTGGTTCCCCATCCCGTTGATGGCACAGGGCATCATCTGGATTTTGCTCCAATCCATTGCCATGTCTGGAATCACGATGCTGCCGCAGGCTTTTGCGGCCGAGATAACCGACTTCGACGAGAAGTTGACCGGACAGCGTCGCGAAGGAGCCTACTACTCAGCCTGGGTCCTGCTCGGACAATTAATTGGCGCGCTGGCCGGGGCAGCTTTGCCGCTGCTCTTCCTGCTTGGACGCAGCCAGTCTGATGTCAACGGCCCGTTGGGGGTGCGGCTGACAGGGTTGATCGGCGGGGCTTTGATGTTGATGTCCCTGTTTGTTTTCTGGCGTTATCCGCTGCGGCATTTATCCGGTCCGAAAGGACCGCTTGGAGAAAAAGATGAACCTTGATACCCAGAGAATTATCGAATTCGAGATGGTCATCCCGAAATGTTTCCAGGCACTGTCCAGCGTCATGCCGGGCGTGGATATCACTATGCGCGATGATCTGGTTTTGATTTGTACCAAGGATTACCCGTCCCTGGATACCAACCACGCCTTTTTGCTCCGGGAAACCCCTGAGAAGATTGACGGTCTTATTGACGAGGTCATTGCTTACTTCAAGGCAAAAGATCTGCCGACCATGATCATGGTCTCCCCGGCCTGTGCTCCCGCCGACCTGCCGCAGCGTTTGCTGCAGCGTGGCTTTGTCAGGCAGGAACCGGATGAGTGCTGGCTGTTCCTGGAGCATATCCAAGCCAGGAAAGCTCCAAAGACTGATCCCAGGATCGTTGTCAAACAGGTGGAAAAAGAAGATGCCAGGCTGTTTGCCGAGACGATGGTGGCTGCTTATGAAATGCCGCCTGAGTGGGTACCGATATTGGAAAAGGCGCTGGAACCTTCCATTGGCCACCCCAGTATCGACCATTACCTGGCTTTGATCGATCAAAAACCTGTGGCGACAGTGACCACGATGTATCATGAAGAGTATGTTGTCGTAGGAAGCGGCGGTGTCCTGCCGGAACACCGCGGCAGCAGCCTGATCTTCAACCTGGCAGTGGTCGCCCTCTCCCGGGCGCGCGACAAAGGTGCAGACACCATTCTCGGGCAAACAGTGCTCGGCCCGCGGTTCGAGCGTTTCATGCGCATTTGCGGACTGAAGCAGGCTTTCAAACGACAGACCTATATCCTTGAATGACCACGTTGGTTCGGGTCTCTGAACTAAAGAAGAAGTACCAGACCGGCGAAGTAAGCTTCGAGGCCCTGCGGGGTATCTCGCTCGAAATCGCCGCTGGTGATTTTGTGGCCGTCATGGGGCAATCGGGCAGCGGCAAATCCACGCTGCTGCACATCATCGGCGGACTTGACCAGTCCAGCAGCGGCTGGGTGCAGGTAGGCGAACACAGATTGGACAAGATGAATCAGACCGACCTGGCAGTTTTTCGGCGCGACCAGGTCGGTTTTGTTTTTCAGTTTTTCCATCTGGTGGAAAACCTGAACGTGCAGGCGAATGTCGAGCTGCCGGCTCTCCTGTCCGGCACAAAAAGTAAAAAGGAAATCCGCCAGCACTCCACTGAGCTGCTCGAGCGTTTGGGTATTGCCGATCAGGCTCATAAACATCCCTGGGAACTATCCGGCGGACAGCAGCAGAGAGTTGCCATCGCCCGCGCCTTCATTAATTCCCCGCGGCTTTTACTGGCTGACGAACCGACCGGCAACCTCGACAGTGCCAGCGGCAGCGAGGTCCTCGATATTTTGGGCGAATTCAATCGTCAGGGACAAACCATTTTGATGGTCACTCATTCGGCAGAGGATGCCGCAAGAGCCGACAGTGTGCTTTTTATCCGCGATGGACGACTGGTCGATCGTATGCCTGGCGGGAATGATAAAGCCATCGCGCAGCGTCTGGTTGGGCTCAGGTAGTAAGCTGCCATGAATGCGATCTGGGAAAAAATCAAAGCCGACCTGATCCGGCACCGGATCGTTTCCATTTTAATTATTGGCACCATCACGATTGCTGCCGCGCTCCTGACCCTGGCTTTGTCCACGTTATTGAACCTCGGGGGACCGTATGATCGCCTGTTCGCAGAAGTAAATGGCGCACATCTCTGGGTATTCTTCAAACCCGGGCGGGTTAATACAGCTGATATTCGCCAAATTCAAACACTTCCAGGGATCGTCGATAGCACTCCCCGGCAATACAGTTATGGCACCCAGGTCCGCATTCACGATACGCGCGTCTGGGTTACGTTAAGAGCGATACCCGATGAGCAGCCTGTCATCAACCGTTTGTATTTTCTGGATGGACGCTACATTGTTCCTGATTCCAAAGAGGTGGTTGCCGAAAAATCCCTGGATACCACATACAAACTGACTGTAGGGGAGACGGTTACCATCACCCGATCGGACGGCAGGGATGTCGAACTGCCGATCGTCGGTATTGCTTATGATGTCATGTATGACACCTATCGCAGCGAGCAGGCGCCCTATTTGTATGTCAGCGAAAGTACCTTGCGCAACCTCTTCCCCGATAAAGATACCTGGGACTTGTCTCTGGGATTGCGATTATCTGACCCGCAGGCAGTTGATCGTGTGCTGGCTGAAATCAAAGCGCTCCGCAGCACGGAATTTGTGGAAACACACACTGACTGGCGGGATGTGAAAGAATCGGCGCTTTTCGAAGGCCAGCTGGCTTCTGTCTTCCTGAGCGCTTTTGGTTTTTTCTCCATCCTGGCAACCGTTATTATTATCATTAGTGTCGTTAATTCGACCATCCTTTCACAGATCAGGCAAATCGGCGTTCTCAAAGCATTGGGCTTTACTGGCAGACAGATCCTGCTCGTCTATGTTGGGCAATATGCCGTTCTAAGCCTGCTTGGAACCACGCTCGGATTTTTACTTGGGCTGGCATTAGCGCCCGTCCCGATGCAGGCTGTTACCGCGTCGCTCAATACCACCTTCAGGCCGCCTTTCAGCCTTTCCCTGTTCATTCTGGTCTATTCGATCATCACTGTCGCGGTCATACTTTCTGTTCTAAGCGCCGCCACGCACGGCACGCGTGCCAACATTATCAAAGCGATGACGATTGGCGCGGAGGCGCCCAACAAAAAAATGTTCTGGGGTGCAAGGCTGGCTAATGCGCTGGGGGCACCGGTCAGTATGGTCCTGGGTTTGAATGATGTCTTTGTCAAACCGTTTCGTTCATTTCTCACCGGATTGAACCTGGTTTTGGGCGTGATCGGGATTGTTTTTGGGCTGGCGCTTTCAGACACGCTCAAAACGTTTCGGGAGAATCCTGCCCAGTTGGGGATCGTCTACGATGCCATCGTTACCCGCCAGCAGGTCAGCGATCACCTCACCCGGCAGCGGTTGATGAAAGCTCCAGGTGTGGAGGCGTTTTACGCAGAACTTCAGGTGGAAGCCTGGACCCGGGATGAACGCACTTTTAGAGTCCGTGCGATAGATGGCGAGTTGGACCAGTTCCCGTTCCAAATCCTGGCGGGTCGTTTTTTCCAGCCAGGGACCAACGAGGCGCTTGCCGGGAAAGGACTGCTAACCTGGCTGGGGTTGGAAGTGGGAGATACGATCACGGTCACCCTGGAAGAAATGGATGGGCCAGCCGTTACCTGGGTCATCGTTGGTGTCTATCCCGAACCGGGAGATGCCGGGCAGCGTCTCATGGTTGATCTGTCCAGTTTAAGCCGTCTGGTAAAAAACAATGACCCAACAACGTACTACCTGAAGTTAAGTCCCACAGCGGATGTCCCGGGCATTCGGAGCTATCTGGCGCCCCGCAAAGATTCTGGTATCAGCCTTACTACGATCGAGGAACCCATCCCTGATTCTGTGATTTACCTGCAAGTTGCCATATTTGCCCTGGCGGGAATTCTGATTGTCATTGCTCTTGTCAATGTCCTGATCATGTCCCTGCTTGCGGCGCAAGAGAAGATGCGTACAGTTGGCATTCTTAAAACCGTTGGGATGACTCCCGCACAGGTTGTGCTCATGTTCAATGCCACTGCAGCCAGTTTGGGCACGCTGGCGGTTTTCATCGGCATTCCGCTGGGACTGCTCGTGACAAGAGACTTGCTCTCTGTTGTGTCCGACTCATTTGGCTTCGGAAAAATCAATATTTCGCTCGACCTCACGCAGGCCGTGATTTTGATCCCCTTCATCGTCATTATCAGCATTTTTGGAAGCTATCTTCCAGCGCGTTGGGCCGCCAACCTGTTTATCGTCCAGGTCTTGCGCAAGGATTAGATTCTCGGTTGATTCTCTCGCGGGTTCCATACCCCGCAGCTTGCTGCGGAAGAAGGGGTTCGGGGCTTGCCCCGAGGTTGATACCTGTCATTA
>JAFGCG010000094.1 GCA_016932715.1 Anaerolineales bacterium
AGATCACAATCTCGTCTTCAATCCTGCTTATCCGCTTCTGATTTGTCTTGGAAATAATGCGGAAATTATTTATCTAAAATTCAGTAGGTATAAGACACGTATCCTGGATGACGCGCGTCAACGTGGACGACCTGAATCTGCCATCAAGGTGATGGAAGAAGAACTCAATTCACCCTGCACCGAGGAAATGGCGGCGTTCGATAAGTTCATCGAATACGCTTCGCAGGAGGAATGGGATGCGGTGGTCTTCGATACCGCGCCGACAGGTCACACGTTGCGATTGTTGGAATTGCCTGTTGACTGGAGTAAGCAGATCGACGTAAAGGTTTTCGCCTCCGTGGACGCGACCGCTGCGGATGATGTTGCCAAAGAGCGATTTGGAAAAGTCATCGAGATGATGTCCGATCCTGAGCAAAGTACCTTTGCCTTTGTGATGTATCCGGAGTCCACGCCGATTCTTGAAGCCTGGCGCGCCGCACGGGAACTTGGCACGGTAGGCATTCATCCCGGATTGACGGTCGCCAACATGGTGATCCCAGCCGAGCAAACCACCACGCCTTTTGTGCAATCCCGCCGTCTCATGCAGGAAAAATATCTGAGAGAAATTACAGAACGATTTAGCGTGCCTCTGGTTCAAATTCCCTTGCTGTCCAGTGAAATCAAAGGTTTGAAGATGTTGGCAGACCTGGGCGAGCAAATGTATGGAATGGAAGAATTGATTGCATGAGCAATACTGCTCTGATTCAAATCATTGGCGCACCCATCGCCTGCAAGGAGGGTGTGAAGGATTCCTGGCGGGACGTGGCTCGCTGGACAGAAGATCAGTTGAAGCGACGCTTTGGCGAGGCAGTGCAGGTCAGGTATTACGATCTATTTGACGTTGACTGCCTGTCCATGCCCAATGAAGCACAATTGCCGGTTGTGCTGGTGAACAGCGAGGCTATCATCAACGGAGGCAAGATTTCCATCCCTGCAATCCGCCGAAAAATCGAGTCCCTGCTCGAAACAGAAACGGCGTGAAATGCAGGTTCTCTTGAAAAAAACATGTCTCAGCCAAAAATCGATATGGGTGGGAGACCCCAAAGGAGTTGAAAATGGACGATAAAGTATTTGATGACATTGAAATTGCGCCGCCGTCTGTTGTTCTCAGTGCCGCGCGCGATTTTGCCGCTGCCCTAGTCGAAACGCCGCAATACAGGGCCTTCGAGCAGACAGCGGAACGATTTCGACAGGATCAGACCGCGCAACAGGCGATGGAAGCCTACAGGCAAAAGCAGATGGACTTGCGTCATCTGCTTATGCTCAATGCACTCAGTGCTGAACAAACTGCTGAACTTGAAAGCCTGCAAAATGCGTTCGCGAATCAACCGATTGTGCAGGAATATTCCAAAGCGCAAACGGAACTAGTGACCTTGTGTCAGGCATTGGAGGATACGCTTTCCGAATCTATTGGTTTGAACTATGCCGCGGCGTGCGGCGTGAGTTGCTGCGGATAGGAGAGAACTATGGAAACTACTATATCCCCACAATTACAGGAAGCCACTGAATCCCTCATTAATAACCTGCTGGCTTCTGAAGCATTTGTCCGCTATCAAAATGCCCGCGCCCAGTTCAATGCAGATCAGGAAGCGCATGACCTGATGGATCAACTATCCAAGTCGCAAGCGCGTCTGCGTCAGAAGCAGTCAAGCGGCGGCGTTGGACAGGCTGAGATCGATTCCCTGCGTTTACTTCAGCAGAGAGTGCAGCGAAATCCGGTCATCATGGCCTATGCTCAATCCCAGGATGAGGCAGTCAGCTTTCTGCGCGAGGTCAATGGTGAAATCAGCCAATTACTGGGCATCAACTTTGCTACATTTGCCAATCATGCCACTTGTTAGGAGGGTATGACCATGCCGCTTTATGATTATCAATGCCAAAAATGTCAGACCGTCTTTGAGGTGCGCGCCACGTTCAAGGAAAAGCAGGAAGGGCTCAAACCAGAGTGCCCCCAGTGCCAAAGCAGGAAAACACGTCAACTCCTGACCTCAGGCCTGCTCCTGCTGAACACCAAAGATGAAAACTCCCAAACCTCTCCTGGCTGCGGCCCGAACGCCGGTCCAGGGTGCTGCGGCTGATAAAGCGGTCTCTGTGTCGTAAAAGCCTGGTCAGGCTCCACCCGTTCTAGTATGCGAGCAATTAAACCCAATATCCAGAATTATCCAGTTCCAGTTCGGAGCATCTCCGCATATTCGCCTGGCATATCACTGGCTTCGATTGCCTGTGCCGCGCGCTCCACATCATACGGGACGCGCATGAAGTTGACGGCTAGATCCTTACCATTTGCTTCCAGCACCACATAGCAAGCCTGTGGATTGCCATCTTTTGGCTTACCTACACTACCTGCATTCACAACATGACGTCCACTGGGGAGAATGCGATGATAGGGAATATGGGTATGACCACACACAAGCACATTTGCTTCCGTCATATCCATTAGGCGCTCCAGGGTTGCGTCGGGCCGATCAGCAAAAAGATATTCATTGATCTTCCGTGGGCTGCCGTGTACAAGCAGGACACGCAATCCATCTAGCTCCAGGGGGATCTGTGCAGGGAGTTGCTGAAGAAAGAGTTTATTATCTGCGCTTGTATGTTGATTGGTCCAGGCAATGGAGCGCTTACCCAATGCTTCTGCCTCTTTGCTCGTATAGGCGCAGCCACAGTCGTCGCTATTGTTCCCCACGCCCTGATCATAGTTACCCATAATCGTTGGGATGTTCCGATCTCGAATAGTCTCAGTAACTTCATTGGGGAAAGTGCCATAACCAACTAAATCGCCTACACAGTAATCCGGCGAAAACCCCCGGGCATTCATAATCGGCTTTGACCAGGGCGTGGTTCTCACCAATTTTGAGCAGAACGCCTGTGCGCCAGACACAATTGTCGTGGATATGCTGATTCATGCGGACAATGAAGCGGGTGAGGGTCATGGGATGTCCACATTTGTGATATCGGGGTCATATTCCAGATCATCCAGAGTTTCAAGCGGCTCAAAAATCGCCCGAACCCAGCGCACGATGCCCCAATCTACGACGACGGCAGCTCCGGGAATCACGCAAATATAAAAAGCAGCATCGAAAGAATTCATGAACCAGGCAATGGTTGACAAGGTTGGGCTGAACAAAATTGCCAGCACCAGCAGGATATTGCGCGTTTTACATACAGTAACCTGATTCCAGATTGTCCGGATGATGAACGCCTTGCACATCAGATAAATGGCAATGGCAGAGACGACGTAAAAGGTGCTGGTTTCAAGTAAACGAATCATGGCAAGTTCTCTGGCTCGATGTGTTCCAGCCCCACGAATCGCTCGATCCTCGCGGCAAGATCGCGAAGCATCCCGTAGCGAAGCGAAGGGAGGTCCGCGGTGCAGGAGGTGCAGAGGGTAACGACGTAAGCGAAGCGGGTCATAACCTCGCTAAAAACTCTGCGGGTCGCAGAATGAGAATCGCTTCAAAGGGATTCAAATCCAACAAGTCAGCGTCGCCTGAAACGAGGCAGTCTGTTTGCACAGCCAGCGCGGCTTCGAGGAACTTGTCATCTTTGGGGTCGCGGCAGGCGGTCACTTTGCGGGTTGGCGTCACCAGTTCGCCGCGCAGGCGGATCAGGTTGACCAGCGCGGTAATATCATCAGGCTCGATGTGATATTTGGTGCGGAATTGAGCACGCCCCAGCACGTCGATGATCTCGACGACAATGTCGGTTGTGTAAATGGCGGTGAAACGTCCATCACGCAGGGCGCGTAACACATCGCCCGTTGTCCCCTGTCTGCGGATGAGGGCGCTGACAAAAACCCCCGTGTCAATCACAGCACGCATGGGCTACCCCTGTCTCGCCGCTTTGATGTCGGCGGCGATTTCATCTTCGCTGAAGGAAGCGTTCACTTCGGCGAGGCGGTCCCATACCTTGTCAAAACGTGCCAGCACTTCGCTTTCTTCCATTTGTTGGTAACGCAGGTAGTCTTCATAAGAGATCAACACCGCTTCGGGGCGCGAACCGCGCGTCAGGATCAAAGGCGTGCGCTTGCGAACCACACTCTCGAAAAACGGACGGAATTTCCGCTGGAGTTCGGTCACACCGATAATTTTTTGCATATCAGGCTCCTTTCTATGTATTCTGATATGTATTTTAGCACATATTGAAGGGCATTGCGACCATGGCGTTACCAAAGTCGAGAATTTCTTAACGCGAATTACGTCAATGTGCGAAGGACGCCAATAAACTCAAGAAAATTGGCGAAAT
>JAFGCG010000095.1 GCA_016932715.1 Anaerolineales bacterium
ATGACTCACCCCGAAATTAATTTTCCGGGGTGAGTTTCTTTTTGAAAGCCAAAGGGACGCTGACTCACGCTGACCAACGCAGATTTTCTCTTTTGCATCAGCGTAAACACTTGCACTTGGCGCACACTTGCCCCGGGTGCAAGTGCCGGGGAGTGCAGGTGTCAGCGTTTACCTGCGTCCAGATTAATTTTGGGGTTAATCATGTTTTCGCGCGGGGCAGGTGTTGCCCCGCGGCGCTTGTTCTCACTTAAGGGAGTTCTTCGAAGTTTGAGAGATTCAGATACAACTCATCATCAGCAGCCTCTTTGACGAAATCGATCGTCACTTCGGTCGGGAAACCATAGGTGGCATCATACTTCGCGGTCACTTCATCCGCTGCGCCGTTGAGATCGGCTTCGAGCTCTGCAAAGAGACGGTCGATGGTTGCATACTTTTCGAAGAGTTCACGGCTGGTCGCGTCGATCTCGTTTCCACTTTGATATTCCATCGAAACGACATCGCCATCCTGCACTTCGATGATCAGCGGCATATCCTGGCTAAAGACACAGAAACAGGTAATGGATAAGTGATAGCGATAGTGGGAAATATTGGCGTTCTCCCATTTTTCCTTATTTTGCTCGATCTCGCTCTGGCTTCCCATCGCATTTCCTGCAGCAGTACAGGCTGCCAGCGCAAGTGTCATGAATACGAATAAAAGTTTTTTCATTCCAGCTCCTTTCCCGAATTGACGAATCGCTTCAGAAAAAAGTTCCGCAGTTAATGCCCTCCTGATGCCGGCGCCTCCTTCACAGGAACTGAAACTTCTATATCCCCAAAGTTTTTGAGGTGCAGGACAATCTCAATTTCATCGCCGATTTTGGTGTCTTTCTTCATGCCAATAAGCATGACGTGCAATCCGCCGGGTTTGAATATCGTCTCTGCATTCGCCTGCAGGGGCACAGATTCCAGCTGGCGCATTTGCATCACATCCCCGTCCATCCTGCTTTCGTGCAGCTCGACTGCCTCTGCAATATCGGAAGACACGCCGGTCAATTCATCAGCTTCCCGGGCATGGTTATGAATGACAAAGTAGATGGCGCCGTTTTTCCCCTGTGCGGCGGGTCGCGCCCAGGCTTCGCTGATTTCAATTCCCTTTGCAGCGCTACAGGCACTGAGCAGGGATAGTGTCACCAGGACAAGTACAAAAATCCGTTTCACAGTTTCCATCCTTTTGAATGTATTCCCAAGACGGGTTAAATATAACACCAGCAAGAAGACGCTGCCCGGCCGGGCAGCGTCTTTCTTCTTTCCTCTTTCGTTTTCACGGCGTGGTTGGAGCCTCGGACGTTTGATAGTATGTGCCCATCTTCAGGAGGGACGCATCATTGACCGATTGCGCGGCGAGCATCTGTGCCTGGCGGGCAAGGTTCGTGGACTCTGCCAGGATCTTCAAGGCGTATTCAGGATTATGGAAGCCTGTGCTGTTTTCTGCCGAGACAAAGTCCCACATGAACTGTGCCTTGCGATGCAGGCTGCGTGCCTGGTCGAGCAGTTCTGCGTCCGCATTTGGGTCCGCAGCCGCGGCTTTGATAGCGTTGATCGCGTCGATGAGCGCATCTTCCGTGTTCTGCTTGGTCGTCGCCACCTGCTCCTGGATCAGGTTCACGCGGCGGACCGCGTATTCGCTGTCCGTGTGGCATTGACCGCAAGCCTGTTCTGGGTTGAGCAAGGGGCTGTGGATATCATGGGAGGAGAACTTGGCGGCGCCTTCACTGACATAGGGCATGTGACAATCCGAGCAGGAGACACCTGCTTTGAAATGTGTGCTGTCGGCGGTGAAGAGCTCGTAGTCCGGATGCTGGGCTTTCAGCATCGGTGTGCCGGCCTCAGGGTATTCCCAGTCTTTGAAGTCATATTCATCATAGTAGGCAATTATCTGGTCGATGTTCGTACCCTTCGCCCACGGGAAGGTCAGGTATTTACCGTCGCCTTTGAAGTAATATTCCACATGACAGTTGGCGCAGACGACGGTGCGCATTTCCTGGCGGGTGAACGTCGTCCAATCCCTGCCCTGGGCTTTGAGAGCTTCATCCAGTGCCGGGTTGGTGACGATCAGCCGCATCGTCCCGGCTTCGTGGCAGTTGGCGCAGCCGATCGGCTCCTCGATGCGCGCCCCGATCTCCATGAAGGACATCTTGTCGAATTCAGCCATTCCCATTTCATCCCAGAGCGCAGGGTTGTTGGAGGATTTGCAGGAATAACAAGTGCCGGGAGTGCGTGCTGGATCATCCGGGTTCAGATTGAGACGCTCCGTGTTGCGCACGTCCTCCAGCGCATTCATATGCCCGCGATCGTCGTTATACTCTACGCTGAATGAATACCCCGCAAAAAGGATTACCTGGCGCGGATCGCGTTCGAGCCATGAGAAGGCGGATGAGCCGCCATAGGTCGTGTCGACGTTATTGGTCCCGGTCTTCTGGTGCGTCGACCACTGGTTGGGAAAGTTCTCTCCCCATAGTGAGGAATCAGGTTCCATCGCTTTGATCTCGACCAATGGCTCGAAGGCGCGCTGCTGCGGCGGCTGGTTCCTGATAAATATCAGCACGCCGACCAGCGTGGCAGCCAGCACGACGATCACTCCCACTAGAATTAAAGGCATGGAAGGCATGTATTTCTTCATGGGTGCATTCTCCTCAATAATATTTTATTTAGCAGGATAAATAACCGAATCTTGATAAGGGACTGCTGAGGCACCGCGCGCGCCGTGGGACACGTTGCGATGACATTCCCAGCAGTGACGCTCGAACGGCTGGGCGCCCATCACAATGGATTCAACCATTGCCTGATGGCAGCGCAGGCAATTCGATTGGATGATGCCTTTGGTTTTTTCACTGGCGCGGATGGCGACCGGAATATTCCCCGTTGTGAATGCGTACACATCCTTGGCGCCCTGCCGGCCCTTTTCCATGTAATAGACCGCTACATTTTCGTGAGGCAGGTGACAGTCCACACACTCGGTGACGCGCGCGTGCGGCGCGTGATACCAGTTTTCGTACTGTGAATCCATCACATGGCAATTGGCGCAGGTTTCCGGTGCACTACCCCCGTAGGCGGGCGCGTCGCTCACATAAACGAAAAATCCCAGGGCGACGACCGCGACAACGATGGCAAGGAAGAACAGAAGTTTGGACATTAAAAATCCTCACAAGGATAAAGCTAAGGTGGATGACGTTCTTCGATTGTGTCTTTTGTCACATTTTAGCATGAAAATTTAATCCTGGATTAATTTCCCTGTTCTTTCCCAGCCGGATCCTGACTTCGTTATTTCGAGTGGTACATCCGCCCCTTCCACACGACTCCTTTGCCTGAAAGCACCTTCCACGCGGAAGTTAACATGATCGCGGCGAATACCGCCGCGCCCAGCGAAAGTGTCAACGCGTACCAGGGAGAGATCCCCATGCCAACGGCAACCCGCGCCCGCGCGTAAATAATGATCGCCCAAAGGACCAACGCCTCGAGAATGACGGTCAATGCCAGCCAGCTGCCGCCTTGCAGATACCAGAAGAGTCCGAGCAGGGGCCAGAGCGGCAGGACAAGCGCGGCGACCAACAGGATAAATGCTCCAAATGCACCGAGCAATATCAGGGAGGGTTGATCGCTCAAGCCAAGGTAAACATTTTTCGTCCAGCCTTCCCACATCTCGGGCAGGGACGTGTACATGCGCGTCCGGGTAACGGAGTATCCATCGGCAATCACCAGGCGGTGGCCATTCCACTTGACCTGCTCTGCAATGGCTTTGTCTTCCACGATCTGGTCCTTGATGCGCTCATGCCCGCCGATGGTGTCGTAGACCGCGCGTTTGATCAGGATGAACTGTCCGTTTGCAACGGCATCCCTGCGCCTGGGGTCATTGACCTTGCGCGGCGAGAACCCGACGGACATGGCGCTCATCACGATCGGCATGACGGCCTTTTCCCAGAACGAGCCAAGGATTTGG
This sequence comes from Anaerolineales bacterium, assembly GCA_016932715.1. Lineage (GTDB taxonomy): Bacteria > Chloroflexota > Anaerolineae > Anaerolineales > Villigracilaceae > Defluviilinea. The sequence continues at coordinate 3,977 of JAFGCG010000095.1, forward strand.
AAGGTCATGATCGTGAACATGTCCGCTTTTGTCTCAACGGCTTTTGCGTAGCAGGAGGAAAGAGTCACAGAGGAAAGAAATGTGTCCGCGTCTACAAAACAGAGCCATTTGCCGCGGGCTGCCGCTGCAGCTTGGAACAACGCATGGGGCTTGCCAGCCCAGCCTGTCGGTAAGTCCGCGCCGGGGATAATTTGGAGTGCAGGAGTGGCGCCACTGTCGGACTCCATAGACATGCCGCGCAGAATCTCGGCGGTCGCGTCGGTGGAGCGGTCCTCCAGGACAATGACTTCGAAGTTGGGATAATCCTGCGCCAGGAGGGCTTCCACACAGCGGCGAATATTCCGTTCCTCGTTGCGCGCCGGAACGCAGACAGAGATCAGCGGTGCCTCAGGCGGGGGAGGTGTTGGCTTGACGACGATATCGAGATGGTATTGGCTGTGGATCCAGACAACGATAAAGATGCCGCCGATAAAAATGACGGTGGAAAGATAAAAATAGATCATGATCTCTATTTTGCTCCAGGCGGCGTCCCCGCCGCCGTGGACGGCGGCTGAGCTGTCCTTTTATACCACCCGCAAGGTTGACCCGCGTTCGGTCTTTTCCACTTCGATGCGCGTCGGAAAGGCATCCTTGAGTTCGTCGAGATGAGTGATCACGATGATCTTGGCAAAGTCGTGTTTTACCAGATTGATGGCTTCGATCAGGCGCTGCCGGCCCTGGGTATCCTGCGAGCCGAAGCCTTCGTCCACGACCAGGGTCTGCAGGCGCGCACCCTTGCGCTGTGCCAGGATCTTGGAAAGCGCCAGCCGGATCGCGAAATTGACGCGGAAGGTTTCCCCGCCGGAATACATCTCATAATTTCGTATGCCGGCTGTGTCACTGATTTGAATCTCGAGCGTTTCTTTCAGGTCATCGCGCTTCTTGTCCTTGTATTCGGTCTGCGTGACAAACCGCACCGACATGTGCCCATCGGAGAGACGGTCGAGCAGCTCGTTTGCCTTGTCTTCGATTTGCGGGAGCGCCTGTTCGATGAGCAGCGCCGGCACGCCATCCTTGCCGAAGGCGCGCTCGAGCGTTCTGTGCCGCGCGATCTTCTTTTGCAGTTCGTCGCATTCCTTTTCAAAGGCGGCGCGGCGTGTCCGCTGGACGTCGAGCACATCCACGCGCTGCTGTGCTCCACCCAACTCGCTGCGGGTCTTATTTTCCGCTTCGCGCAGGCGGAAAAGCTCACGTTCCGCCTGATCGAGATCCGGCGAGTCGGCTTCCGCAGCTTCCAGGCTCGTTTCTGCGATCTGATAGTCCTGCTCGAGCTTTTCGATTTCCACCTCGCGTTTCTTGCTCTCAGATTTCAGGTTTGCGATTTCACCTGCAATTTGCCTGCTGACTTCCCTGGCGGATTTCAAACTGGCATGCTCTGCCTCGACCGCGTGCAGTTCGGACTCAGCTGCGCGGGCACGCTCGTGTGCGGAAATATCGTAGCCGAGTTTTTCCAGTTCCTTGTCCAGTTTTGCCAGTCGCTTGTGTTCATCGGTCGCATACTTGCCGGTTTCCAAAATCTTTTCCACTTCCTTCAGACGTTTCTTCCCGGCCGATTCCCAGTCTTTGGCGAGGGCCTGCAGCCTGTCCAGGCGTTCGGTGAGCTGGGAAATTTCACTGGCATATTGGACCCGTTCATTTTCGGCAGAGGCCAGTTCAGCGATCTGTGTCTCGTAGTCTTTGATTTGTCTGGCAAGCTCAACCGCTTCCGATTGATTGGCGCGGAAACGATCGCCTTTCTCCCTGCCTTCGCTTTCCAACTGTTTGAGGGTCGCTTTTCGATGTTCAGGCGATAGCTCCTGTCCGCACAAGGGACAGGTCGCACCCTCCGCGGCTTTCAACGAGTCGATGCGCTCCTTGAGTTCGTTCATTGCCACTTTCAGCGCGTCGTTTTCTGCTTTCAGCTCAGCTTGTCTTTCGCGGGCTGCGTTTCTCCCGTCCTCGAGTTCGAGGCGTTCGGCTGCTTTGACTTCCGCCTGCCTCAACAAGTCTCCGGCGGAGGCAATTTGTGACTCTAGATCACTCACCCCTGACAACTGATCACTGACCACTGAAAACTGTTCCTGCAATCCCTCGAGTTCCTGCTCCAGCCGCGCCCTCTCCACGGCGATCTGCTCGAGCAGCGGCGCCCGCTCTTTTTCGTACTCACGGAACTGGGAGGCGATTTCCTCCCACTCCTCCAGTTCCCTGCGTGATTTTTGCCAGGACTTGTAGGTGGACTCGATTTCCTTGGCGCGGTTAACGAGGTCGGCGTACGAGTCGCGGTCGGCCTGTTTGGCGGCGAGACGCTCCTCCAGCCCCGCGCGCGCGGAACGCGCCCGTTCGAGCCCATCCAGCAGCATCGCAGTCATCTTGCGCTGTTCCTCGAGCAGGGTCGCGTTCCGTCTGATGTTCTCCAGAATGGATTCCTGCGCAGTGCGCGCGATAGTCAATTGTTTGAGGCTCGATTCGAGTTCTGCCAGTCTGGCTTTGCGTAAATCCTCCTCAGCCAGTTCGGCATCGATCTCCCGGATGCGCCCTTCGATCTCGCCCACTTCGCGCTCGAGAGTTTTCCTTTTTTCCGCGGTGCGATTTTTATAGTCCTCCCACATTTCAAGGCCGAGGATATTGCTCAACACTTCCTTGCGCCGGGTTGCGTTTTGCTGCGTGAATTGATCGGCTTTGCCCTGCAGAAAGAAGGAGGCATTCACGAATGTGTCAAAATCGAGCCGCAGGGTCTGTTCGATGCGCGCCTGGGTTTCGCGGGTCGTTTTTTCGGTGAGCGGTTTCCAGCCATCCTGGGTGCGGACCTGGAATTCAAGAATTGTATTTTTGTTGCGAGGCAGGGTACGCTGCACCCGATACGTATTTTCTTCGTGCTGGAAGGTGAGCACCACTTCCGCGGCTTTTACCTCAGGATGCAGATGGATGACCTCGCTGCTCTTGCCGCGCGCCTCGCCGAACAGACTCCATGTGATGGCATCGAGCAGGGATGATTTGCCCGCGCCGTTGGCTCCCGAAATGCAGGCAAGCTCGAACGACGAGAAATCGAGCTCGACAGGATCACGATAAGAGAGAAACCCTGAGATGCGTAGGTGAATGGGGATCATAGGTTAATGATTGTACCTGTGCACATTTGTTCTGTGAATGTCATAGATTATAATCGAACCGTTATGTTTGAAGCATCCGATCCTGTCGCACGCCGCCGACTGATATTGCTCACCATCATCGTGTTAACAATACCATGTTATTGCGCCGGCTTTTTTGCGCTCGCTCTCGCGCCGAACGCTTCGGATTTAACGCCCACAATTACAGAGACGCTGACGCTCACATCTACTCCGACCTCCACCCTGACGCCCCTGGTCCTGACAGCGACCGCCACCGATACGCCCACTTTCACTCCCACGCCGACCGACACCCCGACAAGCACAGCTACCCCGACTCTATTCCCCACTCTGACGCCTTCGTTCACGCCGACGCCTTCGCTCACTCCCTCCCTGACCCCATCGTGGACGCCGAGTTTTACCAATACGCCCACGAACACTCCTTCGAATACTCCTACGCCGACAGAGACAGCAACTGCCTCGATTACACCTTTCCCGTAGATGCCCGATATTCTTCCATTTCTAAAATCTTTGATCTCTGTCTCGGGTCTTTCGGGTGGGGAAGCTCCCGTTGCCGATCTCATTGCAGGGAGATGGAATTCGCTTGTCGATGAAGTCCGCCTCAGTCGCGTCGGCTCGCTGCATGGATGGAAGAGGGGCGTTTCGACTTCGCTCAACACAAGCTCCGGCAAACGCCCGCCCCCCGCTGTCATGATCGCCGCCCACATGGATGGGATCGGGATGCGCGTGTCGAAAATCGTCGATGGTTTTTTGCATATCACGCAGATCGGCGCGCTCGATCTGCGTGTGCTCCCGGGCGCTGAAGTGACTGTGCATGCCACAGGCAGTAATCAGGAACTGCCTGCTGTCGTTGTCCTGCCGCCCAGGCGGTTTCTACCCGAGTCGGCCGGCGACGGCGTCCCTGGGATCGAGTATTTTTTGGTGGACACGGGACTCCTGCCGCGTGAAGTGGAAAGGCGAATCCAGGTTGGTGATCTGGTCTCGTTTGCGAACGAGCCCATTGAACTGGCAGGAGGCGTGATCGCAGGTCATACGGTGGATAATCGTGCTTCGATTGCAGCGCTGACGATCTGCCTGGAAGAATTGCAGAAGAAACCTCATGTCTGGGATGTATGGGCAGTGGCAACTGTGCAGGAGGAGGTCAGCTATCTGGGCGCAACTAGTTCGGCTTTCGAGCTGCGTCCGCAAATTGCCATCGTCCTGGATACAACCTTTGCCAAGGGTCCGGGCGCGGACGGTTGGCAGACATTCCCCATGGGAAAAGGTGTGGGTCTGTGTATCGGTCCGAACATGCATCCCTTCCTGCATGAGAAGCTCAAAGATCTGGCAAACAGGCTCGAGATTCCCTGGTTTCTGGATGTGACACCTGCCGACTCAGGGACCGATGCGTTTGCCGTGCAAATCACTGCCGAAGGGATACCGACCGCGCTGGTGGAACTGCCGATCCGCTATATGCACACGCCCGTGGAGTCCGTCACAGTGAAAGACATCGAATGGGTCGGGCATTTGCTGGCAGAGTTTGTTGCGTTGCTCGAAGCTGATTTTGTCGATACGATCGTATGGGAATAATTCTGGGTACTTATGCCAACGTTTGGAAACGCTCACCTGAAACTTCTTGAAAAGCTCTGTAATGCCATCGCGATCTCAGGTGATGAGAGCGAGGTTCGCAGGATCGTTCTCGAGGAGCTGAAGCCTTGCGCCGATGAGCTCAAAGTGGATGCGTTGGGCAATGTCCTGGCGACCCGGCTTGGGCGGACGCGGCGCAGGAAGCGGATGCGCGTCATGCTCGATGCGCACATGGACGAAGTCGGCTTGATGATCGTTGCGGAGGATGGCGAAGGTCTTTACCGCTTTGAAACCGTCGGCGGGATCGATGTCCGTCAGTTGGTCGGGAAACGGGTTTTTGTCGGCAGGGAACGAACGCCTGGCGTGATCGGCGCGAAACCGGTCCATTTGATGGATGAGGAGGAAGCTACCAGGAAAGTCCCATTGGAGGCGTTGCGGATTGACGTGGGACCCGCCGGTAAGGCGCGGGTCGGCGATCGGGCAGGATTCGCTACCCGGTTCCGGCGCGTAGGACCATCTATCCTGGCGAAGGCGATCGATGACCGCATCGGTGTGGCAACGCTGATCGAGCTGTTCAAGCAGGCGCCATCGGCCATCGATCTGTGTGCGGCGTTCTCGGTACAGGAGGAGATCGGCCTGCGCGGCGCAAAGGTGGCGGCGCAATACTTCAATCCTGATCTTGCGATCGCCATCGACTCTACTCCTGCCAATGATCTGCCATGGCATGGCGCCGGCGAGAACACAACCTACAACACGAAACTCGGACTGGGTCCCGCGATCTATATTGCAGACAGCTCGACCCTCCACGACCCGCGCCTGATCGGCTTTCTACAGAAGACGGCTGAGCTGGAAGGGATCCCGTACCAATTCCGTCAGCCCGGCGGCGGTGGCACGGACTCAGGCGCCATCCAGCGCGCCCTGGCGGGCATCCCGACCGTTTCGGTTTCTGTGCCGCATCGTTATACACATTCACCGGTCAGCCTCGCGCGCCTCGCGGATTGGAAAAACACCCTCCTGCTGCTGCAGGCTGCGCTGGAGCGCATCACGCCTGAGCTGGTCGCAGCTCGTTAAACATTTTACTTATTACTTTACCTGCAGGTGATCTATGAATGGACTGATTAGTCTGGTTGGTTCTGGTGAGTATTTATCGGTCATGAACGACACAGATCGTTACTTGCTTGACAGCCTGAATTTGAATGGCCGGAAACCGCGCGTCGCTTGTTTGCCGACTGCCGCGGGACGTGAAGGCGCCGGCAGTGTGAGCCGCTGGCTGGCCATGGGAGTTCAGCACTTCGAAGCTCTGGGTGCGGAGGTAAGCCCTGTGCGTGTCATAGACCGCGCGACGGCGAATGATCCGCAATGGGAACGGCTCCTGGAGAATGCGGATTTGATCTACTTCTCCGGGGGCGATCCTGGTTATTTGTATGAAACCATGAAGGACAGTTGTGCCTGGCATGCCGCGCAGCGCGCCTGGGAACGCGGCGCCATCTATGCAGGTTGTTCAGCCGGCGCGATGATCCTTGGCAGGCGGATGCCCAGCTTCCGCCTGGCAGGAACACAGGCAGGATTTGGCATTGTCCCGGCTACGTATATTGTGCCGCACTTCGATGCCATTCCCGGAATTTGGAAGCCGTTCCTCTTTGGCTTGCAGCGTCAACTCAGGAACGGTGAATGCATGCTCGGGGTGGACGAGAACACGGCCCTGATCGGCAGGCTTGGCAGCGAGTGGGTTGTCAAAGGCAGGAGTGAGGTGCATGTGTACACACGCGCTGGCAAGCAGAGCTATTCCAATGGCGAGTCGTTGATGCTTGATTAATTCGCATGACTGCCTCGATAAGGAACATTCGTGAAAAAACTCCTCCAAACACTCACCGAAGCATTTGGTCCATCCGGCTATGAAGACGAAGTCCGCGAGATTGTTCGCAGTGAGGTCGAATCACTTGCTGATGAGATCCGGGTGGATGCGCTCGGGAATCTGATCGCGCGCAAACGTCCCGGCAAAACCTCGAAGAATAGCAAAAAGGTAATGATCGCCGCCCACCTGGATGAGATCGGGATGATGGTCAGCCATGTGGATGGAAATGGGTTCGTCCGCTTTGCGCCGCTTGGCAGCGTGCCCAGGGCATATATTCCCGGAAGTCGTGTCCGCTTTTCGAACGGCACGCCGGGCGTGATCGCCGCCTCCTTTGCGGAGCGCTCGCAGGATATCAATGAACTGCCAGCGCTGGACAAGTTCTACATCGATGTCGGCGCGACCAGCCGGGATGATTGCCCTGTGGAGGTCGGCGAGATTGCGGTGTTCGACTGCCCCTATCATGACCTTGGGGATCGCCTCGTGGCAAAATCCGTGGATAATCGTGTCGGTGTCCTGATTGGCATAGAGACCCTGCGGGATCTCAAATCCACTTCGCATGATGTCACCTTTGTCTTTACCACGCAGCAGCAGGTTGGTATGCGCGGCGCGATGACTTCAGCCTATGGGGTCGATCCCGACGTTGGGATTGCCCTGGATGTGACACCGGCCGGGGATACGCCGCACTCGCATGGAATGGAGATATCCCTCGGAAAAGGTCCATGTATCAGGATCCAGGATGCCGGCATGATCGCCGATACGCGGGTTGTGAACTGGATGGTCCGCGCCGCCCAGAAAAACAGGATTCCCTATCAGCGGGAAGTTTCGTTATTGGGAACCAGCGATGCCAGTGCAATCCAGTTCGCGCGTGCCGGCGTGCCATCCGGCTGTATTTCTGTCCCTGTTCGTTACATTCATTCCTCCTCGGAAATGGTGGATCTCTCGGATGTGCGGAACGCGGTCAAACTTTTGACCGTCATTCTGCGCACTCAGATTGAGTTGTGATCATGTCGCGCATATTTCGATTCGTTGTTTTGCTTGGATTGCTTTTCAGCGCAGGCTGCGCCTCGCTCGAGCCGTTTCTCGCTTCGCTCACGACGCCGACGCCTGCTCCCACCCAGGGAGCCACTGCCACGCCTTCGCCGGCCGCGACGGTCACCGCGCCTGCCCGGCCAGAGACGCCAATTCTGCGCGTCTGGCTGCCTCCGCAATTCGACCTGGCTGCCCAAAATGCCCCGGCGAACCTGCTCCGGCAGCGCCTCGCGGCCTTCGAAGCCGAACATCCGGGCGTGAAGATAGAGGTCCGGATCAAGAATGCAGAAGCAGACGATGGCATCGTAAACGTCCTGTCCCTTACAAATGCCGCCGCGCCAAACGTGCTGCCGGACCTGATCATGCTATCAAGGACCGATCTGGAAATTGCAGCCATGAAGGGTCTGCTCCATCCCATCGATGGATTGTCTACTTCGCTTGAAGATCCCAACTGGTATGGTTATGCTCAACAACTGGGGCGTATCCAAAACACGGGATATGGTCTGCCATTTGCAGGGAATGCTCTGATTCTGGTCTATTATCCTGAACTCGGCACGATTGTGAGTTGGGAGGATGCTTTCTCCAGCCGGGGCCAGCTTGTTTTTCCGGCAGCGGATTCGCAGGGTCTGGTGGGTCTGTCCATATATGCCTCCGCCGGGGGCAAAATTCTGGACGCTCGAGGCTTGCCCACCCTGGAGGCGGAGACGCTGACGCGCGTCCTGACTTTCGTGAAAGAAGGCGTTTCAAAAAATATATTCCCACCTTCTCTGGCGAACGTATCCACAGAGGCACAGGCGTTGCAGATCTACCGTACTGGGAGCGCCAACAAGGGCATTATCTGGATCGTGGACTATCGCCCGTCTGAAGATGGGGAGGTCGCGCCACTGCCGGGTCTGGAGGAGACACACTTCTCCTACGCGACGGGCTGGTTGTGGGCGCTGGCAGGGTCCAATCCGGAAAACCAACAGCTGGCGGTCGAACTGGCGGAATATCTGGTGGCTGCCGAATTCATTGGGGAATGGACGCGGGCAGCGGGGTACCTTCCGACCCGCCCAACCACGGTCCAGGAAAATGACCGGACAATGGCAGCCGTGGTTGAGTCCGCGCATCCGATGCCCTCGCGCGACGTGCTGGCAGTGCTGGGTCCGCTCATGCAGGAGGCGCTGACGCGCGTCTTAAACGGCGAGCAGCCTGAGGATGTGGCAGCGGACGTCGTTCAAAAAGTGAAATAAAAGTTCAGGCTCCCGAATTCGGGAGCCTGAGTGATTAACCGGCTGTCTTGCTTTCTTCCGTGCCGGCGGCCTTGGCTTTGCGAGGGATCAATGCATACACCAGTGCCGCGCCCGCTCCAAAGGCGAACGCGCCCGACGACCCGGGGCTGGCGTAGGCGGTCAGCCCGACGAGCAAAGCAAAGAAGCCGAGCGCCAGCGCGATCCGGACCTGCCACTCGCTCATTTTGTAGTTGTCCAAAACGAAGCGGCCGATCCCAAACCCGGCGATGAGGAATCCCAAAAATCTGAAAAGGAATCCGAGAAGGGCAAAAATCTCATTGACAATGGGGGGCATATGATTCTCCTTTGATGAAAGTTTTATAACCAGGCCCAAAGCATCCAGAAGCCTATGATCATGAATCCTATTATAAACCTTGCGCTGAGTGCCCAGCCCCAGCCGATCATATAGGCTTTCGTCGATGCGATGGCTGCCTCCCGGTCCTTCAGCCGGCTCACTTCCGCAAGGAATAGTCCGAGGGGCGCGGCGACCAAGCCAAACAGCGGCGTAAGGAAAAGGCTGGCGATGATCCCGGCTGCAAATGCAATCAGGATAGACCGCCAGGGTATATATTGATCGCGCATCTTGCGCGCGATGATGAGATTGTCCACAATATTGCCGACGATCATCAGAAGAGTGATCAAACCGAACAGAAACCAATCCCAGCCTGTCATATCGCCCTTCGCAACCTGGACGAGCGCGTATGCCAGCGTTACCAGCCACATAATGGTCAGACCGGGAAAGACCGGCACGATCAAGCCCAAAAGGCCGACGATCAGAATAAAAAGAGTGAACGTCTCGAGAATGACCTGCAGAAAAAAATCAAATGTCATATTCTCCTTTTAGAACCTTGCGAGGAACCAGTCCATCGTAAAGTTATGATGGTTTGATTATATCGACTCCGCCCATCCATGGACGAAGCACCTCAGGTACTACAATGGAGCCATCAGCTTGCTGATTGTTTTCCAGGACGGCGATCAGCGTGCGGGGCAGCCCAAGCCCCGACCCGTTCAGCGTATGCACGAAACGAATCCTGCCTCCATCGGCGGGGCGATACTTAATATTCGCACGCCGCGCCTGGAAGTCGCGCACGTTCGAGATCGAGGAGACTTCGAGCCACTCATTGCAGCCCGGCGCCCAGACTTCAAGATCATAGGTGGTTGTCGCATTGAATCCAAGATCGCCTGTGCAGAGTTGTTTCACCCGGTAGGTGAATCCCAGCGCGGCACAAGTAGCTTCGGCATCTGCGCGCATTTTCTCGAGCAGGGCATCCGATTCCTCCGGCTTGGCATACATGTACATCTCGACCTTGTCGAATTGATGGCCGCGTTTGATGCCGCGCACATCGCGTCCGGCGCTCATTTTTTCGCGGCGGAAGCAGGGCGTGTAGGCTGTGTAGAACAGAGGCAATTGTGCTTCCTCCAGGATTTCATCCATGTGCAGGCCGGTCAGGGGGACTTCGGCAGTCGGTACGAAATAGAAATCCTCTTCGTGGTCCTTATAAAGATTATCGGCGAACTTTGGCAGCTGACCTGCGCCGAACACCGTGGCTGTTTTGACCATGAAAGGCAAATACTCTTCGGTGTAGCCCTGCCGGATATGAAGATCGAGCATGAACGCGATCAGGGCGCGCTGCAGCCGCGCGCCCGCGCCATTCAAAACGTAGAAGCGTGAGCCGGTGATCTTCGTGCCGCGTTCGAAATCGATGATGCCGAGGGCAGGTCCTAAATCCCAGTGCGGCTTTGGTTCGAAGTCGAATTCGGGGATCTGGCCCATGGTCTGCAGGACGACATTTTCGTCTTCGCTTGCGCCCACAGGAGTCCGTTCGTCTGGAATGTTGGGAATCGTCGATACGACAGCCTGGAGCTCTGCTTCCACATCCGCAACTTCCTTGTCGAGCGCGGCGATCCTGTCACCGACTGCGCGCATGGCGGCGATCTTCTTTTCGCGTTCCGTTGCATCCTTCATCTTACCGATCTCTTTGGACACCGCGTTGCGCTCGGCTTTCAGCGTTTCGACCTGGGTCAGCAGAGCGCGGCGCTTTTCATCCAGCCGCAAAATGTCGTCTACGGGAGAGACGTCCATTTGGCGGTTCTGGAGCGCCGTGCGAACCAGAGCGGGTTTTTCTCGGATCAGATTCAGGTCTAACATGTTGCACCTCCGGTGTGGTGGACAATGGACGGTAGACGGTGGATACGGTCTATGGTCTATTGTCCATCGTCCAAGAATAGAATACGCCCCCGGTCCATTTGCAGGACGAGGGGGCGTCTCGTGGTGCCACCTGCTTTCACCCCCTCCGCCCGCCTACGGCGGAGCACCTCCCCCAAATTTGACAGGGGAAGTTTGCATGCCATCCCAACTTCTAGTCTCGAATTTGGGGGAGGAGGGTGGGGGTCTTGGATCACGATAACGGGTGAACCCGATTCCCTTACAGTAAGACAATTTGCCTTACCCCTGCGGGAACAACTTCGGTGAAGTGGATTTGGCTGTCTGCCCGACCATCTCGCACTAGCCGATGGCTCTCTGCACGGTTGAACAGTTACTTGTCTTCACGCTGTCTGTTGGGTGCGATTATACACTCCTGGAGGAGTGTGTCAAGCGAAGTGACTCGACGGGTGCGCTAAAAAGTTGTTAGGAATTTTTGACCGCCGGGGCTAAAGCCGCCCGCTCAGCACGTGAAAGTCCTCCGGACTGGCGCAA
>JAFGCG010000096.1 GCA_016932715.1 Anaerolineales bacterium
TGGTACCGGGCTTGGACATTGGCTTTGGTCTCCTTGGTCGGAACCAAGTTAACCATGTTCAAGCCCTTTCGTGAACTACTGATTATCTAATGGGTTTTGCAGTGCTTTTGGTTTCGGGACTGCTGCTCATTTTCCTCGGGCTCGATATCCTGGCTTCGCCCTACGTGTTGACCGTCGCCAGCCTGATCCCGCTTGGTATTTCGATGGGACTTGCCGAGGAGTACTTCCCCTCCTGGAAGAAACCCTTCAAGTGGTTTCTGACGATCGGTTTCCTGGCAATTGCCATCACCAGCATCGGCGGCATGGACACCCTCAAGAAGATCGCTGTGCCTCTCTTCCACGGCGTGGCGGGACTGGTGATCTTCCTGGGTCCGTTTCTTGCCAAGGGCGCGCCCAAGGGGTTCTTCTGGGTCGGCATCGGCGGTCTGCTCATCGGCCTGGGCGGCATCGCGCTGGCATTCATTTCGATGGGGGCGCAGCTGCTGTTCTTCAGCCCCGCGTTTGTGATGATGATCCTGACCCCTCTGCTCTTCCTGATGGCGGGCGCGTTCACGCTCGGCTTCGCGAAGAAGGGATGACCCCGATGTTTCCCCTCTCCCTGACCGGGGGGAGGGGAGTTTTCTATTTGTCTTTTGTCAAAGACGGATAGCCTGTTTTGTGATATTTTTTACATGTGTCATACATAAAGCTGCTTAGGAGTAGCGTCCATGCAATTCATCAAAGTCCGTCTTGACTATCTCTTCCGCTCCACACGCGGGCTGACGCTGGTCGCCATCGCGGTGGTTTCCATCATCACAGCCATCTTTGGCACGCTCTCGGGCCCCATGGTGGAATGGGGCATCAAGGACATCACCGTGCGCCTGCTTGGCATGAAGCTGATCGAAACCGAGCGTGAGGGACGCATCATCATGCTCTACCACACCATTGCCATGACTGTCCTTGCCATCGAGGTCTATTTTATGACCGAGATGCTGCCGATGAAACGTCACGAACAGGTCATGATCAATGGCACGATCACGGCTGGCTACCTGACAGCGGCTATTTTTGGCTTGTTGTTCGCCTACTGGGGGCATAACTTCACTTACCACGGCTTGTTCCTGGCTGGGCAGTCACTCGTCTTTTTTGCGGGCATCCTGCTCCTGGCGGCGCTCTGGCCCTGGAAGAAGGAATATCGGCTGGAAAAAGGTTCGCCGTATGCTCATACGAAGAGCGGGATCGACCTGGAGCGCACAGCATTCTTCGTCATGGCGCTTGCCGCGCTCGTCTCAGCCTCCTTTGGCGCGGTGACCGGTTCCTTTTGGAGCAACGGCCACGAGACCTTCCTGGCCGAGGACCTGATCCGTGTGCCGCACAAGACCTACCTGCAAAAAGCCATCATCGGACACCTGCACATCATGTTAACCCTGGTGGCAGTCGCGATCACACTGATCGTCGGGCGCTGGATGAAGTTCAAGGGCATCCTGCACAAGATCGCCATGCCGTTGATGATCATTGGCGTCATCGGGACTACCACCGGCGCGCTCTCGGTTGTCTGGCTGGAATGGGCGCATACCATCATCTATGTCGGCTCGACGTTCATCATGCTCGCAGCGCTGATGTACGTCATCTACGCCTGGGACTCTCTCATCAGAGAAGGCACTGCCGGAATCAGGAAGCCAAACTTCTTCCAGAAATTGGGCGCGCTGCTGAAAGACCCGCTCAAATTCGGTCCTGGCTGGCAAATGGTTTTCATGAACTTCACGGTCAGCGGCGTAGGCATCTTCATGGCGGTCAAACTGGAGGAAATCTTCCGCGTCTGGCCGCACCGCGAAGAGCGCGTCACGCTCACCGGTCACTGGCACATCCTGGCGGCGCTGATCGCCACCATCATCCTGATGTACTTCGCCGACCTCTCCGGCTTGAAGGGCAAAGCCCGCAAGTGGTTCGGCTGGCTGCTCATCATTATGTCCGATATCGCCTTTGGCTCCGCGACCCTTTTCTCAATGAAGCGCCTGTTCGTGGACGAGATCAACCAGCAGGGCATCGTCAACACCACCATGCTCCTCATAGATATGGGGCTGGGTATCCTTCTCATTGCACTGGCAATCTTCATGATCTGGAGGTTATACGATTTGTTACAAAAGAAGGGCCACTGGGCTCTGGAATATGCTGCGGAACGCAGGGTCAACGCCGAGGCGGAACTTGCAGATCAGAAGCGCAAACTGGAAGAACTGAACGCCATCCTGAAGGAGGTGTCAGAATGAAACGGACATCTTTCATCCTGATCCTGCTCACGCTGACCCTCGCTGCCTGCGCACCCGCGCCCAGCGTTGGAGCCATCACGCCTCCCTATGTGGACCCCGGGATCGATCCCGAATCCTGGGCTGTTGTCCCTGCCGGTGAATTCCCCTACGGCCAGCACGACCACATGACCCCGGTGGATTATGAGTACGAGATCATGGTTACCGATGTGACCAACGAACAATACGCCCGCTTCCTGAATGCCTCCCTGGCGGATGGGACGATCAGGATTGGGGAAGTCGAAATCGAAATTGGGGAAAAGGTTTGGACCGAAGAAGGTGCATACGGTTTCTATCCGGGTGAGCCCTTCCACGGCTACGAACATGAAGAAGAAATCAAGGCGGGCGACAAACTGTACGTCTCCTTCGAAGAGGGCCTGCGCCTGACCTTCGATGAACAGTCCAAAACCTTCACGGCCATCCCTGAGTACGGCAACCATCCGATGACCATGGTCACCTGGTTCGGCGCCAACGCCTACTGCCAGTATTACGACTGGCGCCTGCCAACCGAAATCGAATGGGAAAAGGCTGGCCGCGGCACGGAACTGGTAAATGGTTATGGGCTGCCCTTCCCATGGGGTGAACACATCGAACGCAACAATGCCAACTACTACTCCTCATCTGACCTGTTCGAGAAGATGTTTGGCAAACTGGGCAATACCACTCCCGTTGGCTTCTACAACGGCAGGACCTATGACGGTTATGTCACGCTCGACTCGGCCAGCCCCTACGGCCTGTATGACATGGCTGGTAACGTCTGGCAATGGACGGGCGACGACTACCCCGACCAGCACTACCGCATGCTGCGCGGCGGCAGTTTCTACACATATGCGGTTGATTTACGTGTCTGGAAAAATAACAGCGCCGGACCGCAGTTCTACAGTCCCGCGGTGGGCTTCCGCTGCACACGTTAGCGATAGTTATGCCGGGATTCGATATTCGGTTAAAATGATTGTTCGAACCAATACCGGATCACGGATATCGCTTTAGGAGTTTCCATGACTACCATTGCTGTTCGATCACCAACCGAAAATCTGAAATCGAAATTTACCCACTACTGGTCACTGACCAAGCCTTTGCAATCGGGCTTGCTGCTTGCAACCGGATTGGCAGGCTATATGAGTGCGCGTTGTCCCGTTTTAAATATCGGCACAATTCTAGGATTGACGGGAAGCCTCTTCCTCGCCATTGCAGGAAGCACCGTCCTCAACATGTGGTGGGATCGTGATATCGACGCCAGGATGGGCCGCACAAAAAAGCGCGCCACTTCCAAGGGGTTGGTAAACGAAAACGAAGTTCTGCGCGTCGGCTTGATCCTTTCGGTCCTCGGTGTCGGCTGGGCGGTGGCGATGGATACACTCTACGGGCTGATCGTCTTCGCTGGCTTGTTCTTCGATGTTGTCATCTACAGCATGTGGCTCAAACGACGCACCGCCTGGAGCATCGTTTGGGGCGGGGTTTCAGGGGCAATGCCCATTCTGGCAGGGCGCGCCCTCGGTCTCGGCGCAATGGACTGGATTGGCGCCATGCTCGCACTCGGCATCCTTTTCTGGATTCCCACCCACACGCTTACCTTCAGCATGAAATTCGTCAAAGATTACGCCGATGCCTGCGTGCCGACCTTCCCCTCCACCTACGGGCTGGCCGTCACCCGCGTCACCATTGCCGTTTCATCCATGCTTGCCGCGCTCGCCATGATCGTCGCAGGCTACGGCATTGGCATGGCATGGGGCTTCCTGCGATTGCTCGGCGTGCTTTCGGCGGGTCTGCTCATCCTTGCGATCGCCATGACCTTCCGTCCCTCGGAGCGTGTCAACTTTGGCTTGTTCAAATACGCATCCATCTACATGCTCGCCGCGATGATTTTGGTCGTGCTCGAGGTCATGTGATGAAAATGTCTCCCCTCGACCGCGCCCTCCTCCTTCTCACGGGCATCCTCGCCGCGTACCAGGTGGCGGTCGGCATAAATGGCTTCGACACTTTGCCCGTCATTGCCTACACCATCGCCTTCGGAGTCCTGCTCGTAGCGGGACTGCTTCTCATCATCTGGGGCTTCGATGTGCTGGACTCGCCTGTTGTTGCGATTGTCTCGACGGTCATCCCCCTCAGCCTTTCGCTTGGACTCGTCTGGGAGCATCTCGCTTCTTTTCGGACCCCTTACCTGCTCTTCGCCATCCTCGGATTCGCGGTCGTGATCTTTACCCGCTCCGCGCCCATTCCTGCGGAAAACCGCATGCCGACGATCGTCATTGTCATCGTACATGGCATCGCGGGCATCGTCATTTTCCTGCTGCCCATCGTCATCTCTGCGCGGGGACAGGTGGGACCCGCGTTCGCCCTCGTCGGCATCGGCGGCGCGCTGATCGGATTAGGCGGACTGCTGCTTTCGTTCCTCAAAACGGGCAGACCGATATTATCACGGGGGACGATATTAAAGGTGCTGCCAGGGCTGCTCTTACTGATGACAGTTTGTTTCGTGGCAGGATTCAAATATGGATAAACACCATAGACCTCACAGGTCTTAAGATCTGTGAGATTTGTAAGGAAATTGCCCTTTGTACACGAAGCCCCATCCTGATCGATGGGGCCTCCGTTCTCTTACTGCCAGACACATGCTCAGATCAATTCCATTGATTATGTCCCCCAACAAGCACTTGCACAATTACGATTGAGTCTTCAATTTGCGCATGATCTCTTCTTCTGATAATTCCAGCTCGGCCTTGTCGCGCGCAGGCGGTTGGTAGTTGCGATTCAGAAAACGTCGATAGCCTTCCGGCATCACCCAGGCCAGATATTCCAGTACGATGCCGATCGTGACAAACACCAGAATGCCCACCTGGGCAACCAGTATGCTGGCGGGAATATATAACCATCCCGCCATAGCTGGAATAAACAACGCAATCAGGGTCAGGATCGTGTAGAGCGGCGCAGCCAGCGCTGCCAGCGAATAGGCGACGATCAGCTTGTAGCGCACCTTGACCCAATCTTCCACTGCCGGGTCGCTGGCAATCTTCTTGTATGCCTGATATCCCACCCAAATGAGCCAGAGCCAGTTAAAGGGGCTGTAATAGGGGAGAAACGAGGGATAGAACATATCCGCAGCCAGAATAGCCAGAGCGATAACCATGAAGATCAGGTAAGGACTTTTGCGGTCCTGGTAGAAGGTCTTGTGGATGAACATCACCAGCATAACTTCAGCCAGCCCAACCGCCAGGAAGAACGGCCACATGAGATTGGTAACCGGTGACAGAGTAATAAAGATGTCGCCTATTCCGGTGATGTAAAAGAAACCTGCCAGCCAGAGAAGGTTGGGTAACTGCTGACGGCGTCCTACTCGGGTCAATTGAACTGCAATGATGAACCGCGCTACTACCAAGATCCATGTGATGGTCATAGTCACAATTGGGAACATGTTATCTACTTCCTTTCTTTCCTGATGCCATGAAAAAGCGCGCCATCTATGTTAGTGGGCTGCCATCGTAAACAGTGATTGTTGTTCGACCAGGGTCTGCATTAACCGGTCCGTAATGGCGGTCGTCTCCTTGAACCCGACCATTGCCAGGTTTCGAGCTAATGCCGGTCCTTCGATGAGGGCTTTCCAATCCTGATAAGTCATCTTTGTTATATAAGCCATCGTCTCGGTCGTAGCCTGGAGGGGGTCGCTCATTTGCTGCAGATGCTGCACGCTGTTTTTGACGGTCATGCGCAACACGCCTCGACAGAGTGTTTCATCTTTACCTACTGTCCGGGCCAGGCTTGCCCCAAGAATATGTAACATGTTGCTCACAATTTTCCTCCTGGATATCCAGGTTCTCCAGAACTATATCACCGGATTTCGTAACCCTCAAACTGACGATTCCCATAAGAAACCGGGGTTATTGGGCACATAGGAAGGAGAGGTGTTATACGATAGGATGTACAGCCGTGAAAAGTATAACGCCAAAGCCTGGCGTATATACTTGCATTTATGCAAGGGGTGCGCTAAAAAGTTGTTAGGAATTTTTGACCGCCGGGGCTAAAGCCGCCCGCTCAGCACGTGAAAGTCCTCCGGACTGGCGCAA
>JAFGCG010000097.1 GCA_016932715.1 Anaerolineales bacterium
GAATTTACACATCAAAACCAAGGCACATTTTGCTTAAAGAGCGACTGAAGTCGCTACTACAAACTGAATCTGTGATTTACTGAATTTCCGTTGACTACCATATTCTTCAATGTTCCCAATTTCTCTATCGTGATCTCGATCACATCGCCTGGCTGCAAAAATCGCTTTTGTTCCGCGGCTTCCGGCAGCTTGGTAGGCGTGCCGGTGGCGATCACATCGCCAGCTTCGAGCGTCATGACCTGGCTGAGATAGGAGATCAGGTACAGAACGGAAAAGATCATGTCGCAGGTATTGACGCGTTGTCCCGGAACGCCGTTCACGGTCAATTCCATTTCCAGGTTGTACGGGTCAGGGACTTCGTCGGGCGTGACCAGCGCCGGGCCCATTGGACCGAACGTATCGAAGGATTTGCCAAGCATCAACTGGCTCGTCCGTTTCCGATAATCGCGCGCGCTGACATCATTGAAGATAGTGTAACCGGCGATGCAGGACTGCGCTTCTGACTCGGAAACCTGATACGCCCGCTTTCCGATCACAGCCATGAGTTCAGCTTCATAATCTGCCTGCGTTGTAGCCGGTGGGATCACGATCGGCTGGTTAGGTCCGATGACCGTGTTCACGGTCTTGCAAAACAGGTT
This sequence comes from Anaerolineales bacterium, assembly GCA_016932715.1. Lineage (GTDB taxonomy): Bacteria > Chloroflexota > Anaerolineae > Anaerolineales > Villigracilaceae > Defluviilinea. Next base: position 639 of record JAFGCG010000097.1, read on the forward strand.
CGGATACTGAGGTAGTTCCGCTCTTCCCTTCTCCGTATGACCTGCATAGTTGTAGCCGACGCAAAGGACCTTATCGGGGCGCGGGACCGGCGCGCGCAGGGTCACAGCGCTTTCGGGGAGGAGCCATTCCTCTTTAACGGAAGCAAGCGCCTCGTGAGTCTGTACGAGGGCCGTCTCTCCAAGCGACAAAAAGGTTTTCATGTCCATTGGCATCCCGATCCGGCTCAAATCCAAAATATCCGATTCGAGCTGTACGCCGATCCGTTCGCGCCGATCGTGATGAAAGGTGACGAGGCGCATGTTAGCGTGAGACACGCCCAGAGGCGTCGCCGCCCATCAGGGTTTCCACTTCGCTGACGCTGACCGCGTTGAAGTCGCCGAGAATGCTGTGTTTGAGGCAGGCGGCCGCGGCGGCAAAGTTCAGCGCCTTTTGCGGGTCATCTTTGTATTTGCGCAAGCCATAGATGAGCCCAGCCATAAAAGAGTCGCCGCCGCCGACCCGGTCGACGATCGGCAGGATGTCATAGGTTGGCGCGCAGAAAAACTTTCCACTCTGCCACAGCACGCCCGACCAGGTGTTGTGACTCGCTGAAAGTGAACCGCGCAGCGTGATGGAGATGGTTTTGAGGGAGGGGAATTTCTTCGCCAGCTCTTCACAGACGAAGCGATAGTGATCGGCTTCCACCTTGCCCGCCGTGACATCCGCCTTGGGAGCTTTGATCCCAAAAACCTTTTCGGCATCCTCTTCATTGCCAAGCGCCACGTCACACATGCTGACCAGCTCCGCCATGACCTCGCCGGCCGGCTTGCCCCACTTCCACAGTTTTGCACGGAAGTTCAGATCGCACGAAACGGTGACGTTCATCTCACGCGCAGCCTGAATCGCTTCCCGGCAGACCTCCGCCGCGCCCTGCGAAACCGCGGGTGTGATCCCGGTCCAGTGGAACCAGTCGGCGCCTTCAAAGACCTTCTTCCAATCGAGCGTGCCTGGCTGAATTGTGGCGAAACTGGAATTGGCGCGGTCGTAGATCACCTTGCTGGCGCGCTGCGCCGCGCCCATCTCGAGGAAGTAGATCCCGATCCGATCTCCGCCGCGCGCGCTGTGCTCCGTGCGGATGCCATAGCCGCGCAGGCTCATCAGGCAGGCATCGCCCAGTTCGTTCCTGGGCAGCCGTGTGACATATTCGATTTCTTCGCCGAAGTTGGCAAGAGAAACGGCAACATTCGCTTCCCCCCCACCGTACAAGGCTTCGAACGAACGCGCCTGGGTAAAGCGCTGAAAGCCGGACGGCGCAAGACGGAGCATGATCTCGCCGAAGGTAACGATCTTTTTCATGACAGCGACTCCAGTGATAGTGTATCGAGCTAGGGGATGATCACCGCTTCAACGGATTCATCCAGGTCGAACGCTTTGCCAACCTGACCCGTCACCTGGACGTGCTCGAGACGAATACGGCGCGCGTTGCGGATAAAGAATCCGGCCTGAGACATGCTTGGGATGTCATCCGCCATTTCGGGGTAGCCCGAGTCGGCTTCCGCGGAAACGGAGATGGAAATATCGCTGAGGGAGATGTCCTCGAGCGGCATTTCCGCCAAACCATACAGAAACCCCGCGGCATGTTTTACATCACGCGCCGTGATATGACTGAAATGGATGCGCCGCAGGCGAGGTGTGCCGTCATTGACCGAACGCGGATTCTTATCGGACACGTTCAGATTGCCGCGCTCACCGATGTGATAATACAGATTCATGGTGAACGGACAGAGGACGCCATCCATGATCAGGTTCGAAACGCGAATGTCTTCAATGATACCACCACGCCCGCGCCGCGACTTGATGCGGATGCCGCGATCGGTGCCAATGAAAACACAGTTGGAGATCACCACGTTCCTGACGCCGCCGCTCATTTCGCTGCCGATGACCACCCCCCCATGCCCGCGTTCGAGCGTGCAGTTAGTGATGGTGATATCGCGGCAGGGCGCGCAGTGATCGGGATGTTCATCTTCCGTGCCTGATTTGATGGTAATACAATCGTCGCCCACACTGACATGACAATCGGAGATGCGCACCAGCCGGCAGGAATCGGGATTGATGCCGTCCGTGTTGGGCGAATCAGCGGGGTTGATGATCGTGATCCCGCGAATGTTTACATTCTGGCAGTGAACCGGATTGATCGTCCAGCTCGGTGAATTGATCGCAGTAAGACCTTCGAGGAGCACGTTGCTGCAATCGGAAAAGCTGACGAGGCGCGGGCGCGGGTGGGCAAGCGTTTCTTCCTTTTTTGCCTGCCACCACACCGCGCCCTGCCCGTCGATGATGCCGCGGCCCAACACGGCAATGTTCTGCAGATGATCCCCACCAATCAGAGGAGCATGTGTATCCTGATGCCGGCCCTCCCAACGGCTATGGATGACCGGATAATCTTCAGGATTTTCGCTGCCCAGGATCATCGCACCCGCATCGAGATAAAGTGTAATGTTGTCGCGCAGGAACAGGCTTCCGGTGAGATAGCGGCCCGCCGGCAGATAGACCGTTCCTCCCCCGCGCTGCGCGCAGGCCTCGATCGCAGCCTGGATGGAGGGAGAATCCAGGGTATGCCCATCGCCTGTCGCCCCGCGCTCGCGCACGTTCCATACCGAAGCCAGTCCTGTGCCGACCGTCATTCAACTACCCCGTGATTGACGCCGGCGCGTTCCATCTCCAAAGCCGCCAGGATGAAGGGTCCTACCCCCTTGGGATCATTGGGGATGATCTTTTCCGTGACGTAATATTCGAAGGATCCATCGCGATAAGGTTCGCCGCCAAGACCGGCACCGCCACAGACTTTTTCCAGGGTAAGCAAGCCCTGCGCATCGATCCTGATCAAATTTTGCAGCAGGCCGTGATAGCCGCGCCGGGCAGAGAAAAGAAAATCCTGAGGCAGATAGCCTTTGCGCACAGCCCTGGCAAACGCGTAGACGAACATGGTGGAGGCGGAGGCTTCCAGGTAATTGCCCTGGCGCTCAGGCAGGTCGAGGATCTGGTACCAAAGCCCGGTGGCTTCATCCTGGACTCGCACCAGGGCCCGCGCAGTCCGGTCGAGGATGGCGATCAAATCCTGACGATGTGCCTGCTCGCGCGGCAGTTGGTCCAACACATCGACCAGCGCCATGACGAACCAGCCGACGCCGCGCCCCCAAATATGGGGTGAGCGTCCGGTGATCGGATCACACCAGCGCTGCTGTTTACTCTCGTCCCAGGCATGGTAAAGCAAACCGGTCCGCGTGTCATGGGTGTGTTCTTCGATCAACAGGATCTGGTGAACGACGTCGTCGAATATCTCCGGTTCATTAAATCGGCAGGCATACTCAGCCAGGAAAGGTCCCGCCATGTAAATGCCATCCAGCCACATCTGGTAGGGATAGATCTTCTTATGCCAAAAACCATTGCTGTTTGTACGCGGCTGGGTACGCAGCTGCTCGCGCAGGAGATGGAGGGCTTTGCGATAGCGTTTATCCCCTGTCCGATCCAGGACACCGAAAAGCAGTCTGCCCGCGTTGATCTGGTCGAGATTGTATTCATCCACCCGATAGGTGCGGATGCTTCCATCCGCCTGCACGAAGCGGTCGACCCAGTCCAACACAAAACGCATGTAACGGGCTTCGCCGGTCACTTCGGCGGTTTGCTGGATCGCCATGACCTGCAGCCCATGTTCGTAATGCCAGCGCGCATCTTTCAGCGTATAGCGCTGGAGTGTGGACTCGACCATGCGGACAGACCATGATTTCAAGGTGGGCGGTTTTTGTGAGGAGAATTGCTTCATGAGGCAACCTGTCCTTACTGCTGGTACGGGCGTCCTGGCGCGGTAACTTTCATCGCAGGCCGGCAGGCGCGGTCAACTTCCAGCATGCGGTTGAGAAATTCCCAGGCAGTGTCAATGGGGAGAGGACCGGTCGGGTCGTTGAAGCAGGCCTGGAAGGCGAGCGCCAGGTCGATCATCAACTTGCGCGCCCAGCCGCGGCTCCTGCCGCCAATGCAGGCAATTTTGAGAGGGATGGGTCTGGTCATTTTGAAAAGAGGAGATTGCTTTATATTCTTGCGCTTCGTCTGCACCCAGGGCCCCGCTCAACACAGGAGGGGTCCAGAATAAGGCGGGCGGTTGGTGCCGCCCGCCTCTTTTACAGAACCGGATCGGTTATTTTAGCAGCCCAGCATCCGATAGTACTTGCTGCGCGGCAGCTTCATATTCCTTTGCACCCTGTCCATCAAGACCGGCAAGGAACTCTGCCCAGCTTTCAGGGGTCAGTTCTTTCTGGCCGAGCACGAACTGGATGATACCTTCGTTGTAGAAGCGTTCGAAGTCAGCGGCATTGGCGGGGGGCTGGATCAATAGCTTGGCAAACGCTGGAACCCAATTCTGACTTTGGAAGAAGGACAGATAGGTGTCGATCGGAGTCATTTCCCGTCCACCCTCTGTAGTGTAGTTGGGATAGCGGGCGCTGATCTCTGCCAGCGTGTTATAGAAGACCAACTGGTTGCGCATCTGCGTGAACGGCTGGCGTTCGGGTGCACTGTAGGCTTGCGCTTCATCGATACCATCGATGTTGATGAAGCCCTTTTCATCGAGGTTGAAATTGACTCCCTCTTCACCAAAGCCCAACAGATAGTAACCGTCAGTGGCAATCCATTCCAACAAGCGGGCGATCGCTTCCATCTTGCCCTCATCCACTGCGCGTTGAGAGACAGCGAAGACATTGAACTGGGCGTCATCGAGCCCGTAGTAAGCCTCTCCGCCAGGACCGATTAGCGCGGGAAGCGGTGTCCAGGAGCCATCGGGGAAGTTCGTGTCGAACGGTTCATAGTTGGATTTGTTGCTAAGGGCGGCGAAGTCTTCCCACATGATACCGAAGCGGCCCTGTTTCCAGCGGGCGCGGAATTCATCTTTGCTCAGGGTGGGCCAATCAGGGTCAACAACACCGGCTTCGTTCAAGGCAACCATCACTTGCATGGCTTCGTAGTATTGAGGATCGCGAACATTCAACTCGAATTTATCAGGGCTGGCATCGACAAAGTTCCAGACGTCCAGAACGCCATAGGCACCAAAGACGAAGTTGAAGCGGCGACCAACGCCGGGACCTTCAATGAAGGCGCCAATGCCATAGGTATCGTTCTTGCCATTGCCATCCGGGTCCTGTTCCGTGAAGGCCTTTGCCACGGCGAGCAGTTCTTCCGGGGTGGTGGGCGCTTCCAGGTCAAGGGCATCCAGCCAGTCCTGACGGATGACAAATCCTTCGCGCTTGGGAATGCTGGGCGGTGCAGGCAAACCATAGACTGCGCCGTCGAAGGTCAACAAATCCAGGAGGTTCTGGTTGTTATAGTGATTTTTCGTGCGCTCTGGCATCATAGCGAACATATCATCCACAGGAGCCACGAGACCCAATTCATAGTAGTTGACCAGGTTATCGCGTTCTCCTCCCCGGTTGGTGCTGGTGACCTGGAAAAAATCAGGAAGGTCATTCGCCGCGGCAGCGGCATTGAGCTTGGCTTCACCATCGCCAGCCGGGGGGATGATGACGTATTCAAGGTTGATGCCAAGCTCTTCACGGATGATGTCATAAGCGATCCAATCATCGGGCGGAGGGCCTGCCTCCGTCACAGTTGCCTGAAGCCACATCGTAATGTCAACGGGTTCGGGAGGGGTGGTTGGTTCCGGAGCCTTGGTTGGTTCAGCGGGAGCCTCCGGCGCTTCCGGCGGGGCTACTTCCGTCGGTGTGGCGGGAGCGCCGCATGCCGCCAGAATCTGGCTCAATACCAGAACGAATACGACAAAGATCATTTTCCAGCTTTTCATCTTCTTCTCCTTTTTAGGTTTTTGGAAAGAGAGATTTTCTCTTAGTTTCTGGACAACAGGAGCAATAGCGAGGATATGAGTTAGTATTGTTATTCCTTGACACCTCCGACCAATGTACCTTTTGTGAAATACCGTTGTATCCACGGGTAGATCAAAAACATGGGAAGCATTGTGATGAGAACACCCGCCGCCTTTAACGATTCGATCGGCGATGTGCTGAAAGCGTTGTATTCAACATATTCGTTGAGACTCGATGAAATGAGAATATTGCGCAACAAAACGGGCAGGGGCAAAAGGTCGTTTCTATTCAGGTACAGGAGCGGTGTGAAGAATTCGTTCCAAAAATACACAGCGTAGAACAACCCAATCGTTAGCAGGATCGGTTTGGACAATGGCAGGACAACATTCCACAAGACCTGTAATTCGTTCGCGCCATCCAGTCGGGCAGCCTCCTTGAGATCTTCGGGTAAGCCCTCAAAGAAGCTCATCATCACCAGCGTGTTGTAGACACTGACCGCAGGCGGCAGAATGACCGCAAGATAGTTATTCGTCAGCTTCATACCTGTGATCAGCAAATAAACCGGGATCAGCCCGGGGCTAAAGAGATAGGTAAACAGCACAAGTGTCATGATCAATTTACGCCCGGGCAAATTCCGAGTGGAAAGCCCATAGGCAAGAGGCACTGTCAAGGTCATGCTTATTGTGACGCCCAGGACAGTGATGACCACACTGTTCCACAAAGCGCGCGCGAACTGGGAATGTCCCATTAATTGCTTGAATGCTTCAAGCGTCCACTTCGTTGGTGGGAGAAAGAATGGAATCCCTTCGCGTGTATAGATATCGAGCGGGACGAAGGCGGTCACGATCACTTGCCAGAATGGGATGACGATGATGAGCAAAATGACCGTGAGAAAGATCGCAATTCCGACCTGGTAAATTCTGGCGTCGCGGGTTTTGGTGTACAACATGGCAGCTCTCCTAGTAAATGCTCTGCTGCGCCAGACGCTTGGCAACGCGGTTAGAGATGGTGATCAGCACTAACCCGATCACACCTTTGAAAAACCCCACCGCGGTCGCAAGACTGAACTGGAAGTTCAGAACACCCTGACGGTAAACCCATGTATCAATGATGTCTCCCACACTATACACAGGGATGGAATACAGCACAAAAATCTGATTGAAGCCTGCTTCCAGGATATGCCCCATACGAAGCAATGTTACCAGCACAATGACAGGGAGAATGCCAGGCAGAGAGATATACCAGATGCGCTGGAGAGGGGTGGCTCCATCCACCGCGGCTGCTTCGTATAAATCGGGACTGATCGCCAGAAGAGCCGCGAGATAAAGGATGGTGCCCCAACCGGTCTCCTTCCAGATATCCGAGAGGATAACCACCCAACGGAAATACTTGGGAGAAGTGAGAAATGCGATGGGTTCCCCTCCGAACCTTTCGATAATCGCGTTCAGCAACCCGTTTCCTGGCGAGAGGATGACCAGCATGACCCCGAACATGATGACCCAGGAGAGGAAGTGCGGCAGGTAAATCGCCGTCTGCACGAGCGTTCGGAAGCGGAGGAGCCATGTTTCATGCAATGCAATCGCAACGATCACCGCCAAAGGCAGGCCCAGGACAAGTTTTGCCACGCTGAATATGATCGTATTCGCCATCAGCTCAGTGAAATAGAACGAGTTGATGAACGTCCCAAAATGCTCGAATCCCACCCATGGACTCCCCCATACACCGAGTAAAGGTTTGAAATCCTTGAATGCAATCTGTGCATTCCAAAGTGGACCATATTTGAAGACCACAAAATAGATCAGTGTTGGCGTCATCAGGAAGTAAAGCCAACGCTGCCGCCACATCGTGCGCAGCAACTTTTTGATACTGAGCTTTTCAGCGGCGGGAACTTTGGAGGGAAGTGCTAGTACTTTTGTTGTCATGTTCTATTCTCCAATGAACTGGATTTTGGATCGAGCAGAGCCAAAATCGCCTTCACCTGAGGAGATGCAAGCTATCACAATCAGCATCTTAGCAAGTTGGAATTGGATTTTGGCGATACACACTTGGACAAAACCGTCCTGTTATGAGATTTTGGGTGGTGAGCCAAAATAAGTGCTGAGCTTCGTGGGGCGGGATGGCATCCCGCCTCAGGTCGCTGGCTCGTATACCACTCTTCACTATTTTATACTTCTCCGGGCCAGGAAAACCATAGTAAACTTCAGACAGCCTGAGGCAAGCCTCTTTATGAACGAAATCCCGCTCAATCGCAGAAAAGCATCGAACAGCCGCGCGACCGTCGGCTTCCTGCTGGCAAGTCTGCATACGGGAGCCAGCCGGATCATTTGGCCCAGCATGGCGGATTCCGCCGAACGCCATGATGTCAACCTGATCTGCTTTCCCGGGGGACGTCTACACGCCATGGACTCCTTTGAGGTCCAGCGCAACGCCATTTTTGACCTTGCCAGCCACAAATGCCTCGACGGTTTGATCACCTGGGCGTCGACGCTGGGCGGAGTGCTGGGTCCCGCGGAGATCCGGTCCTTCCACCAGCGCTACCAGCCATTACCGATGGTCAGCCTGGCTCAGTTCATGGAAGGCATGCCGACCGTCTCTGTGGATAATTATCTGGGGATGCGTGCCCTGCTCGCTCATTTAATCGAAGAACATGGGTTTCGCAGGCTGGCGTTCATTCGCGGACCCGAGGAACACTATTATGCCCAGGAACGTTTTCGCGCTTATCTCGATTCTCTCCAAACCCTCCACCTGCCCCTCGTCCCCGAACTGATCACCCGCCCCCTGCCCTGGGAGTCGGGCGTCGAAGCCATCGAGATCCTGCTCGACGAACGGGGTCTCAAGCCCGGGCGCGACTTCCAGGCCGTAGTGACAGTGAGTGACATGATGGCATTGTGGGCAATGAAGACCCTGCAGACGCGCGGCTTCGACGTCCCGGCGGATGTGGCGGTCACAGGCTTCAACAACTCGATCGAGGAACGGCTGGCAACTCCGCCGCTCACGACCATCGATCTTCCATTTTATGAACAAGCCTCCAAAGCAATGGATGTGCTGGTGCAGCAACTCTCCGGTGAGTCCGTTCCTGCCTTGATCACGCTGCCGTCGAAGCTGGTTGTGCGACAATCCTGCGGCTGTCCCTCGGCGGCGATTGCGCTGGCATCTGCCTCCCCCGCGCAGCGGGCAGGGAAAGGCAAAAGGAAGAGAAAGCCCGAAGATATCCGCGCAGGCTGCATCGCAGAAATGGGAGCGGCGATCGGCTTGAGTCCCCAAAAAGCAGACGAGTGGCTGGGACCCCTTTTCGATACGTTCATTCACGATATCCAGGAGGCCTCACATAGATTTTTATCTGCGCTGAACAATGTACTCGATCAGGTAACGCGTTCCGGTCAGGATATTTTGCGCTGGCAAAATGCGGTTTCGATCCTGCGGCATTCGGCTTTGCAATACGTTTCGAGTTCAGAGAGAACCCATGTGGAAGTGCTGATCTCACAGGCGCGGGTGGTGGTGGAGGAGGCTGTGCAGCGTTCGCACGCCTATCTGCAATGGCAGACCGACCGTGAAGCGGAAAATCTGCGCGAGATCAACCGTGCCCTGCTGACGACCTTTGATGCCAGGCAGCTCAGTGATGTCCTGGCGGAACGACTGTCGTCGCTGGGGATTCCGAGCGTATACCTTGTCACCTATGAACAGCCGACCGATGCAGAAGTCCCCGAATATGCACGTTTGAGGCTGGCGCACACCGATCAAAAGTCCGCCGCCCTCGAACAGGATGGTTTGCGTTTTTTAACGTACCAGGTGATTCCACCGGATTTTCTTCCGCAGGGTCGTCGTTACAGTCTTGTGGTCGAACCGCTTTATTTTCAGGACAAGTCATTAGGCTATGTTGTCTTTGAGATTGGACCGCGTGACGGCAACCTCTATGAATTGCTGCGCAACAACCTGAGCAGCGCCCAGCAGGGAGCGGCCTTGTTCCAGGAAATCCAGCAGGCCCGCCTGGCTGCAGAAAAAGCAGATCGCATCAAAACCCGTTTGCTTGCCAATGTCAGCCATGAGATGCGCACGCCTTTGAATATCATCATGGGGTATACACAAAACGCGCTGCAGACTCCGGGCAAGGAGGGCGGCAAACTCTCTTCTGCATTAAGAAGCGATCTTCTTCAAATTCAGAGCAACGCCGAACACCAGCTGCGCGTGATCAATGACCTGCTGGATTTGTCGCGCGCCGAAATCGACGAACTCGACCTTTCGCTCGAGCTGCTGGATCCGCACCAGCTGCTGATGGAGGCGTTCCACAGTCTCGCTGACCAGGCCAGTTCCGGGGAGCTTCAATGGAAAATCAGTGTCCCCGAACGCCTGCCCCAGATCCGCGCCGATGCAGTCCGCCTGCGGCAAATATTTTTGAATCTACTGAGCAATGCCAGGAAATACACAGAGGATGGACAGATCACTCTGGGGGCAGAGGTCGCGCCGCCGGAGATCCATTTTTGGGTGACAGATACGGGCCTCGGGATCGACCCCGAGCAACAGGAGCGCATCTTCGAGCCTTTTGTCACCCTGGAGGACAACCGGCGTATCGCCGGTGGGATCGGGCTGGGGCTCTCCATCACGCGGCATCTCGTTGCGCTGCATGGCGGGCGGATGACGCTGGACAGCCGACCCGATCAGGGCTCCACCTTCCACATTTATCTGCCGCTCCCAATCCTGGACCAGGCGAAGACGGCCAGGCAGGATGATGGATCATCCGTGCTGCTGCTCATCTCATCCCATGCTGAACCAAGCCAGGAAATCACCGAGATGTGCCGGCGGCAGAAGCTGGAAATCTTTCACCTGCGCAATCACGAAGATTTGGAGAGTGCCCTCAGCCACACAAAGCCTGTTGCCCTGGCGTGGGACTTGTCCAGTGCGCAGCCCAGCGACTGGGCGCTGGTGCGCCGCTTGCGGCATTATCCGATTCTGAGTCAGGCGCCATTCATTTTGTACGGTCAATTCAGCGAAGAGCAAGTGGGCTTGACGGGGTTCATTGTTAAATCCTCGAACCCCAAAACGCTGCTGGACACGTTCATCGCGCTGAGTCCAGCTCAGAAAACGGGACCGGTCCTGATCGTGGACGATGACCCGCAGGTGCAGGAGTCGCATAAAATACTGGTGGAGGCGGGCCTGCCGGGTTATCCCATTTGTCTGGCAGACAATGGAGAACGTGCCCTGGCAATGATGGCTGAGGAAGTGCCCTCCCTGATCCTGCTCGATCTCGTCATGCCGACCTTGAGCGGAGCCGATGTGCTCGATCAAATGCGCGCCGACCCGAAGCTGCGCCAGGTGCCGGTCATTGTCCTGAGCAACAAGGCGCTCAGCCTGGAGGACATCAAACGCATCGAAAGGCACACGCAGGTGACCTTGCAGACGAAAGGAATCTGGTCAGAGGTGGAAACGATCTCAGCTTTGAACCGCGCCATCTTCGGTACGGACACTCTTCCCCCGCACACCAGCGCACTTGTCAAGCAAGCCATTGCCTATCTGCACAAGCATTACATGCGCCCCCTCTCCCGCTGGGAAATCGCTGAGGCGGTTGGAGTAAGCGAGGATTACCTCAGCCGCGTTTTCCACCGCGAGTTGAACATCTCGCCGTGGGAATATCTCAACCGCTACCGTGTCCTGCAATCCAGGCATTTGCTTTTGCACACCACCGACGCCATCGGTGCGATCGCCCGCCAGGTGGGATTCAAAGACCAGGCCTACTTCAGCCGCGTCTTTCACAAAGTCACAGGGATGTCGCCGCAGGCATTCCGGGAAGCGTCTTCGAGTTAATCAGGTTCCACCAAATGCTAGCCACGAACTGCCGCAGCTTGGCGCGGCGTCGCGAATGCGCCCGAATTTTTAAATCTTCGCGACAATTCGTGTAAATTCGCGGCAAAAAGTGCCGTCTTTGTTTTTTTCTAGCAGTTAGGTTTTACTCAGCGACATCTGCTCGATCCCAAATGACACGATCTCGCGGATGGTAAAGCGATCCAGCACAGTATGAGAAATTTGTCCTTCCAGGGCAAGTGAGATGACACCATGCAGCTGTCCCCAAACAGAGACAGTCATCAGTTCGGGCGGAGCGGAACGCAAAACACCTGCATCCTGGCAAGCCCGTACAATCTCCACGACTCGCTCAAATGTCTTATGGGAGATTTCCACAAAGGCGGGATAGTCTTTTTCCTTTTCGAGCACGCCGGAAAACATAATTTTAAAGATGGCTGTGTTCTGCATGGCAAACTGAATGTACGCCCAGGCTGCCTCCACCAATTGCTGCTTTGGGTCGCCGGCATGCGCGGCAGCCGCCGCGTCCAATGTAGTGTAGAGCTGCTTGAAGCCCTCCGTGGAGATTGCCGCGATCAGGGATTGTCTGTCTTTGAAGTGAGCATAGGGGGCGGCATAGCTGACACCGACTCGTTTGGCTACTTTGCGAAGGCTTAATCCCTCGATCCCTTCCTGGAACAGGATGTCGACCCCGGCCTGGATCAGGGCGTTTTCAAGGTCACCGTGATGATATTTTTTAGCTGGCATACATAGATGTTAAGCCACAATCTTGACAGTGTCAAGATTGTGCTCTAAAATCTTGACACTGTCAAGATTATCCGGCGGAGGGCTCATGGGAACATTCGACCCTTTTAAAAAGCAAATTGTAGAGACTGCGCAGGAACTGGTTCAAAAAGGCTATTTGATGGCAACGGGAGGAAATCTATCGCTGCGGGTTCCGGGGCAGGCTTGTTTCGCAATCACCCCTTCGAATTACGATTACCGCAAGATGGCTCCGGAGGATGTCTGCGTGCTGGACTTCGAGCTGAACCTGCTCGAGGGGCGGCTCAAGCCCTCGGTCGAAGCGAGCATGCACGGAGCCGTGTACCGGGTCCGAGGCGACGTAAACGCGATCGTCCACACCCATCAAGTCTACACCAGCGCATTGACCCTGATCAAAGCGCCGATCCCGGCACTGTTCGACGAGCAGGCACGCTTCCTCGGCCGCCGCGTGGACATCATCCCCTACGCCCCTTCGGGCACTGGATTACTGAAGAATGCTGTCGCCAGGCATGTGAAGAATCACAATAATGCTTTCATGCTGCAAAACCACGGGGCACTGGTCTTTGGTCACGACATGCAGCGCGCAGTCCACAATGTGGAGATCCTGGAGAAATGCGCGCTTGCCTACCTGCTGGCGATTTGCAGCGAGCGCAAGATCAGCAGGATCCCATTGGCAGTACGCGAGATCGCGTTTGCCAAATTGCGCGGAGATCAAAAGAAAGTAGAGAAGGGTGAGGAAGCAAAAGGCGGAGAATAGAATGGACAAGCAGAAATATGCGATCAGCAAGTATCACGATACCAAAGAAGTATATGCAAAGTTAGATCACCTCATCAGCCAGCCCATGCGCCCCGTCAAGCGCGAGAAGATGCAGGAGTTCCTGTGCTATTTTGAGAATCAATGCAAATCATCAAAAGCATTGACCGACGAAGCTAAGAAATATATTCCGGGCGGAGTGCAGCACAACCTGGCATTCAACTATCCGTTCCCGATCGCCATCGAGAAAGCGGACGGCGCCTGGTTGTGGGACGCAGATGGAAATCAATACATCGATTTCTTACAAGCGGGCGGTCCAACAGTGCTGGGCAGCAATTACGCGCCTGTTCGCGAAAAAGTTTTTGAGCTGTTAACAACTTGCGGTCCTGTCACAGGTTTGTTCCATGAATATGAACTGAAGCTGGCGCAGCTCGTCAATCGCTTCATGCCGGCCGTGGAAATGTTCCGCATGCTGGGCTCAGGCACGGAAGGAGTCATGGCAGCCATCCGGGGCGCGCGGACTTTCACGAAAAAGAAGTATGTGATCAAAGTTGGCGGCGCGTACCATGGCTGGAGCGACCAGATGGTCTACGGATTGCACGTCCCGGGCACGCGCCGATTGGAAGCGACGGGCATTCCGCGCGGCGCCAGTTCGGCGACGCAGGAGTGTTTCCCGAACAGTCTCGCGGCGCTGCGACGTCATTTGATTTTCAACCGGCTGAGGGGCGGGACAGCCGCGGTGATCGTCGAACCGCTGGGACCGGAATCGGGTACACGGCCCGTTCCGTTCGACTTCAACCAGAAAGTCCGCGAGTTGTGTGACGAGTTCGGTGCGCTGCTGATCTTCGACGAGGTCGTGACCGGCTTCCGTCTGGGCCTGGGAGGCGCCCAGGGCTTTTTCGGCGTCAGGCCCGATCTGACTGCCTTCGGCAAATGCATCTCGGGCGGTTACCCGATGGCGGGCGGCGTGGGCGGGCGCGCGGACGTGATCATGCGTTTTGCCGCGGGCATCGGCGGGACGGGGGAACGCGCCTACATCGGCGGCACGCTTTCTGCCAATCCGCTTTCGTGTGTGGCGGGATATTATTCGCTGCTCGAGATGGAACGGACGAATGCTCCTGTGATCGCAGGGCAGGCCGGGGATCGACTCACGCAAGGCTTGCAAGCCATGATCGAAAAATACGATCTGCCATTTGTCGCATACAATCAAGGCTCGATCGTCCATCTGGAAACCTCAGGTGTGATGCTGTTAGACTTTCGCAATCCCATCCGCCTGGCGCGTGAACTCAAGCCGCGCAAACACATGCTGGAAGAGATGGGCGCGGCATACATGTCACAGGGATTGATCACGCTGGCAGGCTCGCGCATGTACACGTCCATGGCAGATACGGATGCAGTGATCGACGACGCACTGAACAAATTCGAGACCGTGCTGTCCGCTTGTGTATAGAAGGAGCAACATGGCAACCAATTACAAACTTTACGGCTATCGCTGGGCCGTGCTGGCAGTTTTCATGTTCATCAACCTGACCATACAGATGTTGTGGATCACCTACGCACCCATCACCGGACCCGCAGCCACATTTTACGGCGTGAGCGATTTGCAGATCGGCTTGCTGGCGATGTCGTTCATGATCGCGTTCATCCCACTTTCCATCCCGGTCTCGTGGGTGATCGATACCTATGGCTTCAGGCTGGCAGTCAGCATCGGTGCCGTGCTGATGGGCGTCTTCGGTCTTTTGCGCGGCTTGGCGGGCGCAAACTATTCCCTCGTTTTGTGGAGCACGATCGGGATCGCCGCCGCTCAGCCCTTCCTGCTCAACGCCTGGACCAAGGTGCCTGCCAACTGGTTTGCCATCGAAGAGCGCGCCACCGCGGTCGGCCTGGTGACGCTTGCGAATTTGGTCGGCACCGCGCTTGGCATGGTCCTCACTCCAATTCTCACAGAGACAATTTCCATCCCAACGGTTCAATTGATCTATGGCGGGATTGCGGCGTTCTCTGCGATTCTGTTTGTGCTGCTGGCAAGAGAAACGCCGCCCACACCGCCCGGTCCCGCGGGAAGTGAGGTCCGCGCGCTGATGCTGGATGGACTCAAACATGCCCTGACCGTAAAACCCTTCCTGCTCTATTTATTCGTCTCGTTTATCGGGCTGGGGATTTTCAACGGCGTCACCACCTGGGTGGAAAATATCATCCGCCCGCGCGGCTTCACGCCGACCGACGCAGGCACGCTCGGCGCGTTGATGCTGGTCGGCGGGGTGCTGGGGGCAGTGGTCATCCCGCCGTTTTCCGACAAGCAGCGCAAGCGCCAGCCTTACATTCTACTCGGCCTGGTGCTGGCAATCCCGGGGCTGGCGGGCCTGGCATTTGCTGCCAGTTCCTGGCTCTTGTTCCTCTCTGCCTTTGCGATGGGATTCTTCCTTGTCAGCACGAGCCCCATCGGGATGCAGTATGCGGCGGAAGTGACTCACCCAACTCCCGAAGGCACCTCGAACGGGTTGATCCAGTTGTTTGGCCAGGCGTCGGTGGTGTTTGTTTATATTATGGAAGCACTAAAAACACCCAATGGTTCCTTTACACCTGCCTTGTTACTGGCAATTGGGCTGCTGGTCATCAGCGCGCTGATCGTCACGCAGATGAAAGACCCGCATAAATTCACCACGGATAAACACGGATGAACACTGTTTTTCGTTAGAACATCCTAAACAAGTTCCAAAATCCTTTTTATCTGTGTTCATCTGTGGTTAAAAACACTTTCATAGAGTAACTCACACGAGCAAACTAATTTATGGCAAATGAAAAACTGATCCTCGCTGTAGACCTCGGTACCTCAGGCATGAAGGTCGCGCTGATCACTGTCACGGGGCAAGTGCTCGGCTGGGAATCCGAGCCTGTGCGCCTCATCATCACGCCCGATGGCGGCGCGGAACAATCGCCGGAGGAATGGTGGCAGGCGTTCCTGTCCGCGGCGGGAAGGCTGCTCAAACGGGAGCCGGAGGCGGGTCCGCGCGTGAGGGCAGTCTGTTGTTCGACACAAGGCGAGGGCACCGTTCCTGTCGATCGAGCGGGGAATGCTCTCGGCAACGCCATCCTATGGATGGACATGCGCGGCGCCTCGTATCTGCGCAAACAACTCTCCGGATCCATCAACCTGAAGGGCGCAGATCTCTTCAAGATATTGCGCTTCGTGCGATTGACGGGCGGCATGCCTTCGCTGACGGGCAAGGATCCTGCCGCACACATGCTGTTCATTCGGGATGCGATGCCGGAAATCTATGCGCAGACACACAAGTTTTTGAATGTGCTCGATTACATGAACCTGCGCCTGACGGGGGAGTTCGTCGCCAGCTTCGACTCGATCCTGACCTCCTGGGTCACCGATAACCGCGACCCTGACGCGGTTCACTACGACGACGCGCTGATTCGCAGCCTCGGCCTCGACCGCCTCAAGCTGCCAGACCTGGTACCTTGTGCAAAGGTGATCGGGTGTCTGCGCCGCGCAGCCGCGCAGGCGCTGGGGCTTTCACAGGATGTCAAAGTAGTAGCCGGCGCGATCGACAATACCGCGGCAGCCATCGGCGCGGGGGCAGTGGAAGATTATCTGCCGCACCTCTATATCGGCACCTCGTCGTGGATCGCGGCGCATGTGCCATTCAAAAAGACGGATATTTCTTCGAATCTGGCATCCATTCCGTGCGCGCTGCCGGGGCGCTACCTGCTCACCGCGCTCCAGGCAACGGCAGGAGGCAACCTGACCTACCTGCGCGACAACATCCTCTATCACAAAGATGAGCTGCTGCAGGAAGCCGAAGCCCCCGATATTTTCAAGGTGCTGGATCAGATCGCCCAGCGCGTCCCCGCGGGCGCAAACGGGGTGATCTACACCCCCTGGATTTGGGGCGAACGCGCGCCCGTGGAGGACCTCACGCTGCGCGCCGGGGTTTATAACCTGTCCCTGCACAACACGCGCGCAGACGTGATCCGTGCCTTTCTGGAAGGCATCGCTTTCAACACGCGCTGGCTGCTCTCCCCTGTAGAGAAATTCATGAGGCGCAAGGTGGATACCATCCACATCGTTGGCGGCGGCGCGCAATCGGATATCTGGTGCCAGATCTTTGCAGATGTACTGGGGGTGGAGATCAAACAGGTGCGGGACCCCATCTATGCCAACGCCCGCGGCGCGGCCTGGATCGCGGCGGCCGGTTTGGGCGAGATCGAATTCACTGATGCGTCAAAGCTGGTTCAGTTCAAAAGAATCTATCAACCGCAATCGCAAAACCGCGCGCTGTACGACGACAAGTTCGAAATCTTCAAGCAGATTTATCAACAAATGAAGGAAATATATCGTCGCTTGAATCGATGATCTGGATACGCTAATACTTTTAGCCGCGAAGTACGCGAACTGCCGCTCTGCTGGCTTGCCAGCGTGGCGCGGCGTCGCGAAGATTTTAAATTTTCGTGCCAATTCGCGGCAAGAAATGATTTCTCTCAAGTCAGAGCGCAGCAATGATCTTTTGTATTTCAGGCGGAATTAAATCTGATCTCAACTCTGTGTGAACTTCCCAGGTTTCCGTGTGAGAAACAAATTCGCCCGGCTCCAGTTTCGTCAGCGGACCCAGCGTCTCGAGCTCGATGAATTGATCGTTGCAGTAACTTTCTGCATTGCAGCCATGATCGGGATAAGATACACCCGTCTGCACGTCAAAACGTTTGACGAATAGAACTCCGTCGAGCCAGTAGCCCATCCAGCCATGCGGGTTGAAGTAACCGAATTTGATCGGAGGCAGGCTCGGGGTCGCGTGAACGAGGATAAAGTCATCACGTAGATGCAGACGCGGCTCACCAAGCCGGGTATAGGGCCACACGACCAGCTGGCGATTCGACAGCAGACCCGCCTCATCTGTATTTCCAACAGGCTGCGGAAATATCGCCACACCCCCCAATCGAAACATGGTGAGTGCCCAGGGTGAAAATTCAACCGCCCAGGGACCCTCATTACGAAGTTCATGATGAATGATGACTTGCGGCTGGTCAGGATTCAATTGGATCGCGATGGACTTTGCGATATGCGTCCAGGCTTCGGCCGGCATCTCGACCCGAACGCCGCCGGGAATGTCGCTAACCAGCGCACCTTCATTATCGGGAATGTAGGTGCGCGGCATGGCTTCCGGCGCGTGCCACAAGCGATGACCGCCGCGAAAGTAGAAGCTGCCGTACGGGGTTTGAACGGGCTTCTTTTCCAGATCTGCAAATAAATTGGCTTTGCCTTTGGGAGAAAAACGCACGATGCGCGCGGAATTTGCAAGATATTCCAACTGAATGAATTGATTCTCAAGCACTCGTGTGGCTTCGCCGTGAAAGTCGCTCATGTGACCCTCTCACCACAAAGGACACCAAGGAGCACGAAGGAATGACCTTTGTGTTCTTTGTGCTAAAAATAGATTATTGAAAATGACTGAAAGTCATCTCATTTTATCAAACGATGATTTTAATGCGGGGTAAAGTTCTCGATAGAGCGGATACGACTTGCGATAGGCTTCAACCTGCGCGGGATCAGGGGTTGTGCTGCCGGTGATCTTGATCGCGGCTTTGCAGGCGCTGGGCACATCGCTCCAGGCGCCCGCGCCCACGCCGGCCAGCAAGGCCGCGCCGTAGGCTCCGCCTTCTGTGGTGTTGACGGTGACCAGCTCGGCATCCAAAACCGATGCGAGAATCTGTCTCCACAGGGCCCCTTTCGTGCCGCCGCCCGAGCCGCGGACTTGCGTGATCGTGCCTAACCCTGCATTTTGGATCAATGTGAAGCTGTCTTTCAACCCAAAGGACACACCTTCGAGCACAGCACGCGTCATGTGTCCGCGCCCGTGACGAATGGTCAAGCCGACAAACGCGCCGCGCGCCAGCGGATCGGGATGAGGCGTCCGCTCTCCGCTGAGATAGGGAAGGAACTGCAAACCCTCACTGCCGGCAGGAACGCTTTCCGCTTCCTTCAATAGATCGTCAAAGCTCATGGTGGGCGCCAGCGTATCGCGATACCACTGCAGGCTGCCGGCCGCGGAAAGCATCACACCCATGAAATGCCACATGCCGGGTACGGCATGGCAGAACGCGTGTAGTCTTCCTTCCGGTTCGATCAACGCCGAGGGAGTGGTTGCAAACACGACGCCGCTTGTTCCTACAGTCAGTCCGACAATACCTGGCTCGACAGCGCCTACGCCCACTGCACCCGCAGCCTGGTCGCCGCCGCCCGCCGCAACAGGCGTACCTTCCTTCAATCCGGTCGCGGCGGCGGCTTCAGGCGTCACGCCTCCGGTGAACTCCGGCCCTTCGAACGTGGGCGGCATCCAGCTCCGGTCGATGCCCAGCTTCTCGAGGACCTCCACCGACCAGTTGCGCGACTTCAGATCGAACAACACGGTCCCGGCGCCATCAGCCTTGTCCATGGCATATTCGCCGGTGAGCTTGAGGCGGATATAGTCCTTCGGCAGGAGCACGTGCCGCCCTTTGGCATACACCTGTGGTTCGTTGTTCTGCACCCACAAAATCTTGGGCGCGGTGAACCCGGTCAGTGCCACGTTGCCAGTGATCTGGATAAAGCGCTCCTTGCCAATGCGCGCGTGGATCTCGTCGCACTCGGCCTGCGTGCGCTGGTCGTTCCACAGGATAGCTGGCCGCAGGACTTGTCCAGCTTCATCGAGCAGGACCAGGCCGTGCATTTGTCCCGTCAAACCGACGGCAGCGACTCGTTCCGGCCCGACGCCTGATTCCGTTAAAACCTGTTGGATACTGGCTGAGACGGCCTCCCACCACTCGCGCGGATCCTGCTCCGACCAAAGCGGTTTGGGCGTCTGCAGCGTATGCGGCGAGGACGCCACTGCAACAACTTTGCCCTCTTGATCGATCAAGAGGGCTTTGCTGGAAGTCGTCGAGGTATCAATGCCGAGAAAATATTGTTTTGCCATCGCTTCCCCGATGTATTAGCCGCGGCTTTTCTTCAACGCCATATCGACGTACACAGCCGCCACCAGCACCACACCCGAAACCACATATTGCCAGGCTGCTTGAACGTTCATGATCTGCAGGCCGTTGGTCAGGCTGGCCATGATCAGCGCCCCAATCATGGCGCCGAAGATGGTGCCCACGCCGCCAAGAGTGGAAGTGCCACCCAGAATGCAGGCTGCGATCGCAAAGAGCTCATAGCTGGTTCCCGCGGCGATCGTCCCGTAGCCCACGTAGGACGCTATGATTACACCGGAAACACCGCACAGGAAACCCATCAAGACAAAGATCGCGAAGGTATTCTGCCGAATGCTGATACCGGAAAGCCGGGCAGCTTCACGGTTGCCGCCGATGGCATAGGTGTATCGCCCAAATCTCGTGTTGTTCGAAACATAGGACACGATGACTGCAATAATTGCAAGGATCAATACAGGGACCTGGACGCCGCTATATGCATTGACATACCCTACGTAGCCAAAGACGATCGCGGCAAGGAAAGCCGTCTTCAGAATATCCTGGTAAAACGGAGCCAGTGTAAAACCATACTTGACCCTACGCTGGCGGCCATTGAACATCTGGATGAACAACAAGATTGCGACTATGATGGCCAGGATCCAGCCAGCCATAGCGGGAAGATACCCCTGGCCAATGTAAGAGAACAATGGCTGGTTGGCAGGGATCGTCCTCCCAGCGGTCCGGATGAGGATCAAGCCATTGAGGATCCACATACTGGCTAGTGTCGTAATGAAAGCTGGCACGCGCAGATAGCCGATGATATATCCGTGCAGGACGCCGTACAGCGTGCCCACTCCTAATCCGCACAGAACGGAAAGACTGGTAGTGAACCATTCGGGCGCTCCGGGCATATACTTGTTCCAGGTGTAGGCTTGCAGATAAGCCACCACCACAGATACAAACCCGGCCAGCCGGCCCACCGAAAGGTCAATGTGCCCGGCAACGATCACCAGCACCATGCCCACGGATAGTACGGCGGTGATGGTCATCTGGCGGAACAGGTTGGAAAAATTCTGCGCCGACAGATAGATTCCGTTGGTCAGGAAAAAGAAGAGGAACCAAAGGACCAGCATTGCCACGACGAGGGCATAGGTCTGGAAATTGTTACGGATTTGTTGTCCGATCTCAGAAGTGTTGGTTTTAGTCGGGGAGGCGGTGGTTGCGCTCATAAAAATCACCTTTCAGGGATGGGTTGAGATGCGATGCCGGTTGCCAGTGCCATAATTTTCTCCTGCGTTGCCTCGGCAATATCAAGCGTGCCGACAGAGCGACCTTCGCGCATGACCATGACTCTGTCGCTCATACCTAATACTTCCTCCAGTTCGCTGGAGATCATAATAATTGCAATACCTTTTTCGCTCAGGTCATTCATGATTTTATAAATTTCATACTTGGTGCCCACATCGATCCCACGGGTGGGATCATCCATGATCAGCACCTTCGGCTGCGACATCAGCCACTTGGAAATTACCACTTTCTGCTGGTTGCCGCCCGAAAGGGAATCCGCCGGGGCATTCAGGTTGGAGGCTTTAATTGCCAGGCTTTTGGCAAAATCCGTGCTGACTTTTAATTCAGCCGAATCGTTAATTCGGAATAGGGAGGAGAATTGATCCAGGTTCGCCAGGGAAATGTTGCGCAGAATGGATTGGATCAGTACCAGTCCATGCATCTTGCGGTCCTCCGGCACCAGGCTGATACCCTGCAGCATGGCTTCGCGTGAATTGGGGACGGTGATCTCACGCCCATTCAACTTGATCTTACCCTTGTTGATCTTGCCATATTCCCCAAACAGGGTCATGACCAATTCCGTCCGCCCGGAACCCATTAAGCCTGCGATACCCAGGATCTCTCCTCGACGGAGGTTGAAGCTTACACCTTTGAGTACCTCGTAAGAGGGATCTTCAGGATCGATCGCATGCAGGTCTTCCACTTCGAGAATGACTTCGCCGGGCTTGCGATTACCCTTCGGGAACCGCTCCTTCATTTCACGTCCCACCATGTTGTGCACCAGGGCTTCAACATTCAATTCGCGGGCAGGTCGCGTAATGACAGTTTTGCCATCGCGGAGCACAGTGATCGAATCTGTGATCTTGAAAAACTCCTCCAGTTTGTGACTGATATAAATACAAGTGACACCGTGCTGCTTGAGACCCCGCAGGATCTCCATCAGTTGTTCGATTTCCGCCTCGGCCAGCGCGCTGGTCGGCTCGTCCAGAATCAGGACCTTGGCATTTTCAGCAAGCGCCTTGGCGATTTCGGTCATCTGCATCTTGCCCACTCCAAGATGGCGCACGATTCCCCGCGCCGGAACGTCCAGATGATATTTATCCAGTACCTGCTGCGTATCAGCGTAAAGTTTATCCCAGTTGATGACACCGAATTCCACCGGCTCTTTTCCCAGGTAAATGTTTTCACCGACCGTGATACTGGGTACCAGGGTCAATTCCTGGTAGACGATTGCAATTCCTTCCTGCCCCGCCTGATGGATCGACCGATCGACCAGTTTCAATTCATGCCCCTCGTAAATGACCTGGCCTTCGTACGACCCCCAGGGATATACGCCAGACAGAATTTTCATCAGGGTGGATTTGCCAGCGCCGTTCTCGCCGCAGATACCGTGAATCTCGCCGCGGCGAATGGAAAACGAAACATCGTCCAGCGCAGTGATCCCGGGAAATTTCTTGGTCACATTTTTGAATTCGAGAATGACATTATTTTCCACTATGCACCTCAGACCAGGCTCAGATTTACTTCAATCATACTTTATTTGTGAGATTCCCGGCCTCCAAATAAATGGAGGCCGGGAAAGAAAGGGAGAGAGATATTTTATGGTTTCGGAGGTCGCTGATCTTCGGGGATATCGCGATAGACATCCTCATAGGGCTGGAAGCCACTCTTCACGATCAGTTCATAGACATTGTCCTTGGTGACCTGCTGAACCGGGAGGAAGAGAGCCTGGATGTTACCTTCGAGATCTTCACCAGTGAGGACCTTCAGACTGTATTCCTGCAGGCCGGAAATTGTCTGACCCTTGAGCAACGTATCCATCATTTCCACTGCTTTTGGCGACAACAGACGAATATCCTTGTAGACGGTGACGGTCTGTTCGCCCTTGACGATGCTGTTGCAGCTGGCAGCTGTTGCATCCTGGCCGGAAATCGGCACTTTGCCAGCCAAGCCTTGCCCACCCAAAGCCTCTAATTCGCCCAGCGCCGTGCCATCATTGGAGGCAATGACTGCATCAATCTTGTTCTGTTGAGCTGTCAGGACGTTCTCCATGATCTTCTGGGCCTCGGCCTCATCCCAGTTAGGCACCCACTGGTCAGCCACGATCGTGATGACGCCTTCGTCGATGTACGGCTGGATGACTTCCATCTGACCCTGGCGGACCAAAACCGCGTTGTTGTCAGTAGGAGATCCGCCGGACATGAAGATCTTGGCGGGATTATCCTTTGTCCAGGTGGTGCTGCCGGGCAATCCGAGCGCGGTCATCACACCGAGCGCTTCCTGGCGACCGACTTCAACGTTGTCGAAGGACAGATAGGCGGCGATGTTCTTGGTCTTGATCAGGCGGTCATAGGCGAGCACTTTCACCCCTGCTGCTGCAGCTTTATCCACAGCCGTGGCAGCCGCGGCGCCGTCTTCAGCGATGACGATCAGGCCCTTGACGCCCTGCGCGACCATGTTGTCGATCTGATCGTTCTGCAGTTTCACATCATGGTTGGCTTCCTGGGAGATGACCTCATAGCCCTTCTCTTCCAGGAGCTTCCGCATGAGCACTTCTTCATTCTTCCAGCGCTCAACTGCAAAATCGGAGAAGGAAAGACCCACTTTGGTCTTTCCGCTGCCAGCTGCCCCACAGGCCGCCAGCAGCATGGAGCCGATAACCATCAGGGAAAAGACGGCTATTATCATACGATTGGATTTCATCTTGTATCTCCTTCATTGTTAATTTTGTACGACATCGATACTGCGGAAAGAAAGTTTTTGTTTATTTCTGTGTGGCACCTCCTTAATGAAAATGCCCTCCGTTGGGAACATGAATCGCGCATAGCGGCGCTCATGTGATCACCATCTCATGCAAAATATCATCCAGTACAATCGCGATGGCGCCCAATACACAACCGTCGGCGCCACGCTCGGAGAATGCAATGCGCAGACCATCCGCACAAGGTTGTAATATGCTGGAAAAGATCGTTTTTTCAATAATCGGCTGCAGAATATCCTTTGCTTGTATAAACGCCCCGCCGATCAGAACGAGTTCCGGGTTGAAGATGTGTACCATGTCGGCGATGCCCATTCCCAAATTCACGGCCACTTCTTCGATGGCCCGGCGGCAGAGCGTATTTCCTTCCAGGGCAAATTTGACTACCATTTCAAAAGTAAGGTTATCCACGTCCCCTGAGCAGGCAACTAACAGAGACTGGTCCGAATGGTTCTGGAGTTCTTTCTTCACCCGATGAAACACTGCCCGCGGTCCAACCTGGGTTTCCCAGCAGCCAATCCGTCCACAGGCACATTGCTCCCCCGCTGGATCGCGCTGGATATGTCCGATTTCGCCTGCATAGCCATGGCCGCCGCGAAATAGTTTTCCGCCCATCATGATACCACCTCCCAGGCCTATGCCAGCACTCAAATAAATGAAATTATCAACATTACGCGCGCTCCCAAAATAGTATTCGCCCAGGGCCGCCAGATTGGCTTCATTCTCGATGTAGATGGGCAAATGAAAACGCTGGTTCCACATCAACCGCAGGGGGACATTCATCCAGTGCAGGTTTGGCGCCATGATCAAATTGCCCTGGTGGAGGTTGACCAATCCGGGCAAACCAACACCAATCCCGAGCGGCCTGAGTCGTTGCTCACTGGCAATGAAAAGAGCCTGAGCGATCAATCGCTCTGCCTGGCTGATAATATCCGTTTGAGATTGTGATGGATCCGTTTGAATTCTGCTATTCCAGATTTTCTCTGCCACAAAGTTCGTAAGAAGGACAGCGATAAAATCCACCCCAATTTCCACCCCGATGACCGCGCCGCCATCCGGTCTCAGACCCAATGAAATAGCCGGCCGGCCAATCCCGGAGCCTTTCTGCTCATCCTCAAAGACCAGACCTTCTTCGATCAACACATTCACAATATTCGAAACCGTACCGCGATTCAAACCTGTAAGATTCGCCACTTGCGCACGAGAGATGGGCGCGTGAAGTCGAAGCATATTGAGGACGATCGACTTATTGACCTTGCGTACCTTTTCCTGGTTGCCAGTGAGCATGGAGTGATGGACTATCGGCGTTTTGTTTGTTGATTGGATAAACTAATTACACATTATTATAACCATCTGGAGACAAAATGCAATAGGGAACTTGTGCCCAGTTTCTCTGAATGCCGACCAACTAGACAAAATTAGGTCAAGAGACAGGGAACCCCTCTTTGAAGAGAATCTCGTCCCAATATCGGCTTTGAAGTTATTTAATGCTCACGGGACAGACCAGCACACGCTCTTTCACCGCAGCTTTCCCGGTCCCTGTGACCTCAAAAGCCCCGCACAGGCGAATATCCTCGGACGAACTGCCGATCATCACGTCGATCCTTCCGGGCTCGAGAATAAGATTTAAGTCTTCATCATAAAAAGCCAATCGATTGACCGGCAAATGGAATGTGACTGTGCGCGTTTCCGCAGGCTGAAGTGTCAGGCGCACATAACCTTTGAGTTCCTTCACAGGCCGGGGCGTGCAGGCATACTCATCGCGGATGTAAAGCTGGACAACTTCGTCGCCGGCAACGGGTCCGCTATTTGCAACCTTCAGTGAAATCCCAATGCTCTCCCCCTCGGCTGCATGCTTCTCAGTAAGAGACAGGTCACTATATGCAAAACTGGTGAAGCTCAAACCATGTCCAAATGGATATAAGGGTGTCACTTTCTCGGAAACATAATCCACATACCAGTGGGAGTGCATGCCGGAGGGTTTGTAGTTGTAGAAGGTTGGCACCTGTCCTACATGACGGGGGAAAGTGATCGGTAACTTT
The DNA here is from genome assembly GCA_016932715.1 of Anaerolineales bacterium. GTDB lineage: Bacteria > Chloroflexota > Anaerolineae > Anaerolineales > Villigracilaceae > Defluviilinea. The sequence goes on from JAFGCG010000097.1 coordinate 26,839, forward strand.
CCACCGGGGTTGACGTCGCCAAATAGTACATCGGCAATCGCCCGGCCGCCTTCTTCACCGGGCAGCCAGGCTTCAAGGATCGCATTGGCGCTCTCATCCAGCCACGGAATGGCAAGCGGCCGTCCATTGACCAGCACAACCACCACAGGCTTCCCCGTGGCAAGAACGGCTCTGGCAAGCTCTTCCTGTACGCCGGGTAAACACAGATCCACACTGTCGCGTGTCTCGCCGGTGGTGCAGGACGGTATCATGCCGGAACGATCCCCCAGAACAAGTACCACAACGTCCGCCTGCCCGGCAGTTTTTACAGCCTCGTCAAAGCCGCTGCGATCAATCTCCAGATTATCGCATCCTTTGGCATAAAGCACTCTGGTATCCGGGGAGACCGCTTCATGAATACCAGCGAGGGCCGTAAAAACCTTGATGTCGTATTCTGCCAGCACAGCGGGGTCGCTTTCCGCGAAAGACGAATTCTCCGGCTTGGTGAACTGCATTAAGCTCGACATGGCTGCGTAGGAATAATCTCCGAGCAGGTTGCGTCCATCGTGAGCGTTCGGACCGATCACAGCCAGAGTCTTGACCGACTTTTTAAGTGGCAACAGACCATCGTTTTTCAGGAGGACCATGCTCTTGCGAGCCAGCTCCCGTGCCAGGCTGCGCTGCTCAGGCGTTTCAAAGACTTCGTAAACGCGGTCCTCCTCCACATAGGGATTTTCGAACAAGCCAAGCTCGAGCTTCTTTTGAAGGTGCCGGCATACAGCGGTGTCTATCAACTCGAGGCTGATCTCCCCTGCTTCCAGGGCAATCCGCAATGGCTGGCCATAATAGTCAGTGGTGGGCAATTCCACATCGATCCCCGCGTTCAGTGCCAGGCGCGCCGCGGTCGGTTTGTCGGGAGCCATCTTGTGAAAGTCGTGGATCATGTCGATGGCTTGATAATCCGAAACGACCAGCCCGTCGAAGCCAAGCGTCCCGCGCAGGATGTCCGTCAGGATGCGGCGTGAAGCGGCAACCACTTCTCCATCCAATTCAGGGTAGGCATTCATCATTGTGGCGATTTTCGCATCGCGGATGGCTGCCTGGAAAGGTGCAAGGTAAACATCCCACAGTTCGTGCGGACCCACGTGCACAGGTCCGCAGTTCAGTCCGCCCTGCGAGAGACTGTGCCCGACAAAGTGTTTGCCAGTGGCCATGACCCCTTCCGTGAGGTCATGGCCCTGGAGACCACGAATATACGCCACCCCAAAATGGCTGACGAGCATAGGATCTTCGCCAAAGGTTTCCTCGATGCGCCCCCAGCGCGGGTCACGCCCAATATCCAGTACGGGCGCCAGGCCCTGATGTGCTCCAATCGCCCGCAGCTGTTTGCGGATGACCTCGGCCATCTGTTCAGCCAGTTCAGGCTGAAATGAACTGGTCAGTCCAAGCACCTGCGGATAAGTGCTGCCGCCCAGTACCATCGCTCCAGAACAACATTCCTCATGGACAATTGCGGGGATTCCGAGCCGGGTACGTTCGACCAGGAACCGTTGAATTTCATTCGCCGTCCGGGCGGCAGACTGGGGATCGAGTGTGGATGAGCCTGCCAGGCGGGTGATCTGCCCGATGCCGTGCTTCAGCTTTTCTTCTAATTTCTGCTGATCCAGTCGTCCCTTTGTTTGCAGGTCGTAGATATAGTAGGAGCCAATCTGGGCAAGCTTTTCATCCAGAGTCATCTGGCCAAGCAGGTCGGAGACGCGTTTTGAGGTGGAGCGAGGCGATGCAGATATCGACATATCGTTTTCTATTCTATGAGTTGAGATATTGTTCCAGAACGAAAGATTTATCTGACACCTAACAGCAGATCCACGGTGAGCTGGTCGAGGCGTTCATAACCGAGCCCACGCGCGCCCAGCGCGAGACGGTCGAAGGTTTGAGTGCGCAGGGCGGAAGCTTTTTGGGCGCTGTACTTGCCGAAGTATTTGCTCATCGAGCCGTCATCGGCATTGATCTCCGCTACCAGTGCCTGGATCTCCTTGTCCGCGTTCCATTGGGCAGTCTTTTCCTTCAGGATCAGGTAGGTGCGCATGCAGCCGCGCGCAAAATCCTTGACACCTTCATAATCTTCAGTGCGATAGGCATGGGCATCGAAGTGCCGGCTGCTGTCGTAGCCATTGTCTTCCAGCAGCTTGACGAGGAAGAAGGCGCTCTTGAGGTTGACCGCCCCAAAGCGGAAGTCCTGATCGTAGCGGCCGAAGGCCTGGTCGTTCAGATCGATGTGGAAGAGCTTCCCGGCATCCAGCGCCTGGGCGACGCCGTGCACGAAGTTCAGCCCGGCCATGTGTTCATGGGCAACCTCAGGGTTGACCCCCACCATATCCGGATGGTCGAGCGTTTCGATGAAAGCGAGCATGTGCCCGGTGGTGGAATTGTAGATGTCGCCGCGCGGCTCGTTGGGCTTGGCTTCCAGTGCGAACTTCATGTCATATTTTTTATCCAGCACATATTCGCACAGGAAGTTCATGGCTTCGCGGCTGCGCTTGATGGACTCCATGGGATCCTTGGAAGCGTCGGTCTCTGTCCCTTCGCGGCCGCCCCAGAAGACGTAAATCCTAGCGCCAAGTTCCGCGCCCAGGTCGATGGCGTTCATAGTCTTTTGCAGCGCGTAGGCGCGCACCTTGGGATCGTTGGCGGTGAAAGCGCCATCCTTGAAGGCCGGGTCGAAGAACAGGTTGGTGGTGGCCATCGGGACGACCAGACCCGTTTCGGCGAGAGCCGCTTTGAAATCCTTCACGATGCGGTCGCGCTCGGCAGGAGTGGCATCGATCGGGACCAGGTCGTTGTCATGGAAGTTGACGCCCCACGCGCCGACCTCCGCCAGCAAGCGGACGAGTTCCACCGGGGTTTTCGCCGGGCGCACCTCGCTTCCGAATGGGTCGCGGCCTATGTTGCCGACCGTCCACAGACCGAACGTAAATTTATGCTCGGGTTTGGGAGTATAGTCTGTCATGGATGTTCTCCTTGTCCTTAGTTAGGGGTGTAGATTTTGAAATTTCCGCTCACATGCAACATGCCAAGCATGTATAACATACCATCATAATACCTCCATTTGCCAGAGGGAACCTGCGTACTCCAAAGAGCCTGGACAAAGGGTTCACCGATTTCACGGTCCGCGGCCAGGGCGGCGACAGCTGCCATCGAAACGAGACCCGTTGAATGGTCGGCGGAGAGCGGCGTCCCGTCGAGGGCATATTGATTCGGATACGAGTCCATGCCCTGGGAGGCGAGGAATTTCAATACGCGATTCGATTGTTCCACCTGCCAGGGGTCGGCGGCGAACCAGGCGTAATCGACAGCCACATTCGAGAGCGTGCGCCAGGCATCGAAGCGGAAATCCTTGTGATCATCGCTGCCATAGGGCGTGCCATCGAAGTTGGCATAATCTGGCATGAGTCCAGTCTGGGGATGAGCCGCATTCCTGAAGTGCTCACGACTGACCTGTGCAGCTTCTGCCCAAAATTCATTGTCACGTTCTGCCCAGCGCGCCCACAGCTCATAGTAGGCCGGCAGGTGATAGGACGGGTCGGTAAAGCTGGAAACCGGCCCCAGGCGCGGCACAAAGACAATCTGCTTATGTTCGAGGTCGAACATATTGGTCGCGAGATCGCTCCTGGTATCCTCCTTGTGAAGCATCACATCGAGGATCTCCTGCGCCCGGGCGCGGTAATCAAAAATCCCCTCGCCATCGCCCCAGCGCGCGGAAGCGAACAGTAATGCCATCACAAACCACTCTTCGCCATCGGAGGCGGGATTGGCATCCAACTGCTCCCCTTCCGGCGTGCAGTGCCAGGCAAAGTAACCCTGGTAGGGTCCATCGTCCTGGTACATATATGTTTTGGTCCACTTCCAGATGCGATCGAACTCTTCCTTTTTGTCGAGCTGGACCGCGATCATCATGCCATACGACATACCTTCGGAACGCACGTCGCCGTTGCCGATATCCTGGATGTATGCCATGTCTTCGCCGACAGGATAATACACGCGCTCGAAATCATCGCTGCCATAGAAGAGCTGCTCCCAGGCGGCGACGGTCTTTGCCTGTATTTCCTCGTCCGATTTCCCGAGATATTCCTCGAACAAATTTCTGTACATTTTGCTTTCAAAAGCCCCAACAGGAGGAACTGGTGTTAAGGTGGGGGGGATGGGAGTTGCAGTAGGAACTGCAGTGGGAGCAGGAGTGGCAGCAGGCGCGCAGCCGACGATCAGGCTGGAAACAATTGAAATAACAACAAGGATAAAAACAAGATTCTTCATGGTCGATTACAAATCCAGACCTGCATATTCGAACCAGTCGAAGTCAGCGTGATTTGTGCCGGGCTGTCCGTTACTGCTGGCATACATGGCAATATAGGCGCCCACAAAACCACCTGCCACTGGTGTGCTCAGGATGCGGCCATCCACAGCTTCGGCGAGTGCCTGCCACGCATCTGGCTGCTCGGCAAAGTAAAAACCATAGACCTGTTCATGTGCTTCCACTTTCAGATACAGCTTTGCCGTGTGAACAGGCCGCTCTGCCAGCACTTCGTCTTTTCCATATGCGCGTTTGATCAGGCGCAGGACCGGCTCGCTTGTTTTCGCGATCACAAACCGGAAGTGAAAGTCATTATTTTGGATGAGAGCCAGGCCGGCACATTCATTCTCAGCCTGTGGAGTGAACTCCATGGCACACTGCGCCCTGAAGTGGATATGCTGCTGTCTGCGCCCGACAAAACTGGGATTCGCCTGCTCCGACAGGCGCTCCGGCCGGAGCCGCAGACGCAAATGACCGGGGCGTTCACTGAGGCTATAAAACTCATCCCGCGGCGTGCGCAGGAAGTTCCAATGAAAAGCCAGCGCGGGAGCATCGAAGTCATCGCGGGCAGGGATCTCGGGCCAGGTCGTATCGGGCAAATCCGGAACCGGATACGAGGACTCGACCCGTCCCATCCCCGGGCTGACGATGGGCCAGCCATCCTCCCAGCGCACCGGCGCCAGGAAGGTTTCCCGGCCAAGATTATAGAAGTAATCTCCGTACGGCCGCATGGCAAGCATGAACATCCACCATTCGCCGTTCTGAGTCTCTACAAGGTCGGCATGTCCCGTGCCGACGATCGGGTAATCCAGCCCCAGGTGACGATGGGTCAGGATGGGATTGGCGCGGTTGGACTCATACGGTCCGGTGATCGCGTCGCTGCGGGCGATGGTCACAGCATGATGATGAGCCGTCCCGCCCTCCGCGATCATCAAATAATAACGACCATCCACTTTATAAATGTGCGGCGCCTCGGCGTGGACCGCCCCTTTGAGCGCTCCATCCCAAAGAGCATAGGTATTCCCAACGAGGCGCATCGACTGCAAGTCCAGTTCCTGCAGCCAGATCTCCCGATGTCCTTCATATTGCGTCCGGGCAGGCACACGATTCCCGGTGTACCAGGCGCGTCCATCGTCATCAAAGAAGAGAGAGGGATCGATGCCCGGGGCAGATTCCAGCCAGTAAGGCTCCGACCAGGGCCCGGCCGGGTTTGTTGCGGTCACGATAAAATTGCCGGACTTTGTTTTTCCAGCCACGAGGGTATTGATCACGTAGAATGTACCATTGAAATAACGAATGGTAGGCGCGTACAACCCGCCGGAGGGACGTATTCCATCGAGGGGCAATTGGGAGGCTCGATCGAGCACGTGCCCGATCTGATGCCAATGGACCAGGTCGCGGCTGTGGAAGACCGGCAAGCCTGGAAAATATTCGAATGTCGATGTAACCAAATAATAATCATCGCCAACGCGGCAGATAGACGGATCAGGATAAAAACCTGACAGGACTGGGTTGTGAAAAACTTTGGGCAAGATAATTAACCTTTAACCGCGCCAGCAGTGAGACCGGAGACGATCTGCCGTTCTGCAAAGACGTAGAAAATAAGGGTGGGAATCGCCGAGAGAGCGACAAACGCAGAGACCAGCGCCAGGTCCTGGCCATATTGACCCTGGAACTGCATGGTGCCTAGCGGCAGGGTCCAAAGCGTCTCCGTGTTGATCACCACAAGGGGCACCAGCAGGTCGTTCCAACTGGCGATCATCGTCAGTGCGGCAACGGAGGCGAGCGCAGGTTTCGCCAGCGGGAGCAGGATACGCCAGAAGAAATCAAAGACGGTGCAGCCATCGATATAGGCAGCATCCTGCAATTCAGCAGGGACCGCCGTAAAAAAGCCGCGTAAGATCAGGATATTCCCGGATAGAGCGAATGCAATCTGCACTACGATGACACCCAATAGGCTGTCGATCATGTTGATGCCCGCCTGATCCATTTGACGCAATACGAAATAGACAGGCAGGATGGCGACGTTGATGGGGAACATCAACCCGAGTGTGAATAAGTTAAAAGCCCAGCCCTTACCCTTGAACTCCATACGCGCAAACACAAAAGCCGCCAGGCTGCAAATGACGACTACACCGGCCGTGACCACCAGCATGACGACCAGACTGTTGCGCAGCATACCCCAGAAAACGGTTCCTCCCAGGATCGTTTGAATGTTTTCCCAGCGTACAGGCATGGGTGGGGTATAGGGCTGTGACATGACTTCACCGCGTGTTTTCAATGCGGCAAAAACCAGCATCACAATCGGCACCACGACAACCAATACGATCAGTATCAGAAGCACGTAGTGAAAAAACCTTGATAGGGTTCTTTGCAACCAGCGTGGGAGTAAATAGGCGAATGGCATGGATGCATCCTTTCTAAAGACCGGTCAGGTAATCAGGCCGGCGCGTCAGGCGCTGGTAAACCAGTGAAAATATTACACAGATCAGGAACATATAGATGGCGACCGCAGAACCATATCCCAGTTGGAAGCGCACAAACCCAAAGCGGTACATATACGTCGCCAATGTCTCACTGGCGTTTACCGGTCCACCTTTGGTCATGATCCAGACTAAAATGAACTGCTGAATGGAACCAATTACAGACAAATACACAGAGGTGCGGATGGTAGTACCAAGCAAGGGCAGGGTGATGCGAAAAAAACTCTGCAAAGCATTCGCGCCGTCGATGCGGGCAGCTTCTTCAAGCTCCGTGGGTATGTTTTGGAGACCCGTTAAATACAGCAGCATGTGGAATCCAAAGTATTTCCAGGTAAGGACCACGAAGATAACCAACAGGACAATGTCGGTGTTCCCCAACCAGGGCACGGGCTTGGCGCCAAAAAGCACCACAATCGCGTTGAGAAAGCCGCGCTCAGGGTCAGGATTAAAGAGAAATAACCACATAAGGGCTGTGATGACTTCTGAAAGGACAAAAGGCATGAAAAAGATCGTCCGGAAAAAGACACGCCCGGGAAGATCGCGTCCCACCAGCACCGCAAGTAACATCGACAACGGCAACTGAAGAAGCAGGGAGAACACGATAATGAAAAATCCATTTCGAAGTGCAATCAGAAATACTCTATCAACCAGGATGTTTTTGAAATTATCCAGCCCCACGAAATCCACCGCGGGACCAAAACCCTTCCAATTGAAAAGGCTGTAGTACACGGACTGGAAAATGGGATAGATAACAAAGAGGAGAAAGAGGATAAGAGCCGGCAACAGGAAGAGAACGATGACCAGGTTATCCTGAAAACGACGCTGAGTACCAGAAGCTTTCTTTAATTTCAAAATGTCGGGGATGGCAGGGACTGATTGCATGAAGGAACTCCTTCTTCTTATTTCAAGCTTCGTGGCGCCTCCCGCTGAGGCGGGACCTTCAACATGGCGCCACGAAGCCTTTTTACAACTTCAGACTTCGGAAGTTTTTCTTTCGACTTCGAAGCCTTTTCACAAAGTTACTTCAGCTCTTGAGCAGCAGAATCCTCAATTGCCTGGGCAGCCTGCTCGGGTGTCAGCGTGCCCGCAAAGAGTCCCTGAACGCTGTCGTTGATCACAGAGCCCACCGCCGGGGGCAGCGCCTGATCATAGTAAAGCTGGAAGTACTCTGCCTTCGCCAGGCTCTGCTGCAGGGTGATCATCAACGGGTCGGTCATCGCCTCTTCGCCGCCTTTGACAACCGGGATGGCAACGTTGATCTTGACCAGTTCCTGCTGTGCCTCTTTGGTGGTCAGATACTTGACGAAGTCAATGGCTTCCGGAGAGGCATCTTTGCCGATCGCAAAGCCATTGCCGCCACCTACGGCATCATTGGGATCGCCAGCGCCGCCTTCCACAGCCGGGAAGGGGAACCAACCCAACGCATCGCCGATACCCTGCTTGTCTTCACTATTATCCTTCTGCACGGCCGGCGCCCACTGTCCCATCAGTTCCATGGCAGCCTTGCCATTGCCCATGGCAGTCGCTTCATCGCCATAGGTCGCGCCCAGGAAGCCATCCTGGAAGGGTTCCATGGCGACCAGTTCCTGAATCATCTCACCAGCCTTAACGAACGGCTCATCGGTGAAGGAACCGGTGCGCAGCAGCGCTCCTTCAAAGTTGGCTTTGCCGCCGAGGCGGGTAACGAGATAAGCCCACATGTGCATGCCGGGCCATTTGTCGCCCATGCCCACTGCGATCGGGGTAATGCCGGCATCTTTCAGTTTCTGCACGTCCTCGAGGAATTCACTCCAGGTAGCGGGAGGAGCATCGATACCGGCCTGCGCGAACAAATCCTTGTTGTACCAGAATCCGATCATGCCCATATCCCACGGCACGCCGTAGTTCTTGTCCTTATAGGAATACACACCTAATGCACCGGGTGCAAAGGTATCGCGCCAGGCGCCGCCATCGGCATCCAGGTCAGCGGTGATATCCTTGAGCAGCCCAGCTTCGGCATATTCATTCATTACGCCGCCGCCCCAGCTCTGGAAGATATCCGGGGGTTCGCCGGATTGCATCACGGTGGTGAGTTTGGTCTTGAAGGCTTCATTCTCGAGCACCGAGATTTCAATGGTGACATTCGGGTTCGCAGCCATATATTCATCGGCGAGTTTCTGCCACACATCCTTGTGTTCCTGCGCGGTCGAGATGTGCCACCAGGTGACAACAACTTTTTCGGCAGGGGGTTCAGTAGCCGCGGGAGGCTCGGTTGCAGCTGGTTTTTGGGTAGCAGCCGGCGCTTGCGTAGTCGCTGGTGTGGTGCAGGCTGCCAGCACGAAAGCCGCAACAAGTGTGAGGCTCAGTAAGACGTAAAGCTTGCGAGTCATGATTCTTCTCCTTTTGAGATTCGAATGGTGTTACGAGTCACGGTAGATGAAAAACAATTGGCGTATAATCTGGATGTGTCTGTGCTCCTTTCTACCAAAGGGTGCCGCACACATAAGGCAGGGCTGGCTTAAGGCAGGGATTAGCCGGCCCTATCCTTTGGTGATAAAGTAGAGTCGCGCACGATCAACTGTGTAGGCAACTCGACCCGGTCAATTCCCTTTTCAGGGTTCTTGAGTTGATCAATCAGCATCTGGGTAGCCAGACGCCCCATGTGCTCCAATGGCTGGCGGACTGTCGTGAGTGCCGGCCGTACCATTGCTGACTGCGGGATATCGTCAAAACCAAGAATGGAAACATCTTCAGGAATGCGCAAGCCGCGCCCGCGGATGGCATCCATGGCGCCCATTGCCATCACATCGTTGGAGGCGAAGATGGCTGTGGGCGGATCATCCAGATCGAGCAGGGCGCTGCCGCCCGCGTAACCATCCGGCTGGAAAAACGTTCCTTCATAGATTAATTGTGGGTCTTCAGGAATGTGGTGGACTTGTAAGGCGGATTTATATCCATCCAGCCGGTCGATGGCCGCCCCCAGGTCCATGGAACCGGTAATAAAGCCGATCCGTTTGTGGCCGAGTTTGATTAAATATTCCGTGGCATTGTACGCGCCCTGCCAGTTCGTCGCCCCGACGGCCGGGCACAGGCTGCCTGTGCCCTGATGATCGATCAGGACAAAGGGAAAATTGGCATTCGTGAGAATGCCAGTATAGTCGGCCGGGTTGCGAGGCAGGATCAGCAGCAGACCATCCACCATGCCTTTTACCAAATTCGCAACATAATTGGCTTCCTTGATTGCTGTTCGATGAGTGGTAAAGAGCATCAGATCAAATTGATGCAGTCCGAGTTCTGTATCGATACCGTGCAGGATTTCCCCGATGTAACCCGTCCCCAGGTCCGGCGCCAGAACGCCAATCACATTCGTTCGGCTGCCCTTCAAACCGCGTGCCTGACGATTCGCTACATACCCCATCTCGCGCATCACCGCTGCGACGCGTTCACGTGTATCTGGAGCGACGTGGATATCGTTGTTCATCACACGCGAAACAGTGCCGAGCGAAACACCGGCTTTTTCCGCTACTTCCACAATCGTCACTTTTGAGGGAACGTCTTTTTTAGCCATGCTGGAAACGTTTACACAGAATCTCGATTAACGCTTTCTCTTTCGGGCTAAATGCGTACTTTTACCGGTAAGAACTATAGATTTTTACAGATTTTCAGATAGTGAAACCAATAAGGTATGGAAACGCTTGGAAACGTTTCCATAATATTAGCAAATTCCATCCTGAGAGTCAAGTGTTTTTCATTAGAAAATTCAAGGTGATCGGAAAATGACCGTGAGCGAAAACGGTATTTGTGTTCCCATCAAGCGCTTCCTGTGTACCATGGACGGGATAGTGCGCGAATGGTTGAATCCCCCCAACGCCATCAGCTTTGCTGTTCTGGCAGGTCACGCCACTGGCCGCCGCGCTGAACCCATTGCGTGCGCCAGGCTTCGACAGCCTCACTTTTCAGCATTAATTTGTATTCTATCGATTGGCCCCGGCGTTGCAGTTGAACAGACAACTCATGCCACGAGCCACAGGGTTGATTTTGGATGCCAGTAATGTTATTTCGAGGAATGTATGAAATGATCCAACCCTGCTTCACATTCAGTTCCTCTTCAATGACCACCATGTAATGGCTGGTAAGCGTTAAGAGAGTATTGGCTGAAAGCGGTCTTCGGAAGAGATACAACCAGCGCTTCCACGTCCCAGCCTGAAAGACCACCTCCTCCAAGTCCTCGCCAGGCAACAGACCATAGATTTTCACGCCATTCGAGAATTTGAGCGGCAATTTCTCCAAAGCCTGCTGTGTAGTTACTGAATAAGCACTTTTGTTTGCAGGCACACTGGCTGCAGGCTGAGTCGCCTGCAGGAATCGCTGCAGAGCCGGTGACATGCAATACCAGTCCACGGTGCTAAACTCCATGCTGAGGCGTGTGAGCGTACCCTCCCCTTGTGCCACAATTTCCAGAAATCCATAGAGCAATAGGAGCGTGACCTTCATATACATCAGGCCACTTCCTCTTAGATAGGTAGCCTTGGGTTCCTGTCCGGGCCAAATCGAGGCAAGGAGGTGGGTCACGCCAGCAGGGGTAAACACTAAGGCTTGCTTCGGCACATAGTCCCACCCATGTTGGATCTGTGGTGGAAACGCAATGATGGTCTGGATCGTCTCGCGGGCAGCCAGAGCAGCCACGGCGGAGGACTGCAATTCGATCGGCAGTTCCGAGACGTTTTTCAAGACGGAAGCATGCCGGTCAAAACCCCGCCTGGTAACTTCCTTCCTTAATTCAGCCAGCCGTTTTTCGCGGTCGTTTGCCAGATTAGCCATGAGAAATACCACGACCGATCCTTGCGAAGGTTGAGATCCTTCGGCTACGCCTCAGGACAGGCCTTCGCAAGGCTTTTGCTTTGAAGACAAATTAATGGATCACTCCATTTGCCAGGTGATAATACAGATCGTTCCAGCGCAGTTCCTTCCTGAAATCATCCAGGCTGGTGTTTTCATCGATCAGCAGGAACTCAATCCCGGCCATGTCGGCGAAATCGCGCAGGTGGTCAGCGGTGACAGCATAACTGAAGCCGGTGTGATGCGCGCCGCCCGCGTAGATCCAGGCAGCCGCGGCGACCTTGAGGCTGGGACGCGGCAGCCATAACGCCCGCGCGACCGGGAGCTTGGGAAGAGGCGCCTCGGTGGGAACCACATCGACGACGCTCGCGACCATGCGGAAGCGCTGGCCCATATCCATGACGGAGGCGCAGATGGCAGGACCGGTGTTCGCATCGAAGATCAGGCGCACAGGGTCAGCTTTGCCGCCGATCGAAAGCGGGAGCACGTCCAGTTTCGGTTTGCCCGCCGCAATCGACTCGCAGATCTCGAGCATGTGCGCGCCCAGCACTTTGTCGCCCGAGCCGCCGTCGAAGTGATAGGTGTAATCCTCCATGAAACTGACGCCGCCTGGCAGGCCAGCACTCATCACTTTCATGGCACGCACCAGCGCGGAGGTCTTCCAGTCACCCTCCGCACCGAAGCCATAGCCGTCGCGCATCAGGCGCTGGACCGCCAGACCGGGCAACTGCTTGAGTCCATATAAATCTTCGAAGGTAGTCGTAAACGCCTTGAAGTTGCCCGCGCTCAGGAAATTCCGCATCCCGATTTCGATGCGCGCCCCCTCACAGACCGCCGCATACTTCTCACCGCCAGACATCAAAGCGGAAGGGACTTCGTATTCATCGAGATAGGTTTGCACCAATTGATTGATCTCGGCGTCTGAAACCTGACCCACAGCCTTGACCAGATCCCCCACCCCGTAGCCATAGACGTCGTATCCAAAGCGGCGCTGCGCCTCGACCTTGTCGCCCTCGGTCACCGCCACATCGCGCATGTTATCGCCGAAGCGGGCGATCCTGGCACCCTGCCAGTCCGCCCAGGCACAAGCCGCGCGCGTCCACACACCGATCTCGGACTGCACCTCCTCATCCTGCCAGTGACCCACGACGACTTTGCGGTTGAGTCGCAGGCGGCTGCCGATGAAGCCGAACTCCCGGTCGCCGTGTGCAGACTGGTTCAGATTCATAAAATCCATGTCGATCTCAGACCAGGGAATTTCACGACCGAACTGTGTATGTAAATGCAGGAAAGGTTTCCTGAGCAGGCTCAATCCCGCGATCCACATCTTGGCAGGTGAAAAGGTGTGCATCCAGGTGATCAGACCGACGCAGTTTTTGGCGGAGTTCGCTTCGAGGCACAGCTCATGGATCGCCTCCGGCGTGGTCAACACCGGTTTGAAGATCACCTTCACAGGGATAGTCGTCGAAGCATCCAGCGCAGACGCGATCGCACGCGAATCCTTCGCGACCTGCTCGAGCGTCTCGGGCCCATACAAATGCTGACTGCCCGTCACAAACCAGACTTCATATTGTTTCAAATCGATCATGAGAATGCCTCCTCGATAATGAAATAAAGGCTATTGCCCATATACATGGGTATAGCGATAGTGCAACTTCTCGACATCTTCCTGAGGAATTTCATCCGGGACGCCAATTTGCATAGCGAGCCAGACCGTCCTGGCGTTATCCTCGGTCATGATGGCGGCTTTGACCGCCGCTTTCGCGTCCTTACCGATGGTGAACACACCGTGGTTCTTGAGCAGCACAGCCGGCGATTTTCCAATACTATCGACCACCACCTTCCCGATCGACTCGTCCCCGATGATGGCAAAGCCGCCACATGGAATCGGACCGCCAAACTCGTCCGCGATGGCGGTCAGCACCACCGGGATGGGTTTATTGACCGCAGCAAATGCAGTGGCATATCCCGAGTGTGTGTGTACGACGCCGCCCACATCGGCGCGCTGCTTATAAATGTAAAGGTGGCTGGCAGTATCGGAGGAGGGTTTGAAGTCCCCTTCGATCATCTTGCCATCCAAATCTACAACAACCATATGCTCGGGGCGCAGTTCCTCATAGCGCACGCCGGAAGCCTTGATCACGACCAATCCCGTTTCCTTGTCACGCGCGCTGACATTGCCGCTCGTCCACGCCACGAGGTTATTTTTGGGAAGTTCGAGATGGAGTTGAACTAACTCTTCTTTCAGTTTCTCAAGCATGTTTATCTCCAGAGATTAGCTGAGTAGAGAGCCGATGATGAGTGGAGGAGCACTGTTCTCTACTCTCTCTACTCTCTGTTCTCTACTCTCTAATCACTACCTCAGCGCCTCCACGGCGGCTCTTTCGATGACCAGTCCTTTTTTGTAGCGTTCCATGAACGCCGCAAAGCCAGCGACATCCCGCGGGTCGGGAGCGATCGTCGTGCCCTTTTCCCCGGCAAAGACCTTGTCAGAAAGATAGGCTTCCAGGGGTTCGTCCTTTGCCTTATGGAGCATATAGGAGGCAAGCAAGGCAATCCCCCACGCGCCGCCCTCGCCCGCGGTCTCCATCACGGAAACGGGGACATTCATCGCCGCCGCCATGATCCTTTGACCCACTTCCTTTGTTTTGAAGAAGCCGCCGTGACCGAGGATCTGGTCGATCTTCACCTGCTCCTTTTCAAAGATGTCCAACCCGATCTTCAATGCGCCGAGCGCCGAAAACAGATGCACACGCATGAAGTTCGAAAGCGTAAGGCGGCTTTCGGGAGTACGGACGAAAAGCGGGCGTCCCTCCTCCAGATGCGTAAGGTGTTCGCCCGAAACATAATTGTAGGCAAGCAGTCCGCCTGCATCCGCATCGCCCGTGAGCCCCTGCTGGTAAAGCAATTCAAACAATTTCGATTCGCTCACCTCCACACCCAACGCCCTGGTAAATTCCTGGAACAGGTCGACCCAGGCATTGAGGTCGGATGTGCAGTTGTTGCTGTGGACCATGGCGACCGGCTTGCCTGTGGGCGTGGTCACCATGTCGATCTCGGGATACAGCTTCGAGAGGGGCTTTTCCAAAACGATCATCGCAAAGACCGATGTCCCTGCGGAAACATTGCCGGTCCGCTCTGCAACGCTGTTGGTCGCGACCATGCCTGTGCCTGCGTCGCCCTCAGGCGGACATAGCGGGATACCTGCTTGTAGTCCTCCCGTGGGATCGAGCAGCTTTGCACCTTCTTCGGTCAAGACCCCGGCAGCCTCCCCCGCGAGCAGGCCTTTGGGCAGGATGTCCTGGAGCTTCCACGCGATCTTTTCGGCTTTGAGCAGTCCATTGAACTGCTCCATCATGCCTTTATCGTAGTCGTTGGTCCTGCTGTCGATGGGGAACATGCCCGAGGCTTCACCGACACCCAATACCTTCTGCCCCGTCAGCTTCCAATGGACATAGCCTGCCAGCGTAGTTTGATGGCTGATGTCTTTGACATGGGGTTCCTTGTTCAGGATCGCCTGATAGAGGTGCGCAATGCTCCAGCGCTGGGGAATGTTGAACTGGAACAGGTCGGTGAGTTTCTCCGCTGCCTGTCCGGTGATGGTGTTTCGCCAGGTGCGGAACGGGACAAGCAGATTTCCATTCTTGTCGAATGCCATATAGCCATGCATCATCGCGCTGAAGCCGATGGCGCCAATAGTCTGGAGCGGCGTGTTGTAATTCTCAAGGACCTCTTTGCTGAGATGCCGGTAGCTTTCCTGCAAGCCTGTCCAAATATCGTCGAGGCTGTATGTCCAGACGCCGTTTTCGTGTCGGTTTTCCCACTCATGGCTGCCCGAGGCAATCGGCGTATGATCCTCGCCGATCAGCACCGCCTTGATGCGAGTCGAGCCGAACTCGACGCCAAGAGCAGTCTTTCCGCTCTCGATTGCTTTTTGGGTATCATTTCGATTCATATCCATCTCCCTTACATTTCGATCATGACTTTCAAACCTTCCCGCCGCGCGGCAAGACGGAACGCCTCAGCCGTTTGAGCGAGCGGAAAACGATGGGTCACGAGCGAGCGTACATCCACCAGACCTTTGGAGACCAGGTCGATGGCGCGCGGGTAGGTGTGTTTCATGCGCCGGACCATCTTAATGGTCAGCCCTTTGCGGCGCGCCGTCCCGGCATTGAAGGAGGTTTGATCGTTCCCGGGGATGCCGACCAGGATGACCTTACCCCCGGGCCGAACAACGTCGAACGCGGCGTCAACCGCCTCCTGCTCCCCAGCTGCTTCGAACACGACGTCCACTCCCCGCCCCCGCGCCGCCGCCCGAACCTCTTCCAGGCCGGAGCCTTTTCCCACCAAAACCGCGTGGTACGCCCCGAGGCTTTTTGCCGCCTCCACCCGGTGCGGGAGAAGATCCGTGGCGATGATATTCGTCGCGCCCATCAGCCGGACCATTTGAACGATCAGCAAGCCGATCGGTCCGCAGCCAAACACGCCGACGGTCATGCCGGCTTTGAGCTTGCCAAGGTCTACCGAATGGATTGCCACACCTAATGGTTCGAGCATTGCCCCATCGACATAGGTCAATGAATCGGGCATGGGAAATAGATTTTTTTCACTCCATGCCATGTATTCCCGCAAGGCCCCGTCCTGCTCGCCGTGCCCGGCAAAGATAATGGAAGCACACAAGTTGGGATGTCCCTGCAGACAAAACTCGCAGTGCCCGCAGGAAAGCGCCGGTTCAACCGCCACACGCCGCCCATCTTCCGTCTCACCTGCAAACTCGTGGCCCAGCACCAGAGGATGTTTTAGTTGTGCATCTCCGATCCCCGCTTCGGAGAACCAGTGCAAATCTGAGCCGCAGACCCCGACTGCCTTCACGCGTACCAGCTTCTGACCCTCACCGGGGACCGGGACGGGTTCAGCGTGGATTTGCAGGTCGCCAACTCCGTGCAGGCGAACGGATTTCATTTGCATGTTCTCGCTTCCTTTTTCGGTCCCTTCATCTGCCGGAAAACAGATGGATTACTTATCGCTGATATCGACAGCATAGTTCGCGAAGAGCCGCGCTTTGCCTGTTTCCACACTCAACAGGATATACAAACCTCCGGCATCCTGAGGAACACTGACCGCGGTCTGCCATTCCGCTGTATCGCCTCCCGGAGTGATCGGCACAGAAACAATATCCGGGGTTTCGTAAAAGCCATAGATGATCCCATCCGCACCGATGGCAGGTGGATTGCCAACATGAACATACGTCGGGTATTCACCGGGGTTGGCTGTCTGCCAGGTGAACTGCAAGCCGGTTTCCGTACGCTGAATATCCGCCAGGGTGAGCACAACGTCATTGAGAGCAAGGATTTCAGCATCAGACGCCTGGACTACCCCTTCTACCGCTTCCGCAATTGGATACGTCAGGTCTGCGGCGACCGCATCGAGCTCGATTTCCAATTTGTCATTGGCTCTGTTTTTGTCGGGTTCATAGTAGTTGTACTGGCCCGTGACGTAGGTGTAGTCGATGGACAGCTTCGAGCCGGGGGCAGCTTCCGCGCCCTTGCATTCCACATATAAAAGCTGGGTTTCCTGTTCAGCCTGTGTCCCGCCGATATAGCCTCGCATCTGAAAACCCGGCGCCAGGCGATGTCCGCCGCTGCTAACGAACACCGTCTCACAGCTGGTGGATTGATCGCCAGATGCCAGGACAGCCGGTTTGCCCACCAGCGCATTCATCGCGCTCCAGTCGCCGGTATCGTTGCGGATGGCAAGGTCGATATGCAGATCCCCCGCCTCGGTCTGGCTTACATTCGTCGCAACAGCGCTCCAGCCTTCTGACACAGTTGAAGAAGAGTCACCCAAGCCCTCCGGTACAACAATATAGACACAGCCAAAGATAAAGAAAGCAGATGCGATGAGGATTGGAACAATTACTTTCTTAATGCCCATCTCGATTTCTCCTTGCATAAAGAGCAGCCCGTCTCCAAACTGGAATGATCCGTTCTTTTATGAAAACCGCTCGCGGCAACACGCGGCGCTGCGAATTTGCTATGGGGCGGCGGAAAATGTCGGAACAATTCCTTTTACCAGCGAGATCACCTGCCAGTAGTCCGCAGGGGCATCCGTACCTCCGTCCACACCCTTGACCGTTTTTTCCTGGCCTTCATGCACCACGGTGAGATAATATCCATAGCATTGACCACAAGGAGTATGCCAGGTGTCATACATCTCATCTGTAAACCAGCCATAATTACTGATCCCCGCGAGCAGGTTATTCACGTCGTCAGGCGAGGCCTGTTTCTCTATCTTGTTGACACCATCATCGCCGACGATGCGTCCATCCGGATAAATTGCATAGAGCTCATCAATGCACCGGGGACCGCCGTTGCGCTCATAAGCAATCACAGCCCCATCCGCGATCAAGCTCGCCGCCTGTTCCTGCCGATAAGGCTTCAGCTCGCAGCCCCGGCTTTCGGCCGTGGCGACCGGCTGGTCCCCTTTCGGGATCAGGTTGACCGCCAGGATCGCGATCAGAGCGACCACAGCAAACGCGCCGCCGCCGAACAGCATTCGTCGTCGCAGCTGTGTACTTGCCAATACCGGAACCTTGGTCTCTTTCGTCCGCAGTTGTTTGGCTTTCCGGGCGATTAGAATGCTCTGGACACCAATGAAGATAAACGTCAGCACGCCGATGACGATGCGCGACCACCAGGAGCTCAACGATCCATTGAATTGGATGAGAACCTGGGTAATGCCGAGGATGAGCACGCCAAACAATGTGCCAAACATATAACCTTCCCCACCGGTCAGCATCGTACCGCCGATCACGACAGAAGCGATGACATCCAACTCAAAGCCTTGTGCGTACAAGCCATGCCCGGACGAAACGAAGATGCCCCAGGCGATGCCTGCCAATGCCGAGCAAAAGCCGTTGAAGGTATACACCAGCATTTTGGTTCGATCCACCGGCAGACCCATCAGGCGCGCGGATTGTTCGTTGGCTCCGTTGTAGCCTCCGATGGCATAGATGGTCCGACCGAAGCGCGTAAAGTGCGCGACAAAAATCGCCACAATGAAGAGGGTAAATGCAACCACCACAGGGATGGATATGAACGGTGGGTTACTGCCCTGCCACCAGGCGATCTCAGCCAGGCCAGGGATCAGGATCCTGGTCTGGCCGAGGAGGCGAAACCCGACATTGTCAATGGCGATGGCATCATCGCTGATAAAGAAGCACATGCCGCGCGCAAACCACATCCCTGCCAGGGTAGCGATAAACGGCTGCACCTTCAGATAAGTAATGAAGCCGCCCATTGTGGCACCCAAAGCCATACCCATCAGCAGCATCAGGACGATCACCAGCCAGGCGTTCCAGCCTTCGCGCAGCAGCGCCGCCGCGGCGACGGTCGTCAGAGCGATCACACCACTCACCGAAAGATCGATGCCTCCTGAAATAATGACGAAGGTCATTCCTATCGCACTGATCAATAAAAAGGTGTTGCTGCGGAAAATATTGAGAAAAACCTGCACATCCCGCATACCCGGGTAGAAGATTGCTCCAACCCCATAGGCTGCAAAAGCCAGCAGGGCGGTCGAGGCAAGCGGGATGAACCTCTGATTTTTGGAAAGAAAGGCGCTTATCTTCTTAATCATGGTTACGCTTCCTTCTGCGTTGTAAGCTTCCGAACAAGAACCTTGACTTGTTCCGAATACAGGAGGATCACGAAGATGACCACTACACTCTTGATTGCCTGCAGGGCAAACGCCGGCACGCCGAAGGCATACATGGAGGTGGTGATCGCCTGGATGATCAACACCCCGATCAGGCTGGCGAGCAGCGAAAACCGGCCGCCCGACATGAGCGTACCGCCGATCACCACCGCCAGGATGGCATCCAGTTCGAGGGTTTGGCCAAGGTTGAAGGCATCCGAGGTTTTGATGTTGGAACTGGCAACCAGACCGGCGATCCCGGCGCATAGGCCACAGAAGGCGTAGGCGAGCAGCTTGACCTTCTTTTCATCGATCCCGCTGAAATAACTGGAGCGAAAATTGATACCCACCGATTCGATGAACAGCCCGATCGCCGTCCTGCGCGTCAGGAGCCAGGCAAGCGCGTACACAAACGCAACCAGATACAATGAAAATGGCAGGACGATCCAGCCCTGTCCGATAAATGCATAAGGCTGATAAAAAATCTGAATTCTCACCCCGTTCGTGATCAACTGGGCGATCCCGCGGCCGGCGATCATCAGGATCAACGTCGCAACCATGGGTTGGATGCGGATGTAGGCAACCAGCAATCCATTCCACAGGCCGCAGAGGATCGAAACAAGCAGCGTGACCAGCAGGACGACCCAGAGCGGCTGGTAGGTGAAATTCGGATCGTTGATTAACTTCATCAGGTTCGGCGGCAGTTCCGTCGCCAGGACGTATGGGTTCATCAAAAGGGCCGCGACCGAGGCTGCGATCGCCATGACAGCCCCCACCGAGAGATCGATCCCCCCGGTGGCGATCACCAGGGTCATGCCAATCGCCAGCAGCATGACCACGGAAGCGTTTCGGAAAATGTCGACCAGGCTCCCATATAAATTGCCATTCCTGATTTGAATATTAAAAAAACCTGGCACGGTGATCAGATCGAATAACAGGATGATCGCCAGGGCAAGCAACGGAAAGAACAGCTTGCTCTGTTCAGCCTTTCTCCAGATTCCTGAGAGTTTGGATCGCATCATGATTCACCTGCCATGGATTGCATAACTACCTGCTCGTCGACTTCGCTGCCAAATTCAGCCACTTTCTTCCGGTCAGATAAGACCGCGATGCGGTGGCTGCAGCGCATGACCTCTTCCAGTTCCGAGGAAATAAAAATACAGGCTTTGCCCTCTTCCGCCAATGAAAGCACCAATTTTTGAATTTCCGCCTTTGTCCCCACATCGATACCGCGCGTGGGTTCATCCAGGATCAGGATCTGCGGATTTGTCGCCAGCCAGCGCGCCAGGATCACTTTTTGCTGATTGCCGCCGCTCAGGTTCTTGACCGGCTGATCGGGCGAGGGTGTAGCAATCTCCAGCATCTGGATGTATTTCTCCGCAATCTCGTATTGTTTCTGGCTGCTCAAATGTTTGAACCAGCCCTGCCCGGCCTGTAAAGCCAGGATGATGTTCTCTCGGACTGTCAAATCATCCACGATGCCTGTGGCTTTTCGATCTTCAGGGGAAAGGACAAGTCCTCGCATAATCGAGTCGTAAGGAGAAAACTTCTCAACCTTTTTTCCTGCAATTGTGAGCGTGCCGCTATCCGGTGTTTCCAGCCCAAACAACAGGCCTACCGTTTCCGTACGCCCGGAACCCATCAGCCCGGCCAGGCCAAGCACTTCGCCGGCATGCAGGTCCAGGTCAAGAGGTTCCACCTCGCCGGTCTGGCCGAACTCTCTTGCCTCGAGCACCTTCTCTTTGCTGATGTGCTTGCTTGTTTCCACTTTGGTCTTTGACATCTCATCAAGCACAGTCAGGGTCCTGCCGATCATTTTTGTGATCAATTCCATGCGCGGCAGGGCGACAGTTTCATACGTGCCCACCAGCCTCCCATTCCGAATGACCGTGATACGATCGGAGATCTGATAGACCTGGTCGATGAAATGGGTGATAAAAATGATCCCTACACCCTCACCCTTCAGTTTGCGCATGACGGTGAAAAGCTGCTCGGTCTCATGGATGGATAAACTGGAGGTAGGCTCGTCGAGGATCAGGAGTTTCGCAGATTCAATTTCGAGTGCGCGCGCGATCGCCACCATCTGCTGGATGGCAACGGAATAGGAACCGAGCGTCTGCGTGACATCGATGTCCATCTCGAGCACTCGCAGCAGGATTTCCCTGGCCTGGGCATTCAGTTTCTTCCAATCGATCCTGCCAAACTTCATGGGTTCACGACCGATCAGAATATTCTCTGCCACAGTCAAATTGGGACAGAGATTGATTTCCTGATATACCGTGCTAATGCCCAGCGATTGAGCATGTTGCGGCGATCTCACATGAACTTCCCTGCCTGCCAGGGTGATAACTCCATCATCAGGTTTCTCGACCCCGGTCAAGACTTTGATCAGTGTTGATTTTCCTGCTCCATTGCCTCCCATCAGGGCATGGATCTCGCCATATCTCAGGTCGAAATCAACATTCTCAAGCGCCTGGACTCCGGGGAATGCTTTGGTCATTCCCCGCATCGCCACAAGAAGGTCATTGGTATTTTTATCTGACATGCTAACCATCCAGCTCTGGGGATTGGAGGAGCGGCGTCAAACGCCGCTCCTCTTCAGCTTTCTGACGATTTCTAAGAGGAGACTTCCGGAGGACTTGCAAAGTCATCTTAGAAACTTCGTGCTCTTTAATACTTGCGCCCGTCGGTGACCGTTTGCAGGTTCGGGTCATCAGAGCGGAAGACACCCTCTTGGGAAGGAACCCACTTCGGCAGTGTTTCACCGTTGGCAGCCTTGAGAGCGGCTTCGTAGACCTGCGGGGCAAGCAGCGGGTTGCATTCCACGGTCACATTCAAATCACCGGCCAGCATGGCCTTGAAGGCACCGGCGGTAGCATCCACCGAAAGGATCTTGACATCCACACCAGGTGTGAGACCGGCTTCCTTGAGCGCTTCGATGGCGCCCAGGCCCATCTCGTCGTTCTGTGCAAAGATGCCCTGGACGTCCTGAGTTTCCTTCAACCAGGCCTCTGTCACCTGCTTGCCTTCGGTAATGCTCCAGTTGGCGGTCTGGCTCTTGGTGACCTCGATGCCACAGGCACCCATCTTTTCGCGGAAGCCCTGGCCACGATCCTTGGCAGCGGAAGAACCTACGTTGCCGACCAGCTCCCAGACGTTCTTGCCTTCCATGCCTTCCAGCAGCTTGCACATCTCATCTGCGGATTTACGGCCTTCCTCAGCGAAGTCGGAGCCGATGTAGGTGGCATACAGGTCTTCGGAAGCATCGATGCGGCGATCTTCAATCACAACGATTTTGCCGGCATCCTTGGCTTGCTTGAGTACATCCTCCCAGCCGGTTGTCTCGAGCGCGGCCAGGACGATGACATTGACCTCGGGGTCCTGAATGAACTGGTTGAAACCCGCAACCTGCTTGGCAAGATCATTCTGAGAATCATAGAACTTAAGCTTGAGTCCTAATTGATCCGCAGTTTCCTTGAAGGAAGCCGTGTTGGCAGCGCGCCAACCGCCCTCGGAACCGGTCTGGAGGAAGCCAACCACCAGATCCTTGTACTCACAGTTGGGTGCGCACTTGAGCCCGGCTTTTGGAGCGGCCGGTTGACAAGCTGGCAGGATCATAGCGACAACTGCGATCAATACTACGAGTGTTTTGAAGCGAAACATGATCTTCTCTCCTTATTAGTAGTGGTTCTCCTTGTGGAGATGCGTACGTTATAATGCGGTTGTGCGGAGGTTCTCTTGGTCTTCAAGAGGCCAAATGCACACCCGGAGCGCTTGCCTGGAGACGCCAATCGATAGGCAAGTGCTTCTCTGCTTAATTTTTATTTCTTTGATCCATTCACCTCCTTCATCTTCATGCCTTAAGTGAACGCAATGAACTCTGTCGTACAACTAACATGGGAGCAAGCTTAATGGACTTCGGTTCAGGGGGAGCCAATCCCTCCCAACCTGATTCGATCATATTGATGGTTTCCTCCACCGCGACCTTGCCCACAACATGTTGATCCTGCTGGATCGTTGTCAGGGGAGGATAAAAGAAAGCCGATTCGGGGATGTTATCGAAGCCAGCGACACCGAGATCTTCCGGGATCCGCATTCCTTTTTGACATGCCGCCTGGATGACAGCCAGCGCCATTTGATCGTTTGCAACGAACACAGCATCCATATCAGGATATTGTTCAAAAAGTTTTTCGATCGCAAGCCCGCCACTTGCCGGAGACCAGTTTCCCTCTACACAATATACATCGCGCGCTTCGAAATTGGCTTCGTTCAAAGCATCCTTCCAGGCAGCCACACGCTGGCGCGCTTCCCACCAGTCCATGGGACCCGAGATATGCCCGATCCGCTGATACCCCTGCTCAAGCAGGTGAGCCATCGCGATCCGCCCGCCCAGGTAATTGTCAATGGATACGGTCGAGATATTTTGTTTTGGTTCCATTGCCAGATAAACGATGGGGATCTTTAAATCGAGTGATTGTTTATCGACCCAGTTTCTATTTTCCCCGATTTCCGGTACAGCCCAAATGATTCCATCCACATGGCGGGAAAGAAGCGCCTGGAAGATCGGCACAACGTCTTCAGTATCATAACGGGGCAGTTCTTTCAGGAGGAGGGAGTAACCGGCCTCTTCGGCGGCAGAAGTGATGCCGTTCAGCGTGCGAGAGGGACCGATGTGCTTCAAGCCAGCAGTGACGACCCCCAGTGTGTAACTGCGTTGCTGGATCAGGCTGCGCGCCAGGGCGCTGGGCTGGTAACCTAACTCACTGATCGTCACCAGAATACGCTCGCGCGTCTCAGGAGCCACGTCCGGGCGCTCGTTAATGACCCTGGAAACGGTCTGGGTGGACACACCGGCAACCTTCGCAACTTGTTTTATCGTGGGGCGCTTGTTGAGATTCATGAGAAAAGTGAATTTTTGCGGTGTTTTTCGTTATCGTTATCGGGAACGATAACATCATAGCAAATCTTAAGCCAATTGTCAAGTTAACGTTTTTGCCCCACTGTGACTCTTTATGTGAACGATAACGGAAATTGACAGATTTTACCGACTCCCCGATCCGCTAGAACATTATCTCACTTTGCCACACGATGTATATACCTTTGGATCATCGACGGCGCAATACGCCCATGGACACTTTCTTTACTTATAAAGGATGGCAGCGATTCGCTAGCATTTTGTCCATTTGCCATTCGCTTTGCTGGATTCGATAACACTGTTGACAAAGCGCACGCCCAACAGCCCATCCCAGGAATTCGGGAAATAGAGAGCCAGCGGATCTGCTGCCTTTCCTGCTCTGCGGGCACTAATGGCTTCGGCCGCATCGGAATAAAGATTTGCAAATCCTTCGTGGAACCCCTCGGGGTGACCGGCAACGATCCGGCTGGAACGCGCGGCGAGCGGCAGGGTTCCCGGCCCGTTGGGCGTCCTGTTTTGAGAGGGATCGCGGAGAGGCTTGAAGGTCAACGCCTGGGGAAACTCCTGCATCCATTCCAAACTGCCCTGGCTGCCACTGACGCGGATACGAAGGCAATTCTCCACCCCGGCAGCAGCTTGAGTCACCCAGAAACTTCCTCGGGCGCCGTTGTCAAATCGGAGCAGGGCCCCGCCAAAGTCATGGATGAGCCGTCCCGGCACGATCGTTCCGATCTCGGCAGCGACTTCCGCCACTTCCAGCCCGGTAACAAAACGAGCGAGATTATGCGCGTGGGTCCCGATGTCACCCATCACCCGGGATGGCCCGCCGCGGACCGGGTCATATTTCCAGGTAAGCACCTCGGGCATGGGTTTCTGTTCATCGGCTTTTCCGCCCTGCACATATTCCACCTGGACCAAACGGATCGTTCCCAATTGCCCGTCCGCGACCATCGCTTTTGCCTGGCGAACCATCGGGTAACCGGTGTAATTATGGGTCAGACAAAATATCAAGCCTGATTCCTGGACCTTTTTATGCAGGGCTTCCGCTTCTTCAAGCGTGTTCGTCATGGGCTTGTCGCAGATCACATCAAAACCGTGTTCCAGTGCAGCCAGCGAATATTCATAATGGCTGTCGTTCGGCGTCATGATGGAGACCACATCCACGCCATCGTTTCGAGAGGACTCGCGGTCGAGCATTTCCTGAACGCTGGCGTAGGACCGGTCGGGAGCCAGCCCCAAGTCCAGCCCGGCTTTTTTTGATTTATGAGGATCGGACGAAAGAATGCCAGTGACAATTTCATAACGATCGTCAAGCCTGGCAGCCTGTCGATGCATTGCGCCGATAAACGAGCCGGGTCCCCCTCCGATGACAGCCAGACGAAGCCGGCGTCCCAGCACTGCTATGACAGGGTTTAATTCCATGTGTCTTCTCCCATATTGTCGCTTAATGCACGTTGTCAGGTTTCATCTCTTCATTGATATTCCTCGAGCGGACAGGGAGAAACCAGCCTCGGACTCGCTTTGTAAATTGTTCGACATGCCCATCGTTGATAAGGACGTTGAGTACCACAGACGCGCCCATGACAATACCCTCGATCAGCTGTACCCAGTAGCCGCTGATGGTGGTAGCCACGATGCCAGCTTCCAGGGAACCAATAATATAAGCGCCGAAAAAAGTACCGATAATGGAACCCAGACCGCCGGCAATCGAGGTGCCGCCAATAAAAACGGCTGCCATGGCAGGCAGCAGAAAACCTGCGCCCTGCGTTGGAAAGAAGACATTGATTTCGAGTGTCAGCAGCAATCCCGCGAAGGCCGCGATGATGCCGTTGATGGTGAAGAGCCTGATCCGAGTTGCCTCCACATTTATTCCCATGACTCGCGCCACCTCGGCATTGTCGCCGATAAACATGATCTCCTCACCGAACTTATGCCGATTCAGGATAAACCACAGGAAGATAGCCAGCCCCGCTGCCCAGAGTGCCTGGTGGGGTACGGGGACCTCTCCAACGTAGATACGCCCAACGAAGATTGTATGAACGATGTGGGTGGTAACCTCCTTGATATTCAATTGCAGCCCGTTGGCGAGCAGAATTGTGGCTCCATACCAGAAGAATTGCGCCGCGAGGGTAGCCATGATCGAAGGCACACCGATCTTTGCGACGAGCAAACCGTTGATGTAACCAACCAAAGCGCCACAGGCCAGGGCGAGAACAAAGCCGGCCCAGGGAGCCCAGGGCGCGTCAAATCTTTTAAAGACCCAGGCAAATACAAATCCGGAAAGTGCAACGACTGCGGGAAAACTCAGGTCCATCTCTCCCGCAGTGACCACCAGGGTGAGTCCCAGGGCACAGACGAGCACGGGTGGAACCGTCTGCAGGAATGACATGTAGATTCGATATCCCGTAAAAACATTCGGGGCGGTGATCAGGAACACGGTATAGAGAACCATAAGTACTGCTAATACGGGAAGACCTTCGATTTTCCCAAGAAATTTAAGGAGAGGGGTTACTCGTTTCATGATTCCACCTTGTCTTTCAGTCCATGCGAGTATTCGAGCAGGAATTCATCCAGTGCTTTCAGAGTAGTGTCTTTCTTGGCAATACTTGCTACGATCTCTCCGCGATCCATGATGACAAAACGATCTGAGATTTCATACACGTCTGCAATGCTGTGTGAGATGTAGATACAGGCTTTGCCGGAATCCTTGATCTTGTGCACGAAATTGAGCACCTTCGCCACCTCCTTCAGGGAGAGAGCAACCGTTGGCTCGTCAAGGATGATCAGTTCAGCATCGAAATGCATGGCCCTGCCAATCGCAACTCCCTGGCGCTCGCCGCCGGAAAGCTTGCTCACCTTCGAATCGACCGTGATGCCTTTACCCCGGAAGCCGATCGTATTGACCATGATCTCGTTGGCGATTTCCTTTTCCTTTTTGACATTAAGGAAACCGAACGGCAGGGTGATTTCACGGCCAATAAAAAAATTCCGCCACAGGACCTGCTTCTCGCCAAGGGATTTATCCTGGTATACGGTTTCGACACCATACTTATGCGCCTGCTTGACATTGTAGCTGCGAATATCCACCTTGCGGCCAGCGATGTAGAGCTCACCACTGGTCGGCGGAAACACGCCAGTCAGGATTTTCACCATGGTCGATTTACCGGCGCCGTTGTCACCGATCAGTCCAACGATCTCGTTGCGTCCCACTTCCAAGTTGATATTTTTGAGAGCACACACCAGGCCAAAATATTTCTCAATATTGACCATTTGCAGTGCATAACGCTCACCCGGAGCATCAACAATGTTTGCCTGCTTATTCATAAGACCTCGACTTCTGCATTTTTCTTCTCCTGACTTCCGTTGCATATTGCAAAGGGAATTCGTATGGCAACATCCGGGAGAATTAACTCCCTGCTTTCCTTTGTTTCCGATAGGGGTAATCCCCTATCGATTTTACTATTTCCTGTATACTGCTCTACAGAACGCAGTAAATTGGTGTGACGCCCCCGCCATGAAAAGCGGGGGCGTCGCTGTAAATTCAAATCAACAGCGCAACCGGATTAGCGGATTCCCTGATCGATAAGAGGTGCAATGGAAGGGAGATTCTCCGGGGTAAATGTGCCTACGCCCGTATTAATGCTCAGACCCGGGATCTGGTACATCTTCGTCATGTAGATCTGCTGGACGGGGAGATAGCCCTGCAGGTAAAGCACCTGATCGAAGCTCGCGCTGATCCAGCCTTTTTCGATGCCATCCTTGGTCGCGGGTGAAAGGTCAATACCGCCGACGATGATATCGCCAGGCTGCTTGCCTGCCGCCTCGAGGACCTTCGGCAGAACTGCGGTAATGTTACCGTGCTGGGTTCCGATGGCCTTGAGATTGGGGTGCGCCTCGAAATAAGCAGTCAGGATTGGGATTGCCAGCGAGGCATCCTTGTCCACTGCGTCGGTGGCGTCAAGCTTGTCAACCTTGATTCCGGCTTCTTCGAGCGCGTCGACAATACCCTGAGAACTCACGCTTCGGCCTTCCTGGTGCCAGATGTCGTAAACGACGGCTTCGTCACCGGCCTGCAGGCCTGCCGCGATCATCGCCGTGCCAGTCAGATAACCACCATCGTGCAGGTTGGCCCCGGCGTACCCAAAGCCCTTGGGCTGGTATTTTTTCGCGATCGCCTGGAAAGCAGGGTCGCCCGGATTATTGCCGCTGGTCACGATAATGCCCTGGCTGAAAGCATCATCAATGAGCGCTGAGAAAGCGTCTCCGCCGGGATGGCCCATGATAACGATGCCATCTGGTTTGGCAGCCACAGCCTCTTTGAATTGATCGATCATCTTCTGGTTGTCCCAGCCTGAGTACTGCTCGACCAGCTTGATGTTGAGGGCTGCCGCGGCAGCCTTGGCGCCATTTGTGCGTGCCAGCGTCGAGCCATCGCCTGCATTGCCGCCCATCTGCATATAGACGACGAGTTGCTCGCCCGCAGGTGCTGCCTCGGTTGCAGGTGCTTCGACCGGCTGCACAGCAGCAGTAGCCGGAGCGCCACAAGCGGAGAGTACCAGACTAACCAGCAGCAGAACGGCTAGCAGGTTGAGAGAGGATTTCTTGGACATTTTCTTCTCCTTATTGGTAGATAGAGGATGAGATGTTGGCGTACGAATGGGGTAAGAGCAATAGAACCATCAAACTATGATGGAACCGCTTCACCCGGGAGCATGCACCCAGACGCCATTTTACCGATGTACGCTTCCATGCTGGTATGAGTTTTTTTTGCCCCTGCCTCTCACCTCCTTCCGATTGATTCCGTTTCCATTTTTGTCAGGACATACAAATACAGGAACGAGATAGAAATCTAATCAAACTCGTTTTGAACTTTCACGTACAACAAGGGTTGGTCGTATAAAGCCTGATTGTGCGACAACAGATTGTTTTCCCTGCCGGGCCCGGATCATCTCCACTACGTTTTGAACAGCCTGTTCGCCAAGCAACTGGAAATCTTGAGAAATTGTTGTTAATGAAGGATAAAAATATGCGGACTCAGAGATGTTGTCAAAGCCAATGACTGCCAGCTGTTCGGGGATGCGGATACCTCGGCGGCAGGCCTCACGCAAAACACTCAGTGCCATCTGATCGTTCGCCACAAAAACAGCGTCCATATCCGGGAATGACTGAAGCAGTTGAATGAACGCCGGCTCCCCGCTGGCAGATGACCAATTCCCTTCAGCACAGTGCTGTTCAGAAGTATGAAATCCTGCTGCGTCCAGCGTTTCAAGCCAGCCACGCTTGCGCTCGTCCGCTTCCCACCAACCCTGCGGACCCGAAATATGCCCAATCTTTTTCCGCCCGCAATCCAATAGATGTTGTATTGCCAGCACTGCGCCCTGGAAGTTATCCGTTGCAAGACTGGAAATCCCCTCGCGCGGCCGCATGGCAATGAAAAGCATTGGTACAGGGATTTCCTCCATACGCTCGTCGATCCAGGCATGATTGTCACGAATTTCCGGTACCAGCCATAATATTCCGTCAACCTGGCGAGCAAGCAAAGAATCTATTGCCTCATCGGTCCTGCTTGTATCGAAGTTGTCGAGTTCTTTCATTAAAAGCATGAAGCCAAGTTCGTCTGCTTTATCGGCCATGCCGCTGAGAGTGCGTGACGGTCCCATGTATTTCAAACCGAATGTGACTACACCCAGAGTGTAACTACGTTGCTGAATCAGACTGCGGGCAAGAGTGCTTGGGCGGTAGCCCAGTTGTTCCACCACTTTTTCTACAGTTTGCCGGGTTTCCTCGGAGACATAAGAAAACTTGTTCATGACGCGCGAAACCGTCTGTGTCGAGACTCCCGCTGCTTGTGCCACATCTTTGATGGTAACGCGTTTTTTTCTGTGAGATATGCTCAAATTACTTGATGATTGATTAAATCTGTTATCGATAACATGATAAGGATACCATAATAGCAAATCCCGGAACGTTTGTCAAGTGGGTCTTTTATTCAAACCTCTTGACACATGCTTCTATTTTTGCTAAGATAACTTTGCCCATGTGAACGATAACGGGAACGTTCCCGGAAATATGCGGAAGTTTGCAGTCTAGCCTGTAACAAACTACTGAAAGGAGGCAGGGTAGAAGAGAAAAACGTCGAGAGCAATCAGAAATGAACGGTCACAATTGAATATTCAACTATCGAAAAGGAGACTGAAATGTTCACTCGTGTTTCGCGCATTGTGGTCCTATTGTTGCTGTTGGCAATCGTGCTGGCAGCTTGCGCACCCGCCCCTGCCACGGAAAGACGGCAGCCAACTGCACAGACAGAACCGACCGAAGTGGTCGCAACCGAACCCTCCACCACGGAAGGTCCCGCGCCCGCCCAGGATGGCGGCTGGTGCTCCGGTACCAAAATCATCTTCTTCCCTGGCGGAGCCCCGGGCGGCTCTTTCGAGACCGTAGTCTACAACGGCGCGTTGGCGGCTGCGGCTGACACCGGCGCGGATGTGGAATACGTCTGGTCTGACTGGAACCCGGAGAAGATGATCACCCAGTTCTCGGAGGCTATGGCGACCAGTCCGGATGGCATCGCAGTCATGGGGCATCCCGGCAACGAGGCCTTCGCTCCTCTGGTAGATGAGGCAGAGGAGAAGGGCATTCTCGTCACCAGCATGAACGTCCAGTTGCTTGGACTGCAGGAGAAATACGGTTCCAACGGCTTCGGTTATGTTGGCGCGATCAATTACAATGCCGGTTTCTCCCTGGGCAAGGAATCTATTGCCCGCGCTGGCTTGCAGGCTGGTGATAAAGCGTTTGTTTGGGGTCTGGTTGCGCAGGCAGGTCGTGGGGAACGCACCCAGGGCATCCTCGATGCTCTGGAAGAGGCTGGCGTTGAGGTGATCTACCAGGAAATCGATGACGCCACCAATGCCGAAGCATCTGCAGGCATCCCGGTATTTGTGGGTGTCATGACAGCCAACCCGGATATCAAGCTGATCGTTACCGATCATGGCAACCTGACCGGCACGCAGCAGGCCTATCTGGAAGCTGCCGGACTTGGTCCGGATGATGTCTTCGCAGCGGGCTTCGACCTCTCCGGCGCGACCGTGGAAGCGATCCGCGGCGGCTGGACCGATCTGGTGATCGACCAGCAGCAGTTCCTGCAGGGCTACATGGCGGTCCTGCAACTCTGCCTCGCCGATAACTACGCGTTCACGGGCTTAAACATCGACACCGGTTCCGGCTTTGCCCACAAGGACAATGTCGAGATCCTCGCACCCCTGGTCGAGCAGCAGATCCGCTGAGACAGAACCTTTTCACTTTCCAATGCTCATTTTCCATAACAGAATGAGCGGAGCGAAAGAAATAACGCAAGGACTAAGTGGTCTCGCTATCTTTTCAAAGCATTATCATTGCAGGCAGGCCATTTAGTCCTTGCCCACTTTGGAAATTTGGATGTTATCATTGGCACTCATAAGGTTAATTCGCCTGCTAGTACGGAGATTCATCCTATGGACTATCGCCTAGAACTTAGAAACGTATCCAAATCCTTTGGGGAAGTCCAGGCGCTGGAGAACATCAATTTTCAGCTGGGGCAGAATGAGATTGTTGGTCTTTTGGGTGATAACGGTGCCGGAAAATCCACCCTGATCAAGATCATCACCGGTTTTTATCAGCCCACCTCCGGTGAAATTCTGTTCAATGGCCAAAAGATAGATCACCTCACGGTTCCCAGGGCGCGACAATTGGGTGTGGAAACCGTCTATCAGGAACGTGCCCTGGCAGAGCTGCAGACGTTGTGGCGGAATATCTTTCTCGGGCGGGAACTCACCAACAAATGGGGACTCCTGGATGTCCCCAAAATGAGGGATGAGACCTACCGGCTGATGAACCAATCCATGGGTTTTACCTCGTCGGCGATCGACCCGGAATCATACGTAAGAACCTTTTCCGGCGGTGAAAAACAAGGCGTTGCCATTGTACGCGCCCTCTATTTCGATGCGGAAATTATTATCCTCGACGAACCCACGATGGGCCTCTCGCTCAAGGAAACTGCCAGGCTCATCACGTTCGTGCGCGATATCAAAAGAGCAGGGAAATCTGCCGTGTTTATCGACCACAATGTGGTGCACGTTTATAACGTAGCGGACCGCATCGTGGTGATCGACCGCGGCCGGATCGCAGGTGAGTTTATCACCAGGGACATCACCCTGGATGTGTTAATGGAAAAAATGATCCGGGTTGCAGAAACTGGCAATCTCGATTAAAGGAAAAGGACGGATGCGATGACTCACACTGACGAGTCCACTCATGGAGCCAGTCGGGCAAATCGGAAAGCTTTCAGCCTGAAAAGGTTTGCCCGAACCTACGGTCCCCAGCTTGGAATTCTGGGAGTCTTCTTTGGTTTGTGGATCATCTTTATTATCGCAGCCCCCACGACCTTCCTGAAACCCCAGATCTACAATGCCTTCATGTCGACCGTCCCCTTCTTTGCGATCATGGCCATCCCGTTGACGATGGTGGTCATCGCCGGTGAAATGGACCTTTCGTTTCCATCCATCATGGCAATGGGCATGGTTGCATTTCTCCTGACGTACGGAGCCACGCCGGGCATCGCAAACATATCGGTAAGAGTCATGCTGTCATTCCTTGCTGCACTCGTGACCGGAACTCTGATCGGCTGGATCAATGGGCTGATCATTGTCAGATTTGGCATTCCTTCTTTAGTAGCAACCATCGGCACGCAATTCTTCTGGCGCGGCGCGGTATTGGTTCTTTCGCAGGGCAAGAGTGGCACGCTAAGTTATGTCAAGGAGTCGTTTCTCCATCCGGCTCTGGTCGGGAAGATCGGCGGCACTTTCCCCACGCAAATGATCTGGTTGATCGTGATCGCCATTGTCGGCTGGGTCCTGCTCAACCGTCACAAATTTGGCGCACACATCTATCTGATCGGCGACAATGCCAACAGCGCCGAACTGATGGGGATCAATACAAAACGAGTCCGCGTGCAGGCATTTATGCTGATCGGTTTGTTCTCCGCCTTTGCCGGAGTCATCGCCAGCTTTCACGTTGTCTATTTCTGGCCAAGCCTGGGCGAAGGTCATCTGTTGAGCACCCTGGCTTCCGTCTTCCTGGGCGGCACGTCCGTCTTTGGCGGCACCGGGACAATCTTAGGGACATTCATCGGAGCGTTCATCATCGGTGCGATCGAAGCCGCCACCGTGGCCGTCGGGCTGACCGGCTTCTGGACAGAGTTGATCTATGGGCTGATCATCGTACTCTCCGTGATCATGCACGCCTATCTTCGAAAGCGTGCGGAATGATCCTGCCCTTCCCATCAGGGGCCCCGATCGACCTTCCCTACTTCCCGATCGGTTTTATCTGCCATTCTTCCGCTTCGACGCGTATCCGCGTGCTGTCCCCGGGCCAGTAAATATGTGTCCAATAGCTGCTGCCTCGCAGCGTAGATGGATTGACTCCTGTAGTAACGATGATGTGCTGGGGCGTATAGTGGGCAAAATAGTTCTCGCGGTCGCCGGGTGACCTCCCCAACGTGGGGTCCAATGCCACCCATCCGACGCCGGGCATATACATATCCGGCCAGGCATGTTCAAGACGCGCCCGGGCTTCCGTGTCGGTGTCGAGGAAAAGCAGCCCTTCGAAATAGCGCGCCGGAATACCTCGTGACCGGCTCAGCGCCACAAGCAAAGCTGTGTATTCGGTACAGTCAGCGCCCATGGCTCCCAGCGCCGCTTGCGCACCCCAATTCTTTCCATTGTAGGTATAGGTCAATTCATCCCCAATGTAATCATAAAACGCCCGCACCTGCTGACAGACCGTTGATTTGCCGCGTGTCAGCTCACTCGCAAGCGCGCTGATTTGGGGGTTCGCCGATTCGATATGTAGTTCCGGTTGGATAAAATCATCCGGCAGCTCTCCCTCGCAGGCCGATACGTCATAGGTCAGTTCGTTGATGGTTACCTGGTAATCGATCTGCACTGTTTGCGTGGTTCCAGCGGGCTGGCTGGAAAGATCGAACTCAGCATACTGGTTGCCATATTCGTCGGTAATCAACTCAAAATCTGTGGGCGAAACTTTTTTTGAGACCACTTTTTGATAAGGAAGAAAATCCCGGATCAATGCCACCCAGAGGTTCTGTTTCTCCGGCTGACCGGGTCCTTCATTTATAACCGTCAAACGCTGGTGTACTTCGTATTCCCGTTGACCCAGGATAGTCATCAAGGGAGATGCAGATGCAACTGCCAGCGTTGATACATCCTCCCGCGGCTGACATGCCGGTCCGGGAATGATCAATAAAGCGACCAAAAGCCATTGGATGGAAAACCGCATCGTCTTGTCTCTTTCGCTTCAATTGTAAAGTAAATAAGCAGGAACAGAGCCATCTCCCAGATCAGGAAAGTTCAGAGCGCAGTTCCTCCATGCAATATTCAATGCCGGGAAAGAGTGATCATGAATTGGATTGAATCAGAGCTTCACCCTGCAACCTTTAAATCGGGGCATTGTATGGTCTTCTCATTATCGCTTGACAAAAAGCCCGTTTTGTACACGGATCGCACGGCTGACACGGATTCCTCCGTGAAAAAACGGAA
>JAFGCG010000098.1 GCA_016932715.1 Anaerolineales bacterium
CAGTTCCCCGCGATTACTGTACTTCGAATAGGTCACTGTGATTTGGGAACCCGTGAACGTGAACTCCGCATAATTCCCCACCGCCGTGGAATAATGCATTGTTCCAAGATACGGCCCACTCGTGGTCGTCGCAACAAAGTTGTTATAGTCCCAGTTAAGATCCACATCGTCATACTTCCCCACACCCGGAGCTTGATATTCTTTGATCTCGATCGCATCAATATCCACCACTGCTCCACTGGCATGCACCAACCTGACCGTATGGGGTCCCATTTCCAGATCCCCACTCGTCCAACTTGCCTGCCAGATCCGCGTCGCACTGTACTGATTGATCGTCGCCACCGGGGTCGGGTTGCTGTCAATGTATACTTCCAGCTCCCCCCGATTACTGTACTTCGAATAGGTCACTGTGATTTGGGAACCCGTGAATGGGAACTCTGCATAATTCCCCACCGCCGTGGAGTAGTGGAACGTCCCCAGATAGGGCCCTGTAGTGGTCGTCGCCGTGAACCCACTGTATGTCCAACTTGCATGTGTGTCATCATGCTTGCCACTGCCAACGGGCTGACATCCATAAATTTTGACATCGTCCACCCACCAGCCCATGGCATAGCCTGACTGGTTCAGTCCCATCCGCCAGCGAAAGGCAACTGTTTGTCCAGCCAGGGGAGCCAGATTCAACCGTGTGCTGATATAACCATGACTGACGCCTGCAAATGCGGACCTGCCTGAGAGTGGATTGCCAGTGCCTGTGGATATGGTGCCGCTATATCCATTGTGATCGATGAGGGCACCCGCATCCACCCAGCTGGTTCCATTGTCGAGACTGTACTCCAACACACCGCCATCATAATAATTGGACGAGCCGGCGTGGAAATCGTAGGCATGAGCAAAATGCAGATATGCTCCTGATGGGATTAGGAACGAAGAAGATAATCTTGCCGTTGCATCTGTTACCGCAGCAGGGTAATCATCAGCATACAAGGAGTGATTACCAGAGTGTGCATACGGACCTGCCCAACTTGTATCAAGCTGCCAGCGAGGATAAGTTCCATTCGTGAAGACCCAGTTTCCGGTTCCGTCTTCCAGATCGTCGGAGAAGATCGTCGCGACAGGATCACCTGTATCGCAGTAAGGAATATCCGTGTTGAAATCCGGCTCCGGCTGAGCGTTCATTTCCACTGCATCGACAGCCAGCTGGACTTGATCGCAATCTCCCTCCGTGATCCCATGTTGCCCGATCAGGTTCGAGCAGGCTTGCTGGAGGGCATAATACAAATCGGAATAATCGGCACCTGAGGTAAGCAGATTGGTGTTGGCTTCGTAATAGATCGCCGCGGTCCTTTCCCAGCCGATGCCGGTCACTGTTATCTCATTGAACGTATCGCCATCCACCATCAGGTAGACTGCTTTGTTGTTAACACCGCTATTGCAATGCACACCGCCACTATCGTCTGCGTCCAGGCAGTAATGGGTACTCGTCATCTTGTCGGGGTGACCAAACTCAGGTGGATTACTCATGTTGCGGAAGGCACCCAGACCCGACACATCTTCCCCGATCTGCCATTCATAGCCATCATCGCTACCCTGACCATTGGTCTGATCATAGTACTCGCCCCACAGATCTGAGAAGGATTCGTTGATCGCGCCGGATTGATAGTAATAAAACAGATTCGATTCATATTGCGTCACGCCATGGGTCAACTCATGAGCAACGATATCGTCTGCCAACGGATATCCATGGAGGCTTCCGTAGACCATTTGTTCACCCGACCAATAGGCGTTGTTATAAGGACACGAGCCCAGCGGGGGACAGTACTCTACTGTCGAAATGATCGGCATGTTATTACCATCAATCCCATTGCGGCCATGTGCGTTCAAATAAAGATTGTATGTGCCAATGGCATATTCGTGAGCAGAGTCCGCATGCGGATTGCTCCCGCCTGTGCAATCGAGATCATCTTGATCGCACAGGAATACACCGGGCAGCGGGATACTCGAGCTATCGTTCCCTGTGTACGTTTTTATTTCATTCGCGATTTGCAGCTCCACAGAACTTAAAGTGTCTGTCCCCGTGCCGATCGCACCGAGCCTCGCAGATGTGACATTTTTCCTCGCAGCGCGATCGCCGTTATTTTCTAATCCGCCCCAAATTGTATCGATCTGGTTGAAATGCAGGCTGATGTTACCTCTCTGCGCATTGACCAATACCAACTCACGTACAGGCATGCCGAATTCTTTTGGCGTCACTTCCACCCGCCAGACCAGCTCCACCGGGCGGGTGCTTGGCTGCAAGAGGCTTTCATCGTAAATCCATAACGCAGGTGCCGAAGCAAGAAAATCTTCAGGAGTCTTCTGATACCACTCTGCCGCACCTTGCAGGGCTGCCTGTTGCGCTTGTTCAGGATCAATCGTCGGCTGGGTGGAGAGCGAAACATCCGATGAAATTTCACCGTTGACCGAATATAGATCCCCATTCGCGTTCGTGTTGACGATCAACTCTCCGCCCATTATCGGAATCCCCTGATAATTCTGCTGATAGCGGACGGTCAGGCGCCCATTGTCGGCGCGATTGGTTTTCAGTCTCGTCAGATCGCGCGCAGGGTCCTTCAATCCAAACTCGGGACCGAAGCGCTTTGCCAGTGCCATGCCAGGATCTGTCGGACGAGTAGAACTGCCCAACGCCTTTGATGCGGATAGAACACGTCCGCTTTCCGGCTCGATGAAGCTGATTTTGCCCGTTTGAACATTATGCTGGCGTTTGATACCGTCTTTTCCTTGTGCGGAAGCAGTTGGTAAGGAAAAGCCGGCCGACATCACTGACAAAATGACAATGAGTGAAACAATTTGGAAAAATCTTCGATATGCGCACATCGGAATACTCCATTGACTATGACAATTCTCCAAAAAAGTTGTTAATACTCCGTCGGGGATAGCCTATTATTAGCGTATCAGAACAATGTACGCGAGTCAATTATTAAAAGGTTTCACTTTTGTAAAAATTACCTTCCTGTCAGGACCTAAAATACGCCGTGCCTCATCTTTCGATGAGGCACGTGGTTGGAAGAGAGATCAGGTTTGCTTCATTCGATCCGGATGGCATCCACATCGATCATGCCTCCCCGGACTTGTACTTCACCACCACGGTGAGAAATGCTGAATACTATCGGCACCCCCTGACCGACATCATGGTCAAAGCTCCGCTCAATACAACTTTGATGAAGTCGCTGTGAACAAAACACGATAGAACCAGCCGCGTGGATGGTTTTGGCGGCAAAGTCATCTGTAAAAGCCTGGTTTGATGCTTTAAGACTTAGAATTGATCCCATAGCAGATTGTCCGGATAGCAGCGCCGCTGTGGATCCCTACCAACGAGTTGGGCAGCAAAAAATCCGGAAGCATTCCTTTTTCAGAATATCTCTATGCAGAACACTCACGCGAAGTGGCGAATCGATTTTGCACGACAGCTTGCAAGGCATCTTGTGGCTTTCGATGGAATAAAGGCTATAGTTATTGCGGGCTCCGTCGCACTTGACTATGCCGACAAATACTCGGATGTGGAAATCCCCATCTTTTGGGAAACACTACCCGATGATAAAACCCGCCGCTCAATTGTCTCAGCACTGAATGCCGAATTCCTGTATGCTTACGATGGTCCCGGCTGCGAAGACCAGCTTCTGATCCATGGTCTCCAGGTTGACTTATGGCACATTACCATAGCACATCAGGAAGCGATCCTCACGGCTGTTTTACACGAGCACCACTTTGACCTGAGCAGTCTCAATGCACTGGATACGCTTCGCTTCTGCATCCCGCTTTATGGGGAAGAGATTGTTCAGGGCTGGAAACGCCGTGCACAGGAATATCCGGACGAATTAATGCAGCAGATAGTTCAGGAACATCTCGCCTCTTTCAGTACCAGGGAGTTATTCATCCTGGCTCAGCGGAACAATCCGACCGCCTTCTATGCACAGTTAAGTTTTCTCCAACAGGAAATATTCCTGGTTCTGCTGGCGCTGAACCGAAGCTATTTCCCTACGTTCAAATGGCTTTATCATGCGCTCGAGTCAATGCAGACCAAGCCGGAGGCGATCGACACCCGATTTCGGCAGGCGTATAAAGCATCCTATGCAGAAGCGATTGCTGACACAAAATCGATGCTCGAGGAGACGCTCCACCTGGTGGAAAGGCAGTTTCCACAAATGGATACGGCGTCAACCCATCGCCGTCTGGCATATGCGCGTGCAGCTCATGAAAAGCCAGTGAACCTTGAGGTCCCTGACTGAATCCAATTGCCACAGAGGCAGCTGACGGGAGGATTTGCGCCGATTCACGCTGTAGTGAGCCACTGCCAGTCAGCATAGAAGAGGCAGGCGATCAGCAGAATGGGCAGGACGAAGAGCAGCAAATTTGGCAGAGAGTGGATATCGCGCACAAAGAAAAAGGCAAATACCGCCGCGGCGATCAAGAAGGCTACAAATCCCACCACCGGCCGCTTCCAGGCAAATAGCAGCAGCACGAGCATAGCAATCGATGGGATGTTATGGATCAGGAAACCGCCCAGCAATTCAAGCGGGCTGGCATCCATCTCAAACACATCCAGGGAAAATAAGCTGACGAAGAAAATGATGAGGAGGGCAGCGAGGCGCGGTGCCCAGTGGATGATTTTTGCCAGGGCAGGACTGACCTTCCCGAAAGCGGAACGCTCACGCCAGCCGAGGATCAGCACATAGATCGAACCGTACAGCAGCACGAGCGGTATCGACAGGATGAGAGCATTGAGAAGCGTCATCCACCACTGCATAAACTCCGGATCAGCTGCCCAGTTGGTATAGCTAAAGGCAGCAATGGTAAGTGCGAACAGGCCAACAAGGATGATCAACAGGTTGCGATTGAACTGAGATTTCTGAGTTTCCATAGCAAAGCCTTCCTATCGAGGTGAAGGTCTGGAAACCTTCACCTCGATAAAAATTACTTCATGCTGTGAGCCTGCAGCAGCAAGCCATCCACCATTTCATCAGCAGGCGTGGGCAGCATACTCTGCTGGAACAGGAGTACGCTCAAGAGCGGCATGTCCATGAACATTTCCATGATGTCCATGCCGATACCTTCTGTGCCGCCATCCGCGCCAAAAGCCTGGCGGCTCATTTCTCCCATCTTTTGAAGCAGCGGAGCAATGACAACATTGCCGCGCGGGTCAGCCGTCCATTCGCGGATGGTGGATTCCTTGTCGAGCACGCAGGGCAGCCTGAGGGTGGACTGGAGCGTCGCTGTCAGCGTGTGGCGGATATCGGTAGCGGAGGCCGCGATCAAAAGGTCAAACTCTCCAGCCTCGGTGATCCACTGTTTGTATTCGGGGTGGTAGTAGGCAAAGGCGCGGAAATCCAGCCGGATGGAAACGGTCTTCGTCTCACCCGGCTGCAGCTCCACTTTTGCGAAGCCTTTCAACTCCTTTGGGGGCCGCGCCAACCCGGATTTCCGGTCGTGGACGTAAACCTGAACAATTTCCCTGCCCGCCACCTTTCCCGTGTTGGTCACGTCCACCGTGACCGTCAATCCATCCACATCTTTGAAGGTAGTTGCAGAGACTTTCGCATTGCTGTATGCGAAAGTGGTGTAACTCATTCCATAGCCGAAGGGAAACAGGACAGGGATTTGTCTGGCATCGTAGTAGCGATAACCAATGAACAGGCCCTCACCGTAACGCACTTCGCCCGCCTCGCCGGGCCAGTTGAGATACGCAGGCGTATCGGTCAGTTTGAGCGGATACGTTTCAGCCAGCTTGCCGCTGGGGTTGACTTTCCCGAAGAGCAGATCGGCGATCGCACCGCCGCCTGCCTGACCCATCATCCATGCTTCCAGCACGGCAGCCACATCATCGATCCAGGTGCTCATGGCAACCGGCGCGCCATTGTTCAGCACAACAACGGTCTTAGGCTGAACTTTGGCGACAGCCTTGATCAATGCAACCTGCTGCTCGGTCAAGTCAAGATCGGTCCGATCATAACCTTCGGATTCCTTGTAGGAAGGCAGGGCAATGTAAAGGATTGCAACGTCCGCAGATTTTGCGAGACCCACTGCCTGAGCGATCATTTCCGGGCGGAAAGAATTATCAACGGGGTAACCTTCCGCATACGTCAATTCGGCATTGCCGGCCTGCGCCTGCAATTCCCTGAATGGCACAGCCACCTTCGTCGGGTTGATGTGCGAACT
The DNA here is from genome assembly GCA_016932715.1 of Anaerolineales bacterium. Classification (GTDB taxonomy): domain Bacteria; phylum Chloroflexota; class Anaerolineae; order Anaerolineales; family Villigracilaceae; genus Defluviilinea. The sequence continues at coordinate 6,214 of JAFGCG010000098.1, forward strand.
GCCGCCGCCCTGGAAGTGGGCTTCTTCCGCAGCCCGGCCGATCACTGCAATATGGTGTTGACCTTTGAGCGGCAGGATGCCATTATTCTTGAGCAGCACCATTCCTTCTGCAGCGACTTTGCGCGCCAACTCGTGATGCGCCTCGACATCGAACTCACCATCTTTGGGAGTCTGTTTCGCTTTGAAGACGACGCTCAGAATGCGCCGCACTGATTCGTCGAGAATCGCCTCGTCCAGGTCGCCCGAACGGACTGCTGCGACCACCGCTTTGACGCGCCGATCCTGCGGGCCGGGCATCTCCCAATCCAGTCCGCCTTTGAGCGCTGCCACACGATCATGCACCGCGCCCCAGTCTGAAACGACCAGACCCTCGAAACCCCATTCTTTCTTGAGAATATCCGTCAACAGGGAGTGGTGTTCCGAGCCATAGATACCATTGACTTTGTTGTAACAGCACATCACCGTCCAGGGTTTGGCTTGCTTGACAGCCTTTTCGAAAGCAGGCAAATAAATTTCACGCAGGGTGCGCTCATCCACCTGTGCATCGATGCTGAAACGCTGAAATTCCTGGTTGTTGGCAGCATAATGCTTGAGCGACGTGCCTACGCCCCGGCTCTGGATCCCGTTGATCAGGCTGGCTGCCAGTTCCCCGGACAGGTAGGGATCTTCGGAGAAATATTCGAAGTTGCGGCCGCCCAATGGGGAACGCTTCATGTTTACCCCAGGACCCAGCAGCACATCTACGTTCAGAGCGATGGCTTCCTCCGCCAGGGCTGTGCCCATCTGACGGAGCAGATCCACATCCCAGGTCGAGGCGAGACAGGAAGCCGTGGGAAAACAGGTGGCTGGCAGACTTTGTGCACCCAGTGCATGCACATCCGGGACGCGCCGCACGCCATGCGGTCCATCAGATACGACCATCTCCGGGATGCCCAGCCGCTCCACGGGAGTCGACGTCCATGCGCTGGCGCCCGTACACAAGGCGGCTTTCTCCTCCAGGGTCATTTGCGCGATCAGGGATTGGATATCTTTCATGACAATTTCCTTTTGTGGTTTGAATGAAAAATGAGCAATCGGCGTTAGATTAATGCATCAACGCCTGAACAGTATTCGTCATTTTTGCCAGTCGTTCGCTCATATACGTGACGACAAAGCGGTGAAGTGCCGAGGCCACCTGTGGAGCAGTTTCTTCGAGGCGATCCAAATCTTCAGTCGAAAGCTGGTACAGGCTGGTCCGTCGGTCGGCAATCGCCCAGGCTGTTGCCGGCTCCCTGGTGTAAAGGCCTATTTCTCCAAAAAACGCCCCATTCCCCAGTGTGCGTAAACGCAGTCGACTGCCGTCTTCACACTCAAGCAGGATGGAAACCTGCCCACTTTCGATCATGTAAAGTCCGGCTGGCGGTTGACCCTGGCGAATAATGCACTCGCCGGGCTGTGTTTCTCGCGCCCGCAGGCATTGGCGCAGAATTTCCACATCGGCCGGCGTGGGCATCGCCTTGAGCAGTTCTTTAAAAAGTGAGCCGGATTGGATCGTCATTCCAACGCTCTCGAAGACCGAAAGCATTTCGTTCCCGCACCATTCCATTCCGTGATCCAAATCGGAAAAATAGGAGACACTTTTTGACGGGAGTTGTTTGATAAATTGTTTCCGGATCTGCGCCGAAACACTGGTCAGGATCAGTTTGATGTCCCGGGCCTCTGTCAGGCGCATCAGCCTGGCAAAGCTGAAGCCGGCCGATGAATCGGCCCCGGTGACCAAACGGAAATCCAGGAGCAGGTAGCGAGGTGGATGTGCAGCCGCTTCCGTCTCCAAATAATGGCGGATTTGTTCCAGGATTTTATTGGCCGTCCCAAAAAAGATGAACCCCTGCAGTTCCAGGATATAGAGCCAGTTGCCTTTACGCCGTAAAAGCTGTGTATGCAGCCGCGGGCGGTCGACGTTGCTCTGGTAGCTGATGCTCGATAGCACATGGCGAATGGAGGGGACGCGGCTGTACTGGATGACAAAAAGGATGATTGCCAGCCCCAGGCCGACGCCAACACCTTCCAGGAAGCCGATCGTGTTGATGAGCAGGGCGATGGTCACCATGATCGCATAATCGATGCGAGGCATGGATGCCCAGGTCTCATACAGCCACGAATATAAAAAATCCAGACCGATGAAGAAAAGCAGCCCGCCGAGGATCAGGTTGGGGAAATAGCCCAGGAAAGACCCGCCGAAGAACAATGCCAGTCCAATGATGGCGGCGACAATGATCCCATTCAGCCGGATCTTCGCACCCAACCGATACGCCAGCGAGGTGGATCCCAATAACGGATAACCGATAATGCTCCCCGTCGCGCCTGATAACAGGTTTGCCCATCCATTGTTGGTCAACTCTACATCCAAATCGATTTCCTGATCGGTGGAAAGACCAATGGCGGTAATGTTCAACAGCAGGGAAAGCAGGCTGATGACAATGCAGGCAAGAATTTCACCGGACTGCCTCAAGATTGCATTCCACTCGACCAGGGCAAAGCCAGCCGGGTCCCACCAGCGGAACAGGGCTTCGCCTTTGGGCAGCCCGCTCACCAGCCAGCCGGTCTGCGAAGCCGCCGCCACGGATGTCCCGGTCCCCCACAGGATAAGATAAAAAATGACCATCGCCACGATCAGGACGCCGGGGAGCACCAGGTAATGCCTGACCTTTATGACCAGCCAAAAAAGGACGACTGCAAAAACAACACCCGGCAGCCAAAGCCACCAGGCTCCATTTTGGAAAAGTGGAGCCAGGGTAAGCAGTGTCACATTCCTGCCAGTCATAACCTGGAAAGCGCCAAGCACGAGCAACATTCCCGTCCCGGCTAAAAAACCGCTGATGACCGGATAAGGCAAATAGCTTACCAGGCTGCCCAACCTGAACTTTCCAAGGAGCAGGCAGGCGGCACCGCTCAACAGGGTTGTGATCATGATCCCCGCCAGGGCCGTGTAGAATTTGGCTTCCGGGCTGGCGCCCGGCATGGCTGCCGCGATGGCTGAGACGACCAGTGCCATGATCACCGCCGGGCTGTCCTGTGTTATGGTCATCATCCCGGGCAGGGAACTGCCCAAGGCAACCACAATCGATTGCAGAAGACAGCCGGCAAAGAGGACCGAAATGCCGATTGAAATGAATGAGTTTAATTCCCCGCCAAAGATCATCACGGCGAATGCCAGCGCCAGGATCGCGTTCTGAATCCCCGTCACCACGCCAACGGTCAGGCTGGGGAAGATGATCTGGGGCTGGAGAGAGCGGCGAAGGTTTGCGAGCATGAAGTCTCCTTTTACATTGAAAAAAGGGGAAATCTCTGGGCGTTGGCAGTATAACCGGTTTTGGCGCTCTTCATCCGGGAAGCAGGCTGACTAATTCGGGAGGCGGGGCTCGCGTACTGCAAAACGCAGTAAGACCCAGCCAACCACACCAATGACCGCCGCAAGAATAAACATCGCCTGGTAACTGATGGCGCCAGCCAACCAGCCGCCGAACAAAGGCGCGATGGATCCGGCCACCCCGGGAAGGGTATTAGCCAGGCCGATGTACGTGGCGCGGTTTTCTGCGTCGGTAAATTCATAGACAATCGAAATGCCGGAAACAAAGGTGCCCCCGTTGACGGCGCCGCGCAGGAAAAAGATGGGGAAAAACCACCAGGGGTTGGGAACAAATATCGCCAGAACGAGCGAAAAGGTGCTCAACATCAGGCAGATTTCCAGACTCAGTTTATGGCCCTTCCGGTCTGCAAGAAAGCCAAAAAACAGGTTCGCCAGGGCTAACCCAATTTGAAAGGCAACGGTAAACCCGCTGGCTTCCGCGTCCGACATATGCCAGGTTTGGACTGCATATACCGCCAGAAAACCGATCGCCATACCGCTTAGATAAAAGATGATCTGCGATAATAGATACATGCGGAAGTTGCGGTCTCTCCGCAGCACTTCTGGTAAGGAACGCATGTAATCCAGTTGAGAAACAGGCGGCTTGCTGCTGGGGACGGCCGGTTCACGCGCGAGCGAGAGGAACACCCAGGAGATGAAAATCAGTGCCGCCGCGATCGCGAAGGAAATGACATAGCCCAATGGGAAGGTGTATTTGTCGAGAACAAAGGGAACAGCCAGCGCTCCTAAAATACCTGCGCCATTGCCGAGGAAATTCGTGATGCCCAGGAATCGCCCGCGTTTTTCCAGCGGGATGATCTTCGCGATCATATCCTGCCAACCCACAACAGTCGTGCCTGACCCAATCGTGTGCCATGCATACAACACGAGGAAAATGATCAGGGCAGCCATCGGCTGGCTGGCTGCCAGGAAATAGGCTGCGGGGGCCAGCAGCAGAATAGGCAGGCGTTGGAGAAAGAAACCGAGGGTTACCGGGAAGAACTTCTTCCTGGGTGCGCGCTCAACAGCATTGGCAACGAATAGCTGCGGCACGAGATAGCCGGCAGTAGAGAGAAAAGGGATCAAGCCAATCAACAGGGGGCTATTCGTAAAATGGCTGACATACAGCGGCAGGATGACTGTCCACGAGATAAAGCTCATCCCGAACCAGAAACTGGCTCCATCCAGAGAATTGACGAGAAAATTCCAGCGATAATGCTGCACGATTTCTTGTTGAACAGAGGATGTATTGGCAGTGGCTTCTGTCATCGGTTGGATATGATCTCCTTAGAGTCAACTATTTTGGCGATTTCCTTCAGCCGCAAGGTCTTCGCGTAGCACCCCTGTGGGGCCTGACCTGCGCCCGGGTTTGAGACCTGTGGCAAGCAAGGCTGCTGGACTGTCTTTTACTGATTACTGTCCACTGATCACTGCTTACTGATCACTCCCGCTCCATTGATGATAGTGCTCGTTCTCGATCCCCATCCGCAGCAGGATTCGCCCGGCAAGGTTGCTGACCAGTTCAGCCACAGTTTGCGCCCTCCCATAGAAAGCAGGAACCGGAGGAAAAATGACGGCGCCTGCGCGGGCTGCCTGCCGCATCAAGCGCAAATGCCCGAGGTGCAGGGGAGTCTCGCGTACGGCCAGGATCAGCCTGCGGCCTTCCTTCAGGCATACATCTGCCGCACGGACAACCAAATTATCGGCATAGGAATTGGCAATCCCCGAAAGCGTCTTGATCGAACACGGGACGACCAGCATCCCCTCGGTCACGAACGACCCCGAGGCGATGCGCGCCCCGATGTCCTCTGGCTCGTAACAGGCAGACGCCAGCGCCTTCACATCGGCGACCGCCCAATCCGTTTCGCTGGTGATGGTTTGCTGCGCGGCGCGGCTGACGATCAGATGCGTCTCGACCTCAGCCTCCTTCAGTAGTTCAAGAACGCGGATGCCCAGAATGGCGGCGCTCGCCCCGGTGATCGCCAGAATGACTCGCTTCATGAAATCTCCACCACGCCGCGTTCACCATCCACGCTGACCCGCATCCCCGTCTGGATCTTCTCGATCGGGATGTGGTCCACACAGGGGATGTCCGAGATGATGCAGCCCACCGCGGTGATCGTCTCGGATTCGAGGTTGACGATCGCGGCGGGCGCCAGCCCGGCCTTCTTCAGGCGGTAGAGCGTGTACGACCCGACGGTGGAACCTTTGCCGGTTGGGAAGACCAGCACACGGCTGGCAATCGACTGCCCCTCCAGTTCGTGGCCCTTCTCGACGACGCAGCCGGTCTCCGGATCGACCCCGCCGTAGAACGAGATACCCATCGCAGTGACCAGGGCTTCACCCTCGGCATTGCCAGTGGAGATTTTTCTGCCGTTAAGAATCATATCGAGCCTCATGGTTATGTCGTTGCGAGCGAGCGCTTTCCAGCGAGCGAAGCAATCTCCTCTTCAACAGATGGGGTTGCTTCGTCGGGCTATCGCCCTCCTCGCAACGACATTGTTAACGCAGTGCCTCCTCGATCACCTCATCAAAGGGCAGGAAGCGGGTCTGGAAGTTATTTTTGGCGGAGGCGTAGTAACAGGCTTTGGCGCTGTCGGTGGCAAGGGCTTTGAACCGTCCTTTGATCGGGGCGACCACGCAGCAAGTATCCACGGCAAAGACAGCCCCGGCTGACTCGATGACCGCAGTGTAGCCCATCTGGTCGGCGATGCGCTTGACCGGGCGCGAGGTGGTGATCCAGAAAGTCTTGCGCACGTGTTTGCCTGCCAGCAGCTTTGCCACCCGCTGGATCTCGTTAATCGAGAGGTGCGGGCAGCCCAGGCTGACAAAATCCACTTCCTCGCTGGAAGGAAAAACATCCAATGACCGAATGGCTTCATCCAGGTCACGTTGTGTAATGACCAGCGTTTCGTCGGGGGGAGCAAACTGCGCGCTCTCCGGCGTGATCCCCTCCATGTGAAACATGGACAGGCCGCCATAGGTCGCCAGGCTGGCACAGAGGGATTTGAGTTGGTCGACTGTCGCAGCGGGGACCCCGCGCAGGTACGGGATGACTTTCAGCTGTCTGGATTCGATCGCCCGCCCCACCGCGACCCCCAGCCCTCCGAAGTCGCGCGTATCGGTCAGGCTGGCAGCCATTTGCACCGTCAGACCGGGGCGGCGATTCTCGTCGAGGTGCAGCCCGTAACAGGGCGTCCGACCGGTCAACGCGGCGGCCAAAGCACTGGGACCGCCCTCGCGGTTCGTGCGCGCGCCCAGGACAGAGTTGGCATAGCAGACCGCGCTGCTCTCTGCCCAGGCAATGTGCTCGCCGAAGTGCGGCAGGTTGCCAAACAGGTAGGGTGTACAGGAACAGGTTGTCAATATACCCATTTCGGCATAAGCAGCGATCACGCGCTCCTGATTGCGAGCGAAATCAGCGTCGATCCCCATTGCCCCCCAGTTCTCGATGTCCATCCCGGCCGGGTTGAGGGTCGTCAACACCTTCGCTTGTCCCCCGCCGGCAGCCATCTCAGAGAGAAACTCCAGCCCGGCTTCGCCCAGGTTATCGAAGCTCACCCCGGCAATCTGCACCGACGTGACCGGGACCATCCGTTCGGCGGCATAGATCGTGCCAAGGGCGGTCAGGATTTCCATGGCTTTGCGGGTTGCCGGTCCGTGTTCACCGGCGAGCATTTGACGTTCTTCTGAGGTGAGGTGCATAGGTTCAATTTCTTCTATCTGTCATTCTGAGCGAACGCAGTGAGCGAAGAATCCCGCCGCCTCGCGCTGAGCGAAGCCCAAAGGGCGAAGACGAAGCGGCGGCGGAGACCCTTCGCCTTCGGCTCAGGGTGACATAAACCTCTTCACATCCACGGCCGGAAAATCAGCCTTGCGGAAGGATTTGCCGGCCGTTTCCAGCGGGGCGGTCAGGTCGAAGCCCAGACGCGTGGTCACATGAGTTCCGGCATCCGCAGAGGGGTCCAGGCTGGAACCGGGGGCGCGCTCGCGGACCACGAGGTCGCGGTCGCCCTGGAAGCGCGTCGCCATCGCCCACTCCACCTCGAGCGGATTGTAGATATCGATGTCCCTGTCCACCACGTAAACGTGCTTGCACGAGCTGTGTCCGGCAAAAGCCGCCTCGATGGCTTTCCGGCCGTCATCTTCGGACTGTTTGTCGATCTGGACAATGGCATGCAGCCAGGAACATCCACCGGGATTGACGTTGACATCCAGGCAGCGCACGGCCTCATCGACTTTGCGGAAGATGGTTGGCTCGCGCGGCATCCCCATCAGCAGCTTGTGTTCGAGCGCGCCGGGCAGCAGGGCATGCCAGAGCGCATCCCGGCGATGGGTGATGGCTTTGACCTCGAGGACCGGCTCCTGGCGGATCACATCGTAGGTTTCCGTCAGGTCGACGAACGGACCTTCCGCGTAGGTTTTGTCCAGATAAATGGTGCCTTCGATCACGAACTCCGTCTCCGCGGGGACCAGGACATCGCTGGTCTTCGCCCGCACTACCTGGAAGGGCTCGAGGGCGTTGGCGATCTCCAGCTCATTCACCCCCAGGTCGACCGAGGTCGCCGCGGCTGCCAGGATGTTGGGCGCGTTGCCGATGCAGATCGCAACGTCGATCTGTTTCAGGTCCCGCAGGAACTTGTCGAAGTGACGGTTCCGCACCACGCGCACCGCCATCTCGGTTTTGGAGAATTGCATGCAGCGGTGGAAGTCGGCGTTCTGCCCGTGGACCGGGTGCCGCGCCAGGACCACGCCCGAGCTGATGTACTCCCCGCCGTCCCGGTCGCAGTGGAACAGGATCGGCAAAGAATCTAGGTCGGGTTCGAGTTCGATGACCTCCTGGCAGGGCGCCTCACTGACGACCTCGGGCGGACGGCGGTTCTGGATGCCGGCGGTCAGGAAGGGAATGATCTCGTTGACTTGAATACCAAAGTAATCGGCAAATGCAGCCTTCGAGCAGAACAGGTTTCCGATCACCGGGAACGCGGACTCGCGCACGCGTTCAAAGAGCACGGGACTCGGCTCCATTTGTTTCAGCAGGCCGGAGATCTCGAGCCGCTTCGAGATCGGTTCGCGGACGTGGATGAGTTTCTTCTGCTGGTCTAATCGCTGGATGTATTCTCGCAGGGACATGGCAAAGGCCTTTGCATAGAGTTGTGGTAAAGTAGATTTCGTTGATTTTACACCGGAGTTAGTATCAAATCCGGAGACCTAAGAGAGTGTTTTAAAACTCTGTTGAGACCTGGTTGGCGTGCTCACTTGAGCAGAATTCAGCCACAGATTGCACAGATTTACGC
>JAFGCG010000099.1 GCA_016932715.1 Anaerolineales bacterium
AAAGACATCTGCCTATATATGGTGGCCCGTTTACACGAATTTGCGCATAGTGCTCGAAAAGTGCATCAAACTAGCACCATTGGTTAGTACGAGAAGGCCATATCTCTCAGAGAAACCCAGACAGTGTCGGTGCTGAGGAGGCGAAGCAGGGGATAAGCGCTGACCAGCGCGGCCACGGTCACAGCTAACCAGTATGCCTTGCGCCATTTATGGAGGCGGTCAAGGATAAAAAGGCCCGACAAAACCAGAACTGAAACAACCGGAACGATGAGCAGCCAGAGTCCGGGTGTGGATTCGCCAAATTTGAACTGCCCCAATATTGGATCCGGAAACAAATCCCCTAATAGCATCTGGCATCCGGTTGCACCTCTGTTTCCACCTAGATTGGCAGGAACAGAGCCGGTAGCCCAGGGAAGCAGAAAGAACCCAATTAACATAAGTGAAGCACCACCGCCTACGAGATAGCGGATAAGCTTGTTGCGAGAAGCCTGTTGGTTATCCATTTTTTCCTCCATGAATGTTTTTACTGTGATCTGCCGCTCTAGCAAAAGAAGCATTGTGATATCCGGTTTTCCAAAAAAAGACACGGATCACACCTCCAGGAATTTGATCCTCCCTTATGCGGCAAAAGGTTGGAAGTTCGCGACAACAGAATCGAAATATTTTTCCACCGCCTGGCTTTGCTCTTCGGGAGTCTCGCACATCAACCGGTACGTGACTGCGTGACCGAACAGATTGATCTGTGTTTCCCGGATGGTGCCAGTGCCGCCCTGGTAGCTATAGAGCAGCGTGCCCGATGGCATCCCTGCTACCGTGCCAGTCTTTTCCGATAAGAAGTGCAATCCGGGAAGTACGTTCACAAGCTCGCGTTTACAGATTTCGTTGTATTCCCCCGGGCTGCGCGGCAGTTCCATAGGCTCGCCCGCTCCCCCGGCTGCATAGACGGTCACGTTCGATGGCTGAAAGTTGAGAACCGCGTGTTCAAACACACGGATGGTCACCAGCGGCCGGCCGGAGCGGGACGGTTTCCCTGCCATCCCAACGACGATCTCCCAGCCTCCATCCGGTTCATTTTCCCAGATAGGCTCCCAGTCATTCGGGTGGTCAAGGGACAGGTTCCACTTCTGGTTGTGATAGGTCTTCATTTTTTTCTCCTTTATATATTCAATCAGGCCTGGGAAGCGCCGGCCTCGATCTTGCTCAATATCTCGCCCGCGACCTGGCGAATCTCGGGGACTGGGTCATCAAGTCCCAGTCTGAGCCCGGCAACTGCCTCGGGAGTCCCGATTTTGCCCAGGGCAGACAGACAGCTAAGGCGCACACTCAACTCCGGATCCTTGAGCCCTTCGATCAGGGACTCGACCACAAAAGGTTTTTTAGAGAATCCCAGATACATGGCAGCTTCCGCCCTCACACCACATTTGCTGCACCGGTCCATGTTTTTCTACAATACTTTTTTTCATTTTCCAATGTAGGCGCCATCCTGGCTGATAAAGCCCTGATAGACCAGCGCGCCAATGGGAACTTCAGAATCCCTGAGCAGCCGGTTTTCCAGTGGAGCCAGGTGGACATCTTTAGATACCAGGACTGCCTGTTCGATCGAGCGCGCCTGTTCAGCAGAGGCTGCGTGCACTGCTGTGCACCAGTACTGGCATTCGGGCAGGATATCGCCTCCATGGAGGATGCTGTTCCCGAGCGTCTCGCCTCCGACGACCTTCAGTAGCAAAGCCGAGGCTGCCCGACCGTATAGAGCCTCCTCGAAAGAGCTAATTTCGAAGAGTACTCCCACCCACGGGCCCGTCGGCTTGGGGGGTTCGGGCGGCGGCTTGACGTTTTCCTGTCCGAGCACTTTGAGCGCCGGCAACCCTCCGTCCGGGTCGTCTCGCAGCAACTCCTGACCTTCCGTGGAAGCCGTGGAGAAATTCCTGGGGACCAGGATTTCCCATTGATAGACGACATCCACATACTTGTGAAGCTCCATGTACTTGTGGTCGGTGCTGTTATGGAGCCGGATCATGCTGTTGCACGAGCGGATGGCTGTGAGCGCCCAATCCTGGTACGCCGGGCGTATCTCTGTCTCCTCGTTGGGGATCACGACCGCATATTTTTCCGCGAAGATCGTTCGGGGAATGAACAGGAGCATGATCTCGATCACGAATGGCGGGGGATTTTTCCTCGCGTGGTCGAGAAAGGCGTGGTAGTATCTCTCTGCGCTGTCCTTGTCCCTGAAGAGCAGAAGCCGGACATCATATCCGTAGCTTTTTTCCTCATCCGTTTGCGTCAACCGTTTCCGATTGCCCAACGGGCGCAATCCCCGGGTGATTTCTGTCATCTTTCACCTCCTCATCCTGGTTCTTTTTGCCGCCGATTATCGATCCGGCGATTTCAAAGCTCCGCATGTTGAAAGCATTCACTTGGCAAGAGGCGTGGGGCGCAAAGGTACCATGCCGGTTTCCCACCAATGCTTTGCATCGGCCGCGGCGATCTTCAGGTCCAACCCTCTTTGCCGCGCGCCCTGCTCACACATCAAAATGGGAACAGCCACGCCTGGCCCAAGAATAAGGATTGAGCCGGTTTGCTGCTGCATCCGTTCGATTTTCTTTTGAGCGTCCCGGAGCGAACGGGCGTCCCGTCGGAAATCGACGAGGTCCTGCGAGATGTAGACGTATCCGCCGCCGCGGGGGATGACAGCACCCGGATATCCACACGGGCAGCCGTCGTCTGAGCAACGCGCGTCCCCATAGGGTCTTTCAACTTCAAAATATTCCATTCCAGCCTTCCTTTCCTATTTGTTACACTGCTTAGTAGCGAACTGCAGACACCGTGAATTGTGCCTGGTGATTCATGACAGCCTGCATCAGTTCTTGAGGCGAAATGTCGCGGCCTTCTGAAGCGCCGAGCATCTTGAATACCTGAGAGTTCATCTCCTGCATGCGAGTTGAGATGGGAAGTCGCTTATTCAAGAGAATGTGATCCTGGCCATCGATCACGACGAAGTCGACCTCCTTCTGAAGACAGAAGATCTCGAAGGTCGCGCGGGTGGGGTGACCGCGCGCCCGGAACGGGCTCTCCAGACATTCGACCTCATAGGGACTGGCGGGGTTATCGTAGATCTTTGCGTAAACGCCAATGAGCTGAGGGGTGTTTACCGGACTGATCACGGTTGCCAAAGCGATCTTGGCGGCGTTCAAGGCTTGCAGGTCCTGAAAATCGCCAGCCGAGTCACGCAGGAAGATGGCTGCCCGCGGCACCAGACCGTCTCGCACGGAAAGCAGCGTGCTGACGAGCACAGATCTGGAAACAGCCTGAGGCACGCTCTCGCTGTCCGCTCCCCACTTCGGCAGGGTGAAGGGAGATCTCCAGCCGCGCCAGTTCTGGAGGGCGAGCTGCGCCAGCGGAAAATCAGGATGCATTTGGAGGCAGGCTTTCATTTCGCTTTCTGCGCTCTCGAACTGGGCAGCCAGGTGCAGCCCGCCTGCCAGAGCATAATGAATGGCAGCCTCCTCCGGGCAGAGGTCGTGAGCGGCCTGCAGCTTGCGGATGGCCTCCATGACCTGACCTTCAGAGCCGCTGCTCGTCACCACCAGAAGGTCGCGATCGATCTGCACGTTCGCCTCGATGATCGCCAGCGCTTCCGAGATCAGCGTGGATATTTCCTTCGATATTGACATGAATGATGCTCCTCTCCATTGAATTATGACCGTATCCTATTTACTCGCAGCTTATATCGATATCCTGGTTCCACACATCTCCCTTTTGCAATACAAACGCTTTATTTTCTGCAATAAGTAAGTATCCGCCACTTAGCATTGACTCGGTAGTAATTCTCCATCCATCGTCCCTAAATTTTTTGGTGCTGAGACATGGTGATTCATTTGAATCATTATATTTCAGACCGAAAATGAGCCTGTATGTTCCGGGGGTTACTTCAAATATGAATCTCCCTTCGTCATTGGTTTTTGCACTTGTTGCCAGATAGGGTTCACCCGTAAGTTGACTCAATGTCCATAAATCTACAATTACCGAATCAATAGATTCGTTGGTGTCAGATCGTAGGATTCGGCCTTCTATTCTGGCCGGTTGACCACATCCAGTGACCATTGTCAGGAGTGTTACGAAAAGAACCAAGGTTATCTTCTTGGGTATCCATCTCTTCATAGCTATAACCTCCATTGAAGCACCATAACTACTTGTCAAACTGCCCAACAAGTGGAACATAGCACACAAGGCTCGCAGAATCTCCGTTCATCCAGTGGGTATCGTCGTTCCTGAAGCAATTCACATCCAACTTACTCCAGGACTTATCTCAGAGTCAGGCTTTTGACGATATTTCGAAACTTCTCTTCTCCCAGCTTGATTTCCACTCGCAGTCCTGAAACATCAAGAGAGAAGAACTCATCCTGCTGGCCGCGCCGGATGGCAATCACGGCGATCGACCGGAACGGTCCGTGGGGATCGGTGAAATCGAACGCGTATTCGAGCGCCTCATGTCCGCTGGAAAGTTTGATCGGCTTCTCCCATAGCCGCTGGTAGCCCTGAAAATTCCCCGATTGCATAGCCAGGAAGCCCCGGTACATCTCGGCCGGGGACTCTGATGAACTCCCGCTTGAGGCCACGAGCATAGTGATTGCCAGATATCCCTTATTCCCGCTTGGTGGGTTGAGCACCAAGCCTCCATCCCGGAACGTGCTTTGCCATCCTTGCGGATATTGGAAGCTGAAGCCGATCGAGCGGTTTTGAAAGATTTCCCACCCATTCCCTGAGTATTGCGGTGTTTTTGGCTTGAAGGGTTCCATGACCTGCCATCCTTTACTGCGACGAGTCCTACCAGTCGGGTGCGCGCTGTGTTGGGCAGCGCTTATGTTCCGACACGATCATGATCGTTACTTCGCCTTTATCTTTTGAATGGCTTGCCTGGCGGCGTCTCTCACATCCGGAACCGGATCGTTCTGGGCGGCCTCCAGCGCTGGGATGGCTTCTGCTGCCCAGGCGCCCATTCTTTCCAGGGTCAGCGCGGCCCACATGCGGCTTTCAGGATCACCATTCTCTACTGCTTCGATAAGAGGTTTTAAAGCAGGCGGCCCGATACTCTCCAGTACCAAAACGGCATACGCCGCTCCTTGGCCTTGAAATTCACGGATCAAATCTTCTACACAAGTTGCGCCGATTTTTTTCAAAACTACAGCGGCGGTGGCAGCACCGGGTCCATGGAGCGCCTGGAGTAAAGCCGGGATAGCACCTGCCCCGACGGCGATCAGACCATTCGCTGCATAGGCCTGACCAGGTCCGGCCAAGGCGTCGATCAGATCGGGGATGGCTTCTGGAGCCAATATACTGAGATCGTGGGCGGCCCTTGCCCGTTTCGAGGCGCTAACCCAAAACATCCGCTTCGGCGCGTTCAACGTGCTGCTCAACTTTTGGATTTCCTGTTGTCTTGACATACAGGTAACCTCCTTTGTATTGATTTGCCTAACTCCTGACTTCTGTGATCAGGACCTTTCCAGTTTTCAAACCGAGACGACTAATCTCTTATTTATTCGTACTTGTTCAGGAAAGCGAAAGCATCGTCAATGTACTCACGAAGGATCATCTGACTGCTCCGAAAGAAATCCGGGTCGGTGCTCATGGCACGTCTGATGGATGCCACCACCTTCTGGGCTTCACTAACAGGTGGATTTGGAATTTGTTTGAAGATCGCAACGCTGCCCAGAGCATGAACAACGATCATCACTTCCATCTCTTTCTCTTTTAGATAACGGTTGTTATCTCTTGAGGACCAAGAGCTTTTACTCTCCAACAAATAACGCTGATAACCTTCCTGGATAATTTGCATGGTGTCACTCATCGGATACTCCTTGTGAAGAACAGCGGCGCTTTCGGGGTTCGGCCATAAAGATTTAATTTTCAAACTGGTTTCATTATAGGGTGATGCAACTGCACAGTCCCGGGGGAATCCCGTATGTTCCTGTGAGAATCTGTACTACTCTGATGCACCCTGACCTGCCTCCACCCGTATCCCGGGTTCGCGGGCGAGCAGCTCGCCAAGCACACACGCGGTGGCGAAAGCCAGACGCGTCGGCTGAGGGTTGCTCGCCTGAAAATACTTCATCACTGCCAGACAATACAGGAAAAGAGCGGGGAAATATATCTTTGAAAAACCGTCAGTCGCCTTCATGTAATTCCGGGCCGTCTGGCGGATGGAAAGGATCAGTTCATAGGCAGTTGCCAGGCAGGGATCAGCGGCTTGCTGCCAGATACCAGCCCGTATCTTGACGAGTAGCTTGTGCAGACTTCCACCGCCCGGCACAGCCAATGTCGCTGCGATCAGACTTCTTTCGAAGTGGACGTACTCGTTCAGCGAGAAAGTCACTGCAGCGTTTGCCAATGCCATCAGGCGCACGTAGGTTTCCAGTTTGATGAAGTCGAACAGGTTGTGTCGTTCCTCCACCCGGGCAAAGTCGATCAACCAGGCATGCCCCCCATCATCGACCAGTACATTGTGCAGATGCAAGTCGCCATGAACATACGATTGCCAGCCCGGCTCCAGGGCCCGCTGGAGGAGGTCGGGATAAAATTTCAAGGGATTCGGGAACATTCCGGAGGCGCTCGTCAGCGCGATCTCACGATGATGGATCGCAGCGACCAATTCCGGAAACGCGGAACGAGTGATTTGCTCCAGTCGCTCCTGCCGATTGTGGACCACCTCGCCGCGCAGACCCATGCGCGCGCCCGGGTGCAGGGTGCGCTCTATGCCACACCCGGGATCGAACTCCACCCGGATAACAATGCCCGGATCGCTGGCACAACCCAATTTAACCAGGCCGCTTTTGATTCGGCGTACGATCAGGCCCTCGATCGTCACGGCGGTACGTGCTGCAATCGCTGCATATACGTTTGGGAGTGTTTCTGTACCGATCGGCTGATAGGCCGCATCGGCGGGCGGCGGACGATCCGACTGCCAAAATTGATCGGCGGTCCCTGGGCGCAGTCTCAACCGCAGGTGCTCGACCAGATGTCGTCCGTATTCGGCGCCAAAGGAGGTTTGGGTGGGCACAGCCTGTGCATACCAATGTTGTCCTAATTCCTTGTCCAACAAGTCATCCAGCGTCCTGATCAGTGAAGCCACGCCTCGCGAGGAGACTGCCGATCGGTAGCAGGCTTCCAGATCTCTTGCCTGTCCCAGGGATCCTTCCCCGATGTAGGCGCAATTCAGAATGGAATACCCGTCCTGCTCGTAGTATCGCTCTCCTTTCAGAGGCGCGACACAGAAGGGCAGGTAGGGTTCAACGAACTGCTCGTAATTCGCACGTTCGATTCCGATCTGATCTGCCGGACCCAGCTTCGTCACCGTGAGCGCGGCCTTGCGGCCGCTGGCTGTAATTGGCTGAGTCATAAGCACGCGCATGCCGCTGTAGCCACCATAAAATTCCTTTTCGATCTTCACCTGCTGATATCCTGGAAAGATCTGCTGGAGCAGGGTGCTCTCTGCAGGCGTGAGGAGGATCGCCGGCTGTGCCTCTATTCGAGGAGGGACGACGTTTCCCTCCAGCATGGGTAACGTCCCCGGGAATCCGCACCGCTCGATCACCTCGGCGGAGGCGCTTTCTTCTGCCTGAGGCCGGGATGCCAGCGACCGAGCCAATCCCAGTTCCATCGTCAGGGTTCTGATCATCCGTTCGGCGCGCTGGCAGACCTGGTCGGCAGAGGCAAGGTCGGCATCCAGCTGAGCATATCGCCTGTGCAGATCAGTACATATCGACTTAAGGAGACCGTTCTGACCAGGCGGCTCCAGCTCGCCAAGGACAAAATCCAGGTTGCGGAGATTGATCTCGATCGTGGTCTGCCTGTCGGTGAACATGCCAAGATTGGCATCGAACACGCGGCAAAGCCGGGCAAGCTGTTCCCATAACGACGCATTAGCAGATGGCTTGTGACCCGCCTGTTCCAGCAATTGGCGCAGCGAACGCTCTTGTTCGGATAGTTTTGGGAAATTCTGTTCGCACCAGGCCAGTTGACGATCCACTTTGTGTTGATAGAGTTCCAGGCGCGGGGCAATCTGGTTAAGATAAACCTGTCCGGCCCATTGCTCGCCTTTGGCATCCGGGTAGAGCAGAGCGCTCAGATAGGGTTGATGGCGGTACAACACGGCACGGCGGTCTGCCAGCTGCGCGACCGCCAACCTGTCCGGGCTGTGATCCAGGTACGCTGTCAGGATCTGGCTTGCAAGTTTTTCCATCTCCTTGGCTGCGATCCCACACAGATACGTGGACTGTCCCAGCAAATGTTGGGCTGCCGACGGCTGCCATGCTTCGGCACGCAGACTGCGAAAGATATCGGGTTCAGCCTGACCGTTCTGGTCGTAGCCAACCTGCAGCCAGTAGATGTCTCCATAAGTGCGTGCCTCGACGAAGCAGGCGCGGCCGGTCCCTGGATTGCGCAGCCAGCCAGTACGCATAATGCGCTGGCTAATGTGGCGTTCTTCCTTCTCGTCGGGCCAGTTCCAGGCGGGGATGACCTGGTCGCTCAGGCGCTCCAGATGAGATAGCAGGAGGCGCAGGTCGGCTTCGTACGCGGCGCGATGCTCGCGGAGTGCCTGGCCGCTGTCGCCGGCCAAGCGGCGCAGGTAATAGAAATAATATTCCAGAGTCGGTTCGCGGATCATCCTCTTGTCCTGATTTTAGGAGTCGATCACCCTGACTCTTTGCTCTCGCCTATGCCCTGATCTGAATCGCCAGCCAGCTCGGCATCCAGTGCATAAAAAATATTGCTCACTTCGCGAATCTCCAGTTCTGTCTCCGAATTTTCACCCGCGGCTTCCACTTGGCGCTGCCGTTGTTCGCTGTATTCGAGCACCAGCCTCTTCACGAACGGATAGCCCTGGCAGACCTCCCAAAGCGGAACGGCAGCCATTTCGAGCGCGCTGGCATCCGCTATGTTTCGGGGGAGCTGCTTCAGCAGGGGAGTTATCTGCCGGCGGAAGCGCAGCCAATCTTTCTCTCCCAGTTCCTGGCGTATCCTCGACTGATTTTCAGCCAGGGCTCTGGCCAAACCTTGAGCGATCATTTTTGTGCCTCTTCCATGTTTTCGTCGAGCAGAAGTTATGGTTTGAGTCGAACCCGCGCATTTGGGTGCGCGTACACGCTGTATGCCAACCAGGTAGGGTTGCAGCGCAACGTCTGTTCACGCGCTTGCCGCCGGGCAGATTGCACGGCCTGTCCGATGGTATGACCTTCACACAGACCATCGTAGAATGCATGGGCAAACTCATCGGCCAGCCGATCATCGATCGACCACAACGGGCCGATGAATGCCCCGCACCGGCAGCGATCGACCCAGATGGCTGCCCAGCCGCCCAAGCGGGTCAGAGACCAGCCCTGCTGTCCTACCTGGCAGGCGTTCATGAAAACCAGCGGACGGTCTTTCGCCACGTGGGTCTGCCTCTGCCCATGAACGTCCTCCGGGCGGAACTTGTATCCATCTGCCAGCAAAAGGACCGATTCGTCAGGCGCGGCGAGATCTATGTTGCTGTGAGCGATAAAATGCCATAAGGAGATGCCGCCCCGATCAAGCAAAGCCTTGACCGCTTCGCTGGTCGCCGGAGAGGGACTGACATCTTCCAGGTTCGGAAAGGCTGAAGCCAGTCTGGAGAAGTACTGGCTTTCGCTGTGGGCATGGGGCAGATCCAGATGACCGGGCACCTGGTCCGCCTGGACGCAAGCTATACGACTGACCTCGATCTTTCCCGCGCCGCCGCCGCGGCCTGCCAGCCAGCGTGTGACCTGGAACTGTATGCACAGGAATTCGTCATCGAGGACCGCGTCCGGGTCGCTGTCATCATAGGGTTTGATCAGTTCCCAGGGGATCCAGGGTTCATCGGAGGTGATCAGGATGGTGTGAACGGAAGCTCGCCAGCGGTGATAAGCGCTGCGCATCTCGGGTGAGAAGATCTGCTCGTAAAGCTCGTGCCCGATGGCGTCCAGCTTGTCTTCGATCTGCTGCGGGTTGAGGCTTTGCTTATCCACATCATGGCCAAGACTTAAGGCCTCCATCTTTGCCATAATATGCTGCCGGTACGTTTCCGGTGACCCGTGAAACACCGTTTCCCCGGCGGGCTGGTAGTGGAAGCCGGCAGTACCGTTGGGAGAATGGATCGTGTAGCTCAAAACAGTCCTGCCGTCCTGTTCACGGACAACCACCCGGATCTCCAGGTCGGGTGGGGGAGCGTACCTGCCGCCCAGCTGAACGACCTCCAGCAGGGACTGGACGCGCTCTTCGGGCAAAGGGTCCCCGACCACCTCGATCGCTAGAACGAGCGTGCCGACCACCACTCCTGCCTGATGGAAGTCCAGCGCCAGGTGTTTTGCCCCGAGGCTGAGAGCCTTGACATAAAAGACCAGCGACGGGGTATCAGCTTCCGGCTCGACCGTCAGCTGCTGCAGCCGTTCACCGATCACTTCGAAGTCCTGTGGCCTAGCTTGCAGATACACTTCCACAGGAAGTCCGGGAGTGATTTCCAGTGGGCTGGCATCCAGACTGTCGGTCTGGGGAACACGGGTTAGACGCATGGTGATCACACCTCGCTGCCCGATGGCTAACTGACGCGGCGCAGTGACATCCGTGTAGCGAGTGACAAGCGGGGCATTGATCAGCCCTTGCAAGGAGCACAACGCGTCCGTCCACTCATTTTGAAGAAGAGGAATCTCGTTATCTCCAGCGCCGCGCGCATTGCCATCGTCCCCATGGGCAGCTTCCCGCTGCATATTTTTCACTATGGCAAGCAAGCGTTCCCTGGCGCGCGGATCATTGCGAAGCAGCAGCATCAATTGGGCAACCAGGACTTCTTTTTCAGCGGTGCTTTGCACATGTTCCAGATGGTCGAGCAGCGCTTCCAATTGTGGGAATAACTGTGCCCACTCTGAGCCAAGCAGGGCTGGCAGCTCGTTCCAGACCTGCCGCAAGGCTCGAAGGAAAAAAACAGATGTAGGTTCCATGACTACGCTCCCAAAAAAACGAACGGTGCCCAATGATAAGGTTGGTCACGGTAGGGACAGGATTGGGGATCTTCCAGGGCAAAACGTATGATCCCTTTGGCGGCCACGCTCTCCGGGACTGGCTTCTGCTGCTCAAAGTGCATGAGCAACTCCCCGGCAGTGACATCGCGCAGCCAGCGCTGCGCCTCGCACAGGGCGGCTGCCGGCTGCCTCGCGCCGCACAAGTGATTATGATAGAAACGCTTCATAACCAACGCTGTGGAGAGATCATCGACCGGCCACAGACTACCGATCACACCCGGCACGCCAGCCTGCAAGAAACCCGCTGCCAGGCCGATGGACTCCTCCGGCAGCTTATTAAAATCAGTCATAGCTGTCTGGCAAGCTGAAAGTACTGCCATGCGCGCTGCCGATAATTGTCTACTTTTCATGAGTTCAGAAAGTGTCAGGGTCTTGCCATTTGCCAGGATCACGCCAGATTCGAGCGGCGCCTCAGGGTCGAAGAAGCCATGGCAGGAAAAATGCAGGTATGAAAAGGATGGAAGGTTTTTCCTGACAGCCTCGATTGTCGCCTGATCTCCGTAAAGGGTGCTATGAGCAGAGAAAAAGGCAAGAATTTCCTTGACTTCGAACTCGGCAAATGACAGCGGAGTGAATTCATTAGGCAGCGGCAACGGGTTACCGATGCCAAAGAAGCTTTCAGATCGCCCCGGCTGCTCCACGGCCGAACGAGCGTGATAGAGCATCTGAGCGGAAGGGGTATAAGAAACCTCAAAATCATCCAGAAAGATATGTTCACCGTCTTCCAGGGTGTAGCTCGCAGCGTGCAGGGGCAGAAGAGCCAGCCGGCCCGAGGGGATCAGAATTACGGGCGTGGATGGATCGTGCCGAGCCCGAAGAGCGACAGCGATTTTCTTCATGATCTTCTCGCCCAGCCAGGGCAGGATGTCGCTCAAAGCAGCTTGTCGCACGGACTTGTCCAGAATGGCTGGCAGATAACTGCGGTTGATCCTGTCGTTCAGGTCAGACCGGGTCACATCCAGCCGGATTTTCTGGGTTCCTCCTGCATCCACCACGAATGCAAATCCGCCGGCCTCGCTGAGGATCAGATATACCAATGAAGATCCCTGGGCCTCTCGCTTGATCTGCTCCGATTTAAAGGTGCACAGGAAATTCTCATATCCTGGAACCTGGCGGATCTCTGCGATGGTATCCTGGATCCTGGACTGAACTGCTTCGATCTGCTCAATTCGCTCGAACGGATGGCCCAGGATAGTTTTTGACTGACCCTCAAGCGGTTCGTTGCGACGCAGTTCGTCATAGCGATTGCTGGCCTCGCGGTAACGTTTGAGCAGATCGTCACGGCCCACCAACGGATCAGCAAGACGCTCCAGATCAAGCCGCGAGCGTTCGAGTGTTTCCCCGAACAGACGGGCGCGACCCGCCTCGATGGCTTCCACAGCCTCGTCCAGACGCTCGCTCTCGGCAAGAGCATATCCGCCCAGGGCAGGCAAATCCTGCGTTTCTGCCAGCCATAAATACTTGTCATCGCTGAGGATCTGTGTTTCCAGAATGTGTTCACGAGCGCGAATGGCTTTTGAATAAGCATCGATTGCTTCAGACCATGCTCGTTTTATGAACGTAATGTCCAACAAAGCCGTAGCAGCGGTTAGAGCAGTACCGATGGCAGTCGTGTTTTTTGGATCCGCTGCCCTTTCAAGGTATTCAATGGCTTGTTGCAGATCATCGTTTCTGTTCCGCGTACCCAGTGCCACTCCTAAGCTTAGTAGGATTCCCGAATAATTAGGCGATTGGGAGGGCAGACGTTCGACTGCTTTCTTGAAAATCGTAATGGACTGCTCCAGATCGGTCCAGACCTGTGTTACCCGATAGCGTTCGAGTAAAGCTCTTGCATAGTTGGCCTGCCGGGCAGGTTTTTCTTCATACTTAAATGCCCGCTCGAGGCTTTCAATTGCCCGATCCAGATCTTCGATTTGTTGGAGAACTCGATAGCGGTCGAGCAGTGCATTGGCAAGGTTGTTAAGGCGTATAGCCAGGTCGTTGCCATTTCTGGGAATGTCTGGGGTATTTTTAATCGCTGCTTCGAAATCCGTGATCGCGTTCGTAAGCTCGCCGGGCTCGGCCGTCCGGTGGAACAGCTTCCGATGTCCCATGCCGCGATGAGTGAGCAGGATCGGCCGGTCTATGGCATCGACATCCGCCCGATCCAGTGCCTGGTCGAAGACCGCCATGGCTTTACGCAGATCAGACACTGCACTGCTTGCTTCGTATAAGGTGAGATAGCATATACCGAGGCGGGAAAGATATAACGGTAACGATGGCGACAGGCTCGGCGTCAGGGAAATTGCCTGATTGAGGCATTCGATGCTGCGTTCTACACTGGCTTGTTCACCATTGTGTTCATATAAATGATAGAAAGCAATACTGAGATTGTCCAGGTAGTCTGCCTTTTTAGGGTCGGTGTTACTGGCGTGGCTTGCAGCATAGCTAAATAAATCCACGGACTGGAAAAGATCGCTGGTCTCTCCGGTGCGATCATGGTGCAGTTGAAGTAACATTCCATAATGGGATGCAATCTTATACCGCTCCGGGAAATCAGCCGGCGCCAGATCCCAGGCTTCTTTTTCGAGCGTCAATGCCTGCTGGAAGGAATCAGGGTCACGCGTATTCAGATATCTTTCATAGTTCATCAGGCTGGCATTATGAAGCTGCCCAATTTTCCAGGGTTGCTTCTCCGCCTGTTCGATCACTGCTCTCAACTCCGGCGGCAGAATGTCTGGCTTCTCAAAAGTGGCTTGCCCGCCATCCGGCCGAACCAGTAACGCGGTCGTCCAGATTGCAGCAGGCAGGCTGTCAGCCGGTTTGACTTCACCACCATAGTAATCGGGCTTCAGTATGATTGCCCGGCAAAAGGCCTCCAGGGATAATCCCAAGGTCTCATGGCTGTTGGCAGCCAAAATGGCAAAGCGAAAATAATCAGCTGCCTGCCAATCGATCGGATAGAGACAACCGCGATAATTGTCACATCGATCTACAGCTCGACGAAAGACGGACTCGGCGACAGGCATATTGGTTTTCGCGTATTCTGCGGCCAGCTTTAACTGGGGCTCGCGCCGACCGGTCCCCAGTTGGCAGGCGTACTTAAGCTCCGCAAGGGCTTTCTCCACCTCAGGCCCCCGGGACAGGCCTTCGTTGTTGATCTTGATGGTGAGTATTTCACCCAGCCCAAAGTGGCCCATCCAGCAATTTGGGAACATCTCCACCGCTTTGCGGAAGAGCTGCTCAGCTTTTTGCAGATTGCTGGTTTCATCCCAGTTTTGTCGCAGGGAGGCGGCTTCCTTACATAGAGCGCGGGCAGCGTCAGGAACAGAAAGATCCGCATTTGCCTCCAGCCTGAGCGACTCAGCCATCCTGTGGTTTGCAATCATGCGCATGATTTTCCCGCGTTCTTTTATCCCGGCGGCCATAAGAGCAGTAATGCCCTGGTCATTTTTTGTGAACGGAGATGCGCCCTTCTCGAGCAGCAATTCAGCCAGTGCGGCGTGCCCGCGATCAGCAGCCGCGTGCAGGGGCGTGGAATGATCGGCCCCGGGCGCGGAAACATCCGCTCCATGCTCGATCAACAGTCGGGCAGCCTCCAGGTTTCCCTCCGCCGCGGCATCATAGAGCGGGAGATATCCATTAGGAGTCGGGATATCCACCCTGGCGCCATAACTCAAAAGCAGCGCGAGGACGTCCAGCTGATTCTTGGCGGCCGCATAATGAATGGGTAAAAAACCACTTTCGCCAGGAAGATTAGGATCCGCCCCCTTGATCAGAAGCAGCCTCACCATCAGCAAGTTCCCCATGTAGCCTGCATACAGGAGGACGCGCTCCCCTTGATCCAGAAAATTTGGATCGGTTCCATTCTCAAGGAAGTCCAGGGCGATCTGAAGGTTGCCGCCTCTGACTGCTCCAGGAAAAGTGGGAGGACCTGCTTCCATCACGGCTTTCTCTCTGCATGGTTGGCCGGCTGCTCTCTGGCGGTTGGTTCTGCAAACCGATAGCCCTCCCCGCGCACTGTCTTCAC
The DNA here is from genome assembly GCA_016932715.1 of Anaerolineales bacterium. Lineage (GTDB taxonomy): Bacteria > Chloroflexota > Anaerolineae > Anaerolineales > Villigracilaceae > Defluviilinea. The sequence goes on from JAFGCG010000099.1 coordinate 15,082, forward strand.
ATAGCGCGGATGTGCACGGTCCGGCTCGATCTTTTCGCGCAGGCGCGAGATCAAGGTTTGTAGCATTGCATCGGTCAGGTCGCCTTGTCGAATGCCGTACTGCTGCCGATAAACCGCACAGACAAGATCTTCCTTCGTGCAAACCCGGTCGCGATGGTTGTAAAGGTAGCAGAGGGCTTCGAATTCCAGATCGGTCAACGTGACGATCCGGCGTCCGTTAATCTGGACAAGCCGCGGAGAGCGGCGGATCAGAGTGCCCTGGGACGAGGCAGGTGCCTGTTTCTGCACGAACAGTTCGAAAAGCGGCGAAAACAACTTCGGAGGATCGGTTTTCTGCAGCATGCCTCGGAATTTCAACCAGTCCGCTATCTGTTGATCGACCGGCTGCTCGTTCGCCAGTGAGTTCAAGGCTGCTCGTTCGTCTTCGGCAAGACCCTCCCATACTTTGCGACATTCGCGCGCGATGATCGGCTCGTCGTTGATGCCTGCATTCAAGCGAACCAGATCACCACCATACTGTGGTCCCCACAACAGGCTGGTCATGGCTTTCAACAGACCAGCCTGTCCTCCACTTCGCTCGATCAACTGCTCAGAAACGTTTTGATCTAACTCGATGGCATTCTGGTCTGCCAGGCTGGTCAGCATCTGCCAGGCATCTGCCTTGTTGTAGGGCCCCAGTCCGCAGACATTGCGGCCGACCAGGCGATAAAAGTGTTCGACTTGCCGCTCCGTCACATCATCCCGAAGTCGGGCGAGATCACAGGTTGTAATGACAACATACGCGATCTGATCCTTGTGCGCATCACGCGTGGCACGCAGGATGCGGAACAGGGACGGGTCAAGCTGCTGAAAGGCGGCATCGAACTCGTCAAAAAACAAGATGAGTCGGCTGGGGGAGGAACGACATAGAATCGCCACACCGCGCTCGACAGCTCGTTGAGCGGTCAACGTGTCCCGGGCGTGGACCGCCTCCCGGTGTAGAGCGGTGAGCGCCTCGAGCGCCTCGCTGCTTATTTGCGGTGGCTGAATCTGATCCAGAAGGCTGGTCAGGAGAAGTTCATAGAACCCCCAACTGGTACACTCGGCTAGAGAAAGCAGGTTGACGAGCACAAACAGAAAATCAGCCTGCTTTTGGCCCAGATAATGCTGCTGCACATCCTTGTGGAACAGGAAGCGGAGAAAATTGGATTTGCCGGCGCCGCGCATCCCAATGACATTGCCGCATTGCCCGGCTCTGATCCAATCCATTACCTGATGCGTTTCAACAGACCGGTAGGAGATGGAGTAGCGACTTTGACTTTCCATATTGCCATCCAATGTGATGAAACTTTATGGCTTGTCAGACCATTCTATAATAAATGTTATGCTACCTGTAAACCCCGCAATACTGTTTTGGAGTGGATCACCGCATTGTAAAACAGATCAATCGGGTGATCGCACAATTCAAAAAATGATGCCTAAGAACTTGTCCGACCGATAACTCGTCATTGCCTTGCGCATAGAAAAGCTCTCATAGCAGCTGGCTGCTATTTTCTCATTAAGTGCTTCCAGCACCTCTTTCACAAACAGCAAGGTCCTCTCATTGTGCAGCCGCCGCCGCTCGAGCGCCTCGGCGATGATGACGCGCAGGTCGGCTTTGCCTGCCAGAAT
>JAFGCG010000100.1 GCA_016932715.1 Anaerolineales bacterium
GCCCAACTAGTTACTAGATGGACTTCCTCCACATAACAGCCTATAGCTGGAGTTTGTCATTTTTTTGACAAAAAACTGACATCGTCCACCTAAACAGCAAAAAAATGATTTCGCTGCTATAATTATACCCAACTAGTGGGAAAGGCAGGTACTTATGGCAAAAAAACTCCTCGAACAGGCTCGTGACATTTTGCGTACAAAGCATTACTCCTATCGCACCGAAGAAACCTACATAGATTGGATGCGCCGCTACATCCTCTTCCACCATAAACGCCATCCCGATGGGATGGGCGCCCCGGAAATCCAGGCATTCCTGACGCATCTTGCCACAGAGCGGAACATCGCCGCCTCGACCCAGAATCAGGCGCTCAGCGCGGTCCTCTTTCTCTACCGGGAAGTACTCCACAGGGAAATTGAACCTGTTCTGGTCCCCAGCGCCAGACGCCCCGAGCGTCTTCCGACCGTCTTGACGCGCGGCGAAGTCCTGGGCGTGATCGACCACCTGTTCGGGATCCACAAGCTCATGGCTCAGCTCCTCTATGGCTCCGGATTGCGCCTGATGGAATGCGTCCGCCTGCGCGTCAAGGACATTGACTTCGAGTACAAAACCATCACGGTCCGCGATGGCAAGGGCGAAAAGGATCGCGTCACGCCTCTGCCTGATTCCCTTATCCCGAGCCTCAAACGTCAGATCGCACACGTCCGCCTCCTTCACGAAGAAGACCTGGCAGCGGGTCTGGGCGAAGTCTATCTTCCCCATGCCCTGGACAGGAAATACCCGAACGCGGCGCGTGAACTTGCCTGGCAATACCTGTTTCCTGCTCCCAAACGCGCCCTGGATCCCCGTACGCTCCCCTCTCCCGCCGGGAGAGGGGTTGGGGGTGAGGGCGGTAATGGCAAAGAACGCCGCCACCACGTCGACTCATCCGGCTTGCAGCATGCTGTCAAAGAAGCTGCTCGAACGGCCGGCATCCGGAAACGTGTCACCTGCCATACCTTTCGGCACAGCTTCGCCACCCATCTCCTTCAAAACGGCTACGACATCCGCACGGTCCAGGAACTCCTGGGACACAAGGACGTTCGCACCACCATGATCTACACCCATGTCCTCCAGCGCGGGGGACTGGCAGTCAAAAGCCCCCTCGACACCTCCTGACTCCACCCTATTCACTTCCTGCTCACCACTCCCCACTTACTCCTCTCTCTGCTCTCTACTCTCTATTCTCTGCTCTCTGCTCTCTGTTCTCTGTTCTCTCCTCTCTACTTTCACTCCGCGAAGCAAGGTAAATGCCGGTCAGGATCAGGATACCGCCGCTGACGACAATGACGGTTGGCGTTTCTTTCAGCAAAAAGAACGCCAGGATGGCAGAGCCGATGGGCTCGCCGAGTGTCGTCACTGCCACGAGCGACGCCGGCAGATAACGCAATGCCCAATTGTATGTCGAATGGCCGATGAGCTGCGGGAAGGCTGCCAGCAGAAAGATCCAGCCATAGGTTTGCAGTGGATACCCAAGCGGCGATTGACCCGCGGCGAACATGATCACGATCAAGGCAATGGCGGCGATGCCATACACCAGAAAGATGTAGGGGATCAACGAGACGCTGCGCGCCGCGCGCAATTTCCTGCCAATGATGAGATACCCCGAAACCGTCCACGCGCCGATCAGCGCCAGGAAGTTCCCCCACATGGCGCGTCCCTGCAGCGCCTGAACCGCATCCGAACATTGGAGTCCGTTGTCCCAGGCACACGCTTCAGACAAGCCGATCATTGTCCCCCCTAAAAGGGCGATGACCAACCCGATAATTGCCGCGCGCCGCAGCCGTTCGTTGAGCAGCAGCGGAGAGAGCAGCGCCACCCACAGCGGACCGGTGGATACGAACACGACCGAGCTTGCCACGGTCGTGTATTCGAGGGAACTGATCCACGTGGCAAAATGCGCGGCAAGGAAGAGTCCCGCCGCGACACCCAGGGTCAGTTCGCTTCGTTTCAGACTCTTCAACTGGAGGCGGTAGCGCGTCCAGGCGATCGGCGCGAGCAGAAGCGTTGCGAAGGTCAGCCTGAGCGCGGCGATCACGAGCGAGGGCGCCTCTGCCTGCGCAAACCGGATAAAGATCGAAGCCGTCGAAACCGCCAGGATCGCGGTCAAAAGGGCTGCCGCCACCCGGCCTCCTCCAGCGCTGCGGGAAGTCGGGGGCGCGAGTTCTTCCGTCATATTAGGATTGTAACTGCAAACCCCATCAGACATGGTATATCGTGGTGAGCGACCGCCGGTCGAGTATTGCCGAAGGCGATGTATCGAGACCAGGAGAGCGAAGCAATCTCCGCGCTGATTTTGCGATTGCTTTGCCTTTAAACCAAAATGCAGAACATGCCGCTGATCCAGCGCTGCTCTGCACTTGTAGATTTCCTGTTTGCTTTTCGCCGGCAGGCGCTCACGCTATTCGTGAGGGTCGACCTGCATGCGCGGCGTGCGGCGATACTCAGACGGCTTGCCCGTAAATGCCTGGCTCAACCAATCCGAAAACTCATCAAGGGCAAAAGCTTCCTGATTATCGAGCACTGTTTGAAGCTTGGTGAGATGTTCAGTTAACTCCTGCATCTGCGCCCGGAAGTTGTCGAAGGTTTCGGCGCTGGCATTTTCACGCAGCTGCCGCGAGGCTGTGTGTGCCTTCTCAACAACATGCATGGCATTATGGATATACTCGGTCATCAGGTCCCAGTCTGTCATGGCGAGCTCCTTTCTGGAACCGACCTGTTCCACTTATACAATAGCACGATATTGAGAGGATTTCAATATACGCTCAATGCCGTTGCTCAGGTTGCTGCCGCTACAGGCTCGGTGAGCTTCTCGACCAGCGGGCGCAGGGATTCCGGCGTCCCGCTTTACAAAACAAACTTGCTGAAACATCCCTGTAAGTTCGGATATCGTTTACATGGAGCGCGTGGACCTGATTGAAAATGAGCTGCGCCTTAATTCGATCGGGATAACGTTTCATAATGCTCCTCGTTATACAGACCACAACAGAATAAATTTCTATTATGGCACGTTAGTGCCTGAAAGGAGTTACCGTGAAACTTAAAGTTATTCTGGTTTCGATTGTGGTCCTGACGACCGTATTTCTGAGTGCTTTCGGCTCACCCGCAGCCCCGCAAACTGTCAGGTTGCAGGAGACGGTTGTCCCTCCCGATGCGACCGTTGTGCCGCCTGGAGCAACCCTGGTACCGCCGACTGTGATCGTGGAAGGGACACCGGTTGTCCCGGTCACGGGTGGGGATGACCCTACCATCTGGACGATTGTTCTGTTTGGGCTGCTCGCCCTGTTGGGAGTTGCCTTCCTGGTAGCGCTGTTTTCTCCTCGCACCACACACGAGCACATCGATCGAAACCCGCCCCCTCCTCATGATGTGTAGTGGACCTGCGGGACGATAAAGTCTCCGCGTGGCTGCTCTCCTGTATCCCCTCACGTATTTCGGTTGCCGTTGCTCCTGGAGTTGGTGCCGCCGAAAGCGTGAGGGGCTTAGAGAGTGTTTCTTAATTTACCACGAAGGACACAAAGAGCCACAAAGATGGCTTTCTCATTATCGGGATTCAGGAACTTTGGGACACGGATTTCACGGAGCGGACGGACCTTTTTCCGTTTTTTCACGGAGGA
>JAFGCG010000101.1 GCA_016932715.1 Anaerolineales bacterium
CAACACCGGCAAATTGATGGAAAACGCGGCTTTCCTGGCATTGCGGCGTAAGACGCACGAGATCTACTATTACACTACCTCGGCTGGCTATGAGGTGGATTTTTACTTGCCAGAGTCAGGTCAATTGGTTCAGGTGGCTCAAAGCATGGATAATCCCGCTACGCGAGAACGAGAGATTCGGGCGCTGGCGGATGCGATGAAGACGCTTGACCTTTCCTCAGGATTGATCTTAACTGATTCGAATACTGAGACAATAACAAGGAATGGAATTACGATAACAATCCGTTCCCTGGCTGAATGGCTGCTGGAGAGTGAATAAAGCGGACCAATATGAAGTTGCTGAACCGATATATTGAAAACAAAACCAGCACCAATTCAGTAAGCCAGGTGCTGGTTAAATTCTGTTCACCCACCGTGGGTAGGCGGCCCACCCTCTCCGCCAAGCATAAAGTCTCGGCGAAATCGGCCGATTTCGCCGGAGCCATACCCACTCTCGATCTGTTGAAAAACGGGAGATTATGCTTCAGTGTGGTATATCGCAGCAAGCTAGGAGAATGGCTCTACTCTCCGTAAAACATGGAAATTAAAATACGCTGGCAAGAAGGAATCCCGGTATAGATACACGATTTCCCCATTGCGGTTGTATACTTTTGCGTAGAAGGAAAGCAGCACCTCCCCCTCTTGGATTTTTAGCGACTCTGCCAGCTGTGATCCCGCTAACTCTGGTTTTACTTCAGCGTATGATGTGGCTACGAATCCTTTCTCTTTCGCCAGGAAATACTTCAAGATTGATCCATCAAACCTGTGATCCAGTTGTTCTGTGTCTACCAGATCTTCTGGAACAACATCCGTCATGAATGCCACTGGGCGCTGATCAACTTCCATTACTCTGGTGATCAGTAAGACTCTCGCGTCCGGCATCAACCGTAATATTGTACATTCTTCTTGACTTGCTGCCCTGGGAAGGATTTTTAGCATCGCACAGCGCATTTCAAGGCCACTCTTCGTAGCAAGCGCCTCAACGGTATCGAATACTTCAAGTCCGCTATCTATCTTTGGCCGGGTGTGGACTACGAACGTGCCTGCGCCATGGCGTCTCACGATCGAACCATGGCTCTCATGAAGGGCAAGCGCTTCCCGCAAGATTGTTCGAGAGACCCTCAATTCTGATGCCAGTTTTGGCTCGGATAGAAGTTGGGTGCCATCCTCAGCTTCTTGAATGATATCGTTCAGGTCTTTATAGATTCGTTGGAGCAAAGAACGATCTTTACGCATCAAGATCCCCTGTTCATGTTTTGACCCAATTGTATGATAACTAACCGATCACAAGTCGGATTGAAATGTAGCATTCGTTTGGTGTGTACTTCATCACCTCTCGCTCTTACCACTGAACATCATGAATAAATAGCTGGAATGATTGCAATTAACATGCTCACCAGTATCTCACTTATACTGAAGAACAACTTGATATTGATTCTCTGGTTGATAGTTTTGAACAGTATTTCCAGACGTTTTGGAAGTTCTCAGAAAACGGGCGAGTTGGTTCAAGTGAACAGAGCTGGTCGTTAGATTGAGCTTTACATTGTTCAAAGGGAGTTCGACGCGCCAATCCAGGTCTTGAGGTGGAGTATTTTGTGCCTGACACATGCAGATTCGCCCATTTGTTGCCTCAATTATACGCTTAAATTGAAAATGATGCAGTTGTCTATGGTAATTGAAAGATGTATGACAATCATCTGGTCTATTTAGGAAATCTTACAGTTGAACCAGTCATGGAGATCCTTCTATAATTGCCATACCATAAATATTGGATCGTCTGATATCTATCAGCGCAGGCGATATTAACCACTCCTGCCGGCCTTGGAATGGAGAGTTAGCTCATCAACGGGGAAGAAACTGAACAGTACCTTTCCACGCTTTTGGGTTGCTGTCAATCAATCTGGCATTGATAATTCTGGGTCGACTTTAGGATGCCATCGCGGACGCTAATGTGATTTTGGTAGAACCGGTTGTCTGGCTCAATTACACCCAAGCACGCCAGGAAGCGGGGGAGCACGGTCAGATACCGGCAAACTACAAAGTCACCCGTGAGCTGTTATTCCCCAAAGCTAAGCCAGATGCCATCCTGCTGCATTATTTGCCGTGCATGGATGAAATACTCCCCGGTATTGATATCGCCTGCTGGTCGCGCTACTAGCAGGAAGCCTCCAATGGTGTTATGATGCGCATGGCACTGCTGTCATTGGTTCTGGATACAATGGAATAGGTGTGAGGTGATGAGATACAAACGGACTTATGTGGCACAGACTTGATTGGAGCTCTCGATTTTTGCGTGGAAGTAGTCGAGACTGTGCTCTCTGGACCGAATTCCGTGGTTTACGACCTGGTGGAAAACCGCATGCACCCACAAAAAGCTATGACACTGACAATGAGGTAAATATGGTTACAAAACAGAAGAAAATAGCAGTCGTCGCGATTGGTGGTAATTCGCTCATTAAGGATAAACAGCATCAAACCGTTGAAGACCAGTACAATGCCGCCAAAGAAACTACTTTTCATATTGCCGATATGATCCAAGCTGGTTGGGATGTGGCGATCGGGCATGGCAATGGACCGCAGGTTGGGTTTATCCTGCGCCGATCAGAGATCGCCCAAAAGGTTGAAGGCATGCACGAGGTGCCGGTTGATGTTTGCGGTGCAGACAGCCAGGGAGCGATCGGTTACGCTTTGCAGCAAACCTTGCAGAACGAGCTTTACCGGCGTAAGATTGTCAAACCGGTTGCGACCGTCGTAACCCAGGTTCTGGTGGACAAGGACGACCCGGCATTCCGCAATCCTACCAAGCCAATTGGCGGCTTCATGGACGAGACGGAGGCTAAGAAACGTGAAGCTGAGCTGGGTTGGAATGTGGTCGAGGATGCCGGGCGAGGCTGGCGTCGGGTGATCGCTTCACCGCTTCCAAAGGAGGTAGTTGAACTCGAACCGGTAAGAACCCTGATCGGTGCCGGAGTGGTTGTGATCACTGTTGGTGGTGGCGGCATCCCCGTGATCGATATGGGTGAGCGGGAGTTCCGCGGCATAGCAGCGGTAATCGATAAAGACTTTGCCAGCAGTCTGCTGGCTCAGCTGATCAATGCCGACCTTTTCCTGATCTCCACCGCGGTCGAGAAGGTAGCGCTCAATTTTGGCAAGCCCGATCAACGCTGGATCGACCGGATGACGCTCTCGGAAGCTAAAGCATATCTATCAGAAGGTATGCATTTTGCTAAGGGTTCCATGGCTCCGAAAATACAGGCGATCGTTTGGTATCTGGAAGCAGGTGGTAAGCAGGCAATTATTACCAATCCCGAAAACATCGGACGCGCCCTGCGGGGTGAAACCGGCACCTTGATTGTGCCTTAACTGGTTCCACTTAGGATAAAATAGTACAGCAAGGGAGACCTTGAGATACGATCCGTCCTCAGGGTCTCCAGAACAATTTTGGATTATCACTAGGACACAGCCACAGACACTGCCTTGAGGTTTGGAGTGATGCAAATCGAACGCACAGACATCCGCAAGTATTTCGACAATCTCAAGGATCGATTCATCGAGGATTTTTATCAGCGTGCGGGGCTCATCGGGCAAGTGTGGCCTGGAGGGCTTAATCGCCAGGCAACCATCAGGCTTACGTTCCAAGGTCGGTAATCTGGCAAGAGATAGAGAAACCATGACCAAGAAAAAGCTTCTCATTCATGGGGGGACGGTTGTTAGCGCCAGTGATGTTGCGCCATATGACATTGTCATAGAGGGCGAGCGCATCGCCGCGCATGGCCTCAGTGGCGCCTTCGACCCGGCGTCGTTCGATGAGGTCCTCGATGCTACTGGGCTGCTGGTTTTACCAGGACTGGTTGATCCGCATGTCCACTTTGATTCCCCCTTCATGGGCTCCAAAACAGTCCACGACTTCCATTCGGGAACGGCAGCTGCTGCCTATGGAGGTATAACAACCGTCATTAGCTTTTCCACCCAGCCCAAGGGCAGCTCGCTGCTGCGCAATTTGTACGAGCACGAGCGGAAGGCTGATGGGCAGGCATATATCGACTGGAGTATTCATGGAATCCTGTTGGACTCCAGCGAGCAGACCCTGTTGGAGATTCCTGAATTGGTTGAAGCGGGTGTCCCAACCTACAAATGCTTCACCACCTACCGCCATTCTGACCGGTTGATGGACGACGATAGCATGCTGCTTGTGTTAAGAACGACAGCGGAAAGCGGTGGCATGCTCATGGTCCATTGCGAGAACGATGCCATCCTAGAATATCGGTTGGCGCGCGAGTTGGACCAAGGTCATACAAGCTGGATTTATCATGCTCGCAGCCGGCCAAGGTCGGCAGAGAATGTCGCCATTCAAAGAGTTATAGATCTCATGAAGGAGGAACGAGCGCCGGTCTACATCGTCCATGCTTCGACCGCGGAGAGCGTCCAGATTATTCAAAAAGCGCAGTCTCAAGGTGATCCGATTCACTGTGAGACCTGTACCCACTATCTCGTTCTAACCGAAGACCTTCTAAATTCGGAACTTGGTCATCTCTTCATATGCAGCCCGCCGTTGAGAACCCAAAGAGATTTAGACGCCTTGTGGAGGGCATCACGAGTTGGTCCAATCGAAATCATTTCGTCTGATGATGCGGGTTTACCGAGCGCAGACCGGACGCGCTTGTCCGAGGGAAGATTCGATAAAGTTCCAAATGGGATGCCAGGGGTTGAGCCTAGGTTGACCATGCTTTATACAGAAGGTGTTAAGAAGGGCCGCATTTCGCTGCCGCGCCTCGTTTCATTAACTGCCACAAACCCGGCGCGATTGTTTGGCATGTTTCCTCAGAAAGGTAGTCTGGCCCCTGGATCAGATGCAGACATTGTCCTTTTTGACCCCGATATCGGATGGACCATGTCGGCCGAAACATTACATATGAACACAGATTTTTGCCCCTTCGAGGGAAGAGATGTATTTGGCAAGCCCAAAACGGTACTCTGCCGTGGGGAGGTCGTTGTTCGTGACCATGAATTAATCGGTACACCCAAGCATGGCCGCAGGATCGTTCGGAAGCTCGACCGTTCCGTTATTGACTGAAGCGCAGGCCAAGGGAATCTGCTACCAACCATGAAGCTCAACCGCATTCAGCAAGAAGAAGTCCTTACCTTTGCCCAGCAGTTGATTCGGGTCCCAGGAACATCGGGAAACGAGCGCCAGGTTGCCTCGTTGGTGAATCAGAAAATGAAGGAATTAGGCTATGACCATGTCCACGTTGATCCGTACGGCAGTGTTATTGGCGTAGTTGAAGGTTTGCATCCTGGGCCAACGCTCTTATTGGATGGACATACGGACGTTGTGCCGATTCATGAACCGCACCAGTGGTCTTATGATCCCCATGGAGGCGTTGTTGTAGATGGTAAGTTGATGGGAAGAGGTGCCGCGGACATGAAAGGCTCGTTAGCGGCCATGATATGTGCTGCGTCTTACATCGATCGCGCTGCCATCGCGGGAACCATTATTGTTTCGGCAAGCGTCGCCGAAGAATTGATGCCCGGCAGGGCGCTTGAAAAAATCTTGGATGCGTTCCCTGCTGACTCAGTGATTATTGGAGAGCCGACAGATCTGCGGTTAGGGTTCACAGAGAAAGGTAGATGCACGATTGGCATGAAGGTGATGGGGAAGATCGCACATAGCAGCCGTCCCGAGTTGGGAGAAAACGCCATCTACTATGCAGTCAATGCGATCGATCGTATCAAAGGTATTCCTTTGCGCTCGGATACAGAACTGGGCAGCGAGGTTATCGAGCTGGTTGAGATTCGTTCAAGCCCCTCACCCGGAAATGGGAGTGTGCCTGACCAATGCTGGGGACTATGGGAGTGCCGAATCTTGCCTGGCGAGAGCAAGAAAGCGCTTTTAGATAGATTTAATAATTGTCAAAATGATACAAGGTGGCAGGAGAAAATTCGTTTCGCAATCGAAACGATTGATGTCGTTTGCTATACGGGTAAACATCTGGTGGGTAAGGACTTCTTACCTGGATGGAAGGGCGATGAAAACAGCAGGATACACAGGCAGATGGAAGCCGCCATTGAGAGGTGCGGAATTCCTCTGATCCACTGGCCGGTCCCTTATGGATGCAATGCCCTTGCAAGCTGTGGTCTACGAGGCTTGCCCACCGTGGTTTTCGGGCCAGGAGACGTGGCGTGTGCCCATCGGCCCAATGAATTTCTGTTGGTTCGTGACCTATGGAAGGCAACAGAGGTCTTCGGGTCCGCGATGGAATTTAATGGAGTATTACTCTGAAAGAAAATAACCGCCAAAATCCACGAGACAGCCGACCGAACGGGTCGGCAATACTGCACACTCGATCCTTTTTTTTGATTGCGGTCCAAACAAAAATGCCTGATCAGAAAGGAACTCTCAGATGCCTGACAAAGGGAGCCCCGATATGACGATCGTTAGTGCCTGTTTAGCTGGCGTTCGTTGTGTAAACTATCCATCATTGATATTCGAGCATGAAGGCGTGGTTGAACTTGTCGCGAACTCACTCGCAATCCCCCTTTGCTCAGAGCAACTTGGTGGTCTTCCGACGCCTCGTCCCCCGGTAGGTTTTCTTGGGGGGACAGCACAGGATCTCTGGACCGGCTCACCAGGGCTTCGCATGGTCAGTACGGAGGGGGATGACTATACAGAAGAGTTCATGAGAGGTGCCTGGGAGGTCTTACGCATTGCTAAGTTGGTAGGTGCGAAAAGGGCGATCCTGCACAACGGAAGCCCGTCTTGTGGTGTGACCCAAACGAGCGTTTTCGATCCGGAAGGCAACTTGGTCGCTGGTGAAGGTTGCGGTGTCTTGAGTTGGCTGCTCAAGCAAAATGGTTTGGAGGTAATTGCATCGGATGAATGGCCTGGGCAATAAAGGCTTTTCGGCAGGTTAAGGCGCCTATCTGATCGATATTTGATCCGGCTTGCATCCGACGAGGTGCACCGGACGGGAGAACTCTCGAAAGCTGTGTCTATGAGTCTTGACTCTGGTTATGACCGGGCGAAAACTCATGACAACTCTGGCGAAAGAGAGAGAAAGGAGGAACCATCATAAAATACTACCCTGATGATCAAAAAGGAACAAAACGTACTGGAAATTCTACATCTGTAAACTTACGAGGAGAAAAATAACCATGAAGAAGTTACAAATGATCTTTGTATTGCTGCTTGCCTCGGCGATGATTTTGACCGCTTGTGGGCAGGCCGAAGAACCATCAACTGTTAGTGAGGAAGGCAAACTCAGGGTGGCGATGGTCTTGCCCGGGTTGAAAACTGACGAAGCCTTCAATCAGTACACCTATGAGGGTATGATGAGAGCTGCGGAAGATTTTACCCTTGAAACTGCCTACGTCGAAGAGGTGGCGCAGGATGAGCAAATTGAGGTTATCCGCCAATTTGCCCAGCAGGGGTACAACATTATCATCGGGCAGGGTGGTCAATTCGGTGAAGCACTCATGACGGTGGCTAAAGAGTTTCCTGACCAACACTTCGTCTTTAGCGTTGCAACCGACACAGGAGGCGTCCCCAATCTGACAGCGGCTACCGTTAGCTATAGCCATGCTGGATACATAGCAGGGGTGATGGCCTGCCACACGACCCAAACCAACAAGGTCGCCATGATTACGGGTGAGTGGTACGATCCCCACAGGCAAATGGAGGCCAGTTTTAAGAAGGGCATCGAGAGTTGCGGCAAGGATATTGAAGTCACCTCAGTTGCCACTGGATCATGGTCTGATGTCAACAAGGCACGTGAAGCATCCCTGGCATTAATCGCAGACGGATACGATGTGCTCATGCCCTGTCTTGATGCGGCCTACGTTGGCGTTCTGACTGCTGCGCAAGATTCGGAAAACGTCCGGATTGTTGGGAGCGTTATTGATATGGCCCCTGTCGCGCCTGATGTTGTTGTTGGTAGCGCCTTGTTTAACTGGAATGAACTGGGCTATCAGGAAGCTGCCGGGAACCTTGTAGACGGAGGAGTTCATATCTTGGGTATGGCAGAAAACGGTATTAGCTATGTGACGAATGATCTGCTCTCCGCCGAAGGTAAGGCAGCGGTGGAAGAGGCTGTTGCTGGCCTGAAGTCGGGCGAACTTGGCATCGCCCCTTAGTCTAGTCCATGAATGTCAGAATGAGGGTGTCTTTCGATCGAAGAATTACACCATGATCTAGGAGCTTGCTTTTCAGCCGAAAACGGCGCTGCGGGGGACGCGAGAGTATGACCCGCAGCGCCTGACTTGGTAGGGTGTTGGCCTTATGCATAGGCTAACTTACCCTGGATGGCTCATATGTGCAAAAGTGAGCCTTTGCCCACAATGGCGACGTTTGTCGCGGAGTGGAGCGCTGCCGTCGGCCTGGCTATTAGCTGAAGAGTGAGTGGAGAAAACCAAGAAGCGATTTGGGAAGCAGCAGTTCTTGAGTGACTTGCCAGCTACGCAGTGGCTATGGATCCCAGTTGTTTTCGGCGATGCTTGTCAAGCACGCGGCTATTTCACCGCGCAGGTCGTCGCAGCCGGGAATACTCCCCCTTGCCTGTCCGAAGAGCGGAGCGTGGTCCTTGGAAACTGGTGTAGACTCAAGTCGGGCTAGCCCTCTATCAAGGGTCTGGTGTGTGTAAAGGACGTGTCTATGGAACAAAGTGATACAGTCGCATTGCGCATGCAGGGGATCACAAAACGTTTTCCTGGAGTCTTAGCCAACGATCGGATCAGTCTTGATTGCCGTAAGGGCGAGGTACTCGGACTGCTTGGGGAGAACGGCGCCGGTAAAACAACCTTGATGAACATCCTTTACGGGCTTCATCAACCGGATAGCGGCGAGATCTTCGTCAACGGCGAACAAGTTAAGATCGAGTCTCCCGCTAAAGCTATTCAACTCGGGATTGGCATGGTCCACCAGCATTTCAAGCTGGTAG
>JAFGCG010000014.1 GCA_016932715.1 Anaerolineales bacterium
CACTCCTTGTGAGTAGGGTTTGGCTACCGCTATTCTACAAGGCTTTCCACCAGTGGATCACTCCTTTAAGAGTTGCACATTAGGTTTTTCTTTATCTGCCTGTTCTTTCAACCGCGCCAGCGTCCGGCGCGCCACCACCAGCATCACAAGCACCGACACGGGAATTCCGGCGAACAATAAAGCCAGTGTAAAAACCGGCTTTGTATCGAACGTTTTATCCAGCCACAATCCGCCAAAAACAGATGCCAGAATGATGATCAGCGTCAGGCACCCCACCTGGCCGACCATCACAATGAGCAGTGTATTGAGGATGCTCCTGCCTTTCTGTCCGGATTGTGCCATGTTGCACGATTATAACTGACAGGCTAAAAGGATGTCAAATTGGATAAGTTATATCATATCTTAATTATGAAGTCAGCCAGCTTGCTGGCGGCTTACTGGCAAACAGGTAGAAGCAAGTGTCGCACGGCGCCACGGCGACGCTTCTGCACTCCAAATTAAAACAGATTCAATGCCGCCGCGTCCGACCAGCTGAACCACGGAGCGAACACCGTGCCGATCAGGATCACACCGATTGCCAGCACTGCCAGCGCAATGACATAGGGACGCGTCAAAGGCACAGGATGATTTTCCTCGTCCTGCTCCGGCATGCGGAAGAGATATACGTACTTTAAGGCATTCAGATAGTAGTAGACGCCGACGATCGAGTTGAGGATGCCTATGACGACCAGCCAGACATACCCAGCCTGGATACCTGCCGCAAAAACAAAGACCTTGGCGACAAACCCGCCGAACGGAGGCATGCCCGCCAACGACAGGAACGCCGCCAGCATCATCAGCGCCAGCCAGGGCGAGCGGCGGCTCATACCGGAATAGTCTTTCAAATCTTCGAGTCCGGTCACGCGGCTGAACGCCATGACGATACCGAAGGCAAGCAGGTTCGTCAAAATGTAGGCTGCCAGGTAAAAGACGACACTCGCCGCGCCCAGTTGACTCAGCGCGACCGCCCCGATCAGGGCATAACCTGCGTGGGAAATGGAAGAGAACGCCAGCAGGCGCTTGATGTTGGTCTGCGGCAGGGCAAGCAGGTTCCCCACGGTCATTGTGACGGCGGAAAGGATGGCAAGCGCAAGAGTCCAGGAGGGAGCAAAATCGGGGAAAGCCACAAAGAACAGTCGGATCAGCACGGCAAAGCCTGCTGCCTTCGAAGCGGTGGACAGGAATCCAGCCACGGGCGTCGGGGCGCCCTCGTACACATCCGGCGCCCAGAAGTGGAACGGCACTACAGACACTTTGAAACCGATCCCCACGAGGATGAGTGCCAGCACACCAAAAGTAGCAATGCCAGGTTGGAGCTTTCCAATCAGTTGATAGATGTCGGTCGTCCCGGTGAAACCGAAGAGCAGGCTGAAACCATAGAGCATGACCGCCGAGGTCATTGCGCCGAAGAGCAGGTACTTGAAACCGGCTTCGGTCGATTTCTCGTCAGCCAGCATGAAGCCCGCAAGCACGTAGAGCGGAATGGAGGTGGTCTCGATCGCCAGGTAGAGCATGACCAGGTCCCCGGCAGAAGCCATCAGGTTCATGCCGATCAGCGAAGCGAGCATCAGAAGATACGCCTCGCCGCGCCGGCCCACCTTTTCATTCTCCATCAGAAGGAGGGCAGTCACAGCCGCCGCGAACATGAAGAGTTGTTTGAAGAAGAAGCCCAGCCAGTCAAAGCGAACCATACCGCCAAGTGTGGCGGTCGGCTCGCCCGGCTGGCCGAAGAGGAAGCTGATGACCATCGCAAGCAGCAGACTGCCGGCCACAAGCCAGCCCACATTACGGCGTTTTTCTTCCTTCCAAAATGGCTCTACAACAAGCACAAGGAGAGCGATGACGAGAATAAGGATTTCCGGGAGGATCGATGCGAACACTGTCGGAGTAAACATTATGCACCTCCCAGCAGGCGAAGGATGTTGTCAACGCCGGTCTGTACCAGCGGCACCATGAAATTGGGGAACAAACCGATGACAATCATAAAGAGACAAAGGACGACAATCGCAACCTTATCCAGGATCGTGATGTCGGTGAGGTGACCCTCGAATTTCTGGGGCAGTTCGCCGAAGAACACCTGCCGGATGTTGCGCATGATATACGCTGCCGTGATCACGATGGAGATGCTAGCAATGACTGCGACGAGCCATTGCGTTCCCCACACGCCCATGAAGATGGGGAACTCCGCCACAAAGCCTGAGAAGCCCGGCATACCCATGGAGACCAGGCCACCGATGATGAAACCGATCGTGGCAAACGGCATGATTTTATTGATCCCGCCCAATTCGGGGATCTCGCGCGTGTGAGCACGGTCGTAGATCATGCCGACGACGGCAAAGAAGAGCGCCGTCATGACGCCGTGCGAGAACATCTGCACGCCTGAGCCAAGCAGACCGTCACGGTTGAGCGTGGAAAATCCCAGCATCACCAGTCCCATGTGCGAAACGGATGAGAAGCCGACCATATATTTGAAATCCGTCTGCACGAAGGCAATGTACGCGCCATAGACGACCGCGATCGCCGCGAACATCATGATCAGCCAGGACCAGGTCTGTGCTCCCTGCGGCAGCAGCATAATGCCTACCCGCAGCGCAGCGAACGCACCAAGCTTCATCAACACACCTGCGTGGAACATGGAAACCGCCGTCGGTGCGGCAACGTGGCCGTCCGGCGACCAGTTGTGGAAGGGCCAGATACCGCCCAGGACTGCGAAGCCCAGAAAGACCGGCAGGAACCAGATATCCTGGAACGTCTGCGAAAAGCCAGCCTTTTCCATTTGAAGCATGTCAAATGTGTAAACGCCCGTATTCTGACCTGCAACCCAGTACATCACCAGTACACCGACTAAAGAAACGACCGAGCCAATGAACAGGTAGAGGGTCAGTTTCATCGCTGCGTATTCGCGCGTCACAATCCAGCCCCAGATGACGATCAGCAGGTACATCGGGAAGACTGCGATCTCGTAGAAGAAGAACAGCATGAACAAGTCGAGCGAGACGAACACGCCGAACACACCGCTGGCAAGGACGAACAGAAAGGCAAAGAACTCGCGCGGGCGATCCTGGATGCCCGCCATCACATGCGGATGGTCATCGCCCCAGGAGATCAGCACGCCTGTGAACATGACCACACCGGTCAACAGCACGAGCGGCATGCTGATGCCGTCCACGCCGAAGTGCAGTGAAATGTTGAGCTGACCAAGATTTAGCCATGTGTACTTTTCAACAAATTGATAACCAGCAGCAGCCTGGTCATAGTTGAAGTATGCCCACAAGGACAGGATCAGTGCAAAGGTCGCGGCGGCGAGCGCCACCGCCCGGGCTTCGTTCTTCCGCTGGGCCGGCAGCAGCAGGATCAGGACTGCCGCGACCATCGGTGTGAACGTGATGACACTAAGAACAGGGAAATTCATCATCCACCTCTTAGAAGAGCCTGACCACAGCTTTGTTGATTACATCCAGGATCCATGCGGGCCAGATGCCGATCCACAAGATGAGTGCCATCAACGGAACCATGACAAGGATTTCGCGTGTGTTGATCTCGGTCAACTTATGTTCTCCACCCGCAGGGGCCCAATGTTCGTTCAGGGGACCATGCAGAACCATCTTGATTCCCTTCAGGATGTACGCACCCGTGAAGAGCAAGCCAAGCATCGCGATCGCTGTGTAAACTGGCAGGATGGGCCACGCTCCCCGCACGACCAGGAACTCGGAGACGAAGCCATTGAGTCCGGGCAGGCCGAGCGAAGCCATGCTGGTGAAGATCAGGATACCGCCATAGACGGGCACAAGCGGGAACAACCCGCCGAATTCATTGAGATTACGCGTATGTGTCCGCTCGTAGATCACGCCAACCAGGAAGAACATGCCCGCTGCCGATAGGCCGTGATTGAACATCTGCAGGATGGCTCCATTCAAGGCGATGTGCGCATCGGGCGTTCCGGACGCCAGACCTGCCGCGGCGATCCCGAGCACAACAAAGCCCATGTGATTCACAGACGAGTACGCGACCAGCCGTTTGAAGTCCGTCTGGGCGTAGGAGGCGAACGCGCCGAAGACGATCGCCGCCGTCGCCAGGACAGCCAGTGCGCCCGCAAAGACCCGCGCCTGCTCCGGATACAGCGGCAGGATGAGGCGCAGGAAACCGTACGCGCCGAGTTTGAGCAGCACGCCCGCCAGGATCATCGAGCCGGCTGTCGGCGCCTCGGTATGCGCGTCAGGGAGCCAGGTGTGGAAGGGCCACACAGGGACTTTGATCGCGAACGCAATCACGAACGCCCAGAACGCAACTGTTTTGAATGTGCTCGCAGGGATCCCTGCAATATCCTCCGTGTATGTGGACCACTGCGCGGTGATGATTTGCAGGTCATACGTATTGAACAAGACGCCCAGTAACTGGATACCGAGCAAAAGCCCGAGCGATCCACCCATGGTATAGATCAGGAACTTGAGCGAAGCATAATTTCGATTCGCGCTCCCCCACTGGTTGATGAGGAAGTACATCGGCACCAGACCCACTTCCCAGAAGACGAAGAAGATCAACAGGTCGAGCGCCATGAACACGCCGAGCATGCCGGTCTCGAGCAGGAGGAACAAGATCATGTACGCCTTGACGCGGTCAGTGATGCTGAACGAAGCCAGGATGGAAAGCGGCGTCAGGATCGTCGTCAGCAGGACCATCGTAAGCGAGAGGCCGTCCACACCGAGGTGCAGGGATGAACCGATCGCTTCGTACCAGACATAGATCTCTTCGAACTGGAAACCGGACTGGTTCGCATCGAAGCGGAACCAGACCAGGAGCGACAACACAAACGGGATAAAACTTGCCCCAAACGCAAACCAGCGAAACACTCTGTTTTCACCGTTCGGCAGGAATAAGATGATGACCGCCGCGAGCGCAGGGACAAACAAGATCAACGAGAGAAGATGAGTATCGATGAAGTTCATCACTTACTCCTTAAGCCAGCAGGAAGAAATAGAGGGCGGCGCCAACGGCAATGAACACCACCAACGCGAACATCAGATACTGCTGGATGCGTCCCGTCTGGACAACGCGCAATTTACCGCCAAACCAGTATGTGACATTTGCCGAGCCATCCCCGAAGAAACGATTGATGACCGGCAGGTCAAAATAGTTGCGGATGGCTGAACCGAACCTGTCTGTGACCGGACCGAAGCTGTGCAGGAAGCCGTCGATCACGCCCTGATCCATGAACTTGTAAATGACGGTCTCCGCAAACCAGTAGGCAGGTTTGACGAAAAGGTAATCATAGATTTCGTCAAAGTAATACTTGTTCTTGAGGACAGGGATTTGCAGTCGGTCTTCTGCCGGTGTTTTTACATTGCGATAGACAAGCCAACCCAGCCCCAGTCCGCCCAGCGCCACAAAGAGGGATGTAAGCAAGGGCCATATGCTAAATTCAACGGCTTCGGGGTGTTCCGCCAGCGTCCCGCCCACGAATTCATGGAACCAGTTCGGGATGAGTCCGCCGAGGGCAGGAAAATGCTCGGGGATGCCGACCCAGCCAGCGGTCACAGCGAAGAACGCCAAAACGACCAGCGGCACGGTCATCGTCCAGGGAGTCTCCTGGGCGTGCTCGGCTTCCTTTGTGCGAGGTTCGCCGAGGAAGGTCAGAGTGATCTGGCGCATGGTGTAGAAAGCAGTCAGGAAGGCTGCAACGGCGAGGGTAATGAAGACCGCCCAGTGCCCATGTCCGAACGCGTCCGCCAGGATCTCATCCTTCGACCAGAAGCCAGCCGTCAGGACCGGGAAGCCCGAAAGTGCAAAGCCGCCAATCAGGAAGGTCCAGAACGTGATCGGCATCTTTTTGCGCAAGCCACCCATGTTGAACATATCCTGCGGGTCGACTTTGTGATCCCCGGTGTGCAGGACGCCGTGTTCCATGCCGTGAATGACCGAGCCGGAACCGAGGAAGAGCAGGGCTTTGAAGAAGGCATGGGTAATCAGGTGGAAGGCTGCCGCGACGTAGGCTCCAATGCCCAGCGCCGCGATCATGAAACCAAGCTGGGAGATGGTCGAGTAGGCGAGCACGCGCTTGATGTCGTTCTGTGCCACCGCGATCGTCGCGGAGAAGAGCGCCGTGAACGCGCCGATGAACGCCACAATTGCCATCGTCGTTGGATCAAGGCTGATGAGCGGGAACATGCGGATGACCAGGTAAACGCCCGCCGAGACCATCGTCGCGGCATGGATCATCGCGCTGACGGGGGTGGGACCTTCCATCGCGTCCGGCAGCCAGACGTGCAACGGGAACTGCGCCGATTTACCGACCGCCCCGATGAAGAGCAGCAGGCCGATCAAGCCTGCCGCAGAGAGACCAAGCACGCCGCTTGGAACGGTCGCGAGGGTGTGCAAAACCCCTTCGGTAAAGATCTCACGGAAGGACAGGGTCCCGGTTGCAGAATAAAGATATGCTACACCCAGCAGCATGAACACATCACCGACACGCGTCGTCATGAAAGCTTTGACTCCTGCTTCACGCGCGGATGGTTTTGCATACCAGAAGCCAATTAACAGGTACGAGCATAAACCCATGATCTCCCAGCCTACAAAGAGGGTAAGCAGGTTGTCTGAGAGCACGAGCACATACATACCGAAGGCAAACAAACCCAGGAAGGCAAAGAAACGTGAATACATCGGCTCGACCGAGGGCACCCTATGCCTATGTCCATGTTCTTCCACGGTCGCGCCGTGAGGCGGCAATCCCGCCTGGTCATGATCACCCTTCGGCTGGCCGAAGTTTTGATAACCAACGCTGTACAGGAAGATCATGAAGATCGTCCATGCCACGAAGAACAGCACTGCCGCGCCGGTTGGATCTACCAGTATGCCAATGTCGAAATAGGTGTCAGTGGTTTCACCCAGCGGCAGCCAGGTCACGGACGATACGAAAGGATGCTCGCCCAGGTGTTCCACGCCGAGGGCACGCACAAAAACGACCATGCTGCCCAGCCAAGAAAGGAACGCCGCGCCCACACCCACAGTGTGGCTGAGCGCCTTATTCCTGTTCGTGAGCAGCACGATCAGGAAAAATGCCAGGACAGGGGGCAGGGGAATGAGCCAAATTAACAATTCAGTTGCCATGAAGCCTCCAGGTGTTGTCGCGTATGGCGTATCGCGTATCGCGTATCGTAATTTCCGATAGGCGATAGACGATACGCGATCTGCGAACTACCACTTCATCATGTTGATTTCGTCCGCCACAACCGTGTTGCGACGGCGATAGACCGAGATCACCAGTGCCAGGCCGACAGCCACTTCCGCTGCCGCCACCGCGAAGACGATGATCGCGAAGACCTGACCTGCCATCTGAGAAACGTCGCCGTATCTCCAGAAGGCAGCCAGGTTGATGTTCACGGAATTGAGCATCAGTTCGACACCGAGCAGAATCGCAACCGCGTTCCTGCGTGAGAGCACGCCGAACAAACCGATACTGAAAAGCGCCGCTGCAAAAATAAGATACCAGGAAAGTGGGACCATGTGCACCTATCCTATTTCCGAGTGTCCCCGGAACGGGGGTTGAACGCAACGTAAACCGCGCCGATCAGCGCCGCCACCAGCAGCACGGAAGCGACTTCGAACGGCAGGACATATGCATCCGGCGAGATCAGGGCATTTCCCAGCTCGGAGATCGAGTCAAACCCGGGCGGGATGGGGCTCGCGGTCCTCGATAAACCGCTCCACCCCTGCAGCAGGAAGAACAGTCCGCCAAAGACCAGCACGGAGAGCAATGCGCCGAACCACCAGTTCGTGTTCATCTGCGGACCCTGGTCGCGCATGTCCTTGCGGGTGAGCATCACCGCGAAGATGAACAGGATGGCGATCGCGCCGATGTACACCACCACCTGCACCACTGCCAGGAACGCGGCGTCCAGCAGGGCATATGTCACAGCCACACCGAAGAGGGCAGACACCAGCCACAGCGCCGCGTGGATGAGGTTGCGCGAGGTCACGACCATGACGCCGGAACCAAGCGTAAAGAGAGCTGTCAGGAGAAAAATAATTTGTTCACCGGTCATATTGATATCCTCCGCAGTGACGACTTACCCTACCAGGGTGCTTCGCGAAGTCGTCACTACCCCCTCCACCCTTGCACGTTCCCGGCGGCTGTAGCGGCGCGCCACTTCCAGCGCGATCCAGCCGAGAGCGACATTCGACAGGAACATGCCTGATGTGTAGATCCAGGGTGAGGTCCCCGCGAGCAGCGCGTTCATCAGGGCGGTGACCATCAAAAGAGTGAAAGCCAGCGGCGTGAGAAACTTCCAGTTGAATGCCAGCATGTGATCGATGCGGATGCGCATCAGCGTGTACTTGACCCACATGATGATCCAATAGCCGATGAACGCCTTGAATACGATCACGGCGACGGCAAGGAATGCGCTGACCTGTTCCAGTCCGAAGAAGCGGTAGCCGCCAAAGAACAAAATTCCCATGAAGCCGCCGAATGTGAAGGCATGTAAAAGTTCGCCCGCATAGAACATGCCAAATTTCATCCCGGAATATTCGATATTGAAACCAGCCACGATCTCGGACTCGCCTTCCGCCATATCGAAGGGCGCACGTCCCAGTTCGGCAATCGCCGCGATCAGGAAGATCACCGCGGCGAGCGGGGCGAGAAACACGTACCAGATATCCTGGGCTTCGATGATCGCATTGAATCCCATCGACCCGGCAAAAATGGTCGGGATCAGCAGCATGGTCAGCATGGGGATCTCGAACGAAACCATCACCGCCACCTGGCGGAACGCGCCGATCAGGGCAAACTTGTTATTCGAGGACCAGCCCGCCATGATGATGGCAAGCGTGCCGATCGCGCCTGCGGCAATGATGTACAGGGCGCCGATGTTCAAATCCACGCCGATGATCTTTGGAGCCAGCGGTACCACCGCCCACAGGATCAGAACGGACATCATCGAGAGCATGGGCGCAATGTTATACACAACCTTGTCCGCGCCGCCGGGCGTGGTGTCTTCCTTGATGATCAGCTTGATGATATCGGCGAAGGGCTGGATCAGCCCCCAGGGACCCACCCGGTTCGGTCCGAGGCGGTCCTGGAAGCGCGCCACCACCTTGCGCTCCACCCAGACGAGGAAGATATCCAGCACCATCAGCAGGGCGACCAACAGGAAGACGCCCAGGAAACCGATCAATATTTGTGCAGCGATCTCGGGCATTCCCCAGCCTGTGAAGATGCCCATCAACCAGTCTGCGGCTATCTTGAGAGGATCATTCCAAAAACTCATACGTTTCTCCTGATTTTGGAGTGAGGCAGCTTGCCGCCCAAATGCAAGAGCACGCCCTGCGGGCAGTCTTGCACTCCAAAGCACTATACAAACAAAAGGCTGAATGGACAAATGTATCCAATCAGCCTCTTTTTCGTTACTACATAGGGATTACGCCCACTCCAGCATCCCTTTGCGCCAGGTATACACCAGGCCCGCAAGGAGGATGAGAATGAAGATGATGCCTTCCACCACGGCAAACAACCCGAGTTGGCCCAACCGGACGGCCCAGGGGAACAGGAACACGGTCTCGACATCGAAGACCAGGAAGACCAGGGCAAAAATGTAATACTGAGCCTTGAACTGCACCCAGCTGTCTCCAACCGTTTCGATGCCGCACTCATACGTTGTTCGTTTGATGGGGTTGGACTTCCTGGGTCCCAGAAACCACGCAAAGCCGATCGCGCCGACTGGGATGATCAGCCCAACAATAAAGAACAAACCAATGTAAATCCACGGACTCATAGCTTCTCCAGGGCGAATATATCTTTTACGGCAAAATTTGTATTACAAACGGCGAAATTGTACCATGAAGGACAACCGCTGCCATTGAAAGCATGTCAATTTTTCAGGTGATTTTCGTCATATATTCACTTGTGATGCTGGCGGCGTCTCTTGAAAAGGAACTTTACAATGTCTTCCAGAAATGGGAAGCCAAGGACTGTCCCCACGATCGAACCCACCACCCCCGTTGTGCGCGCCACTGCCCCGGAGAGACCCAGGAGATTGACCGCCTCGACCTCTACGATTTGAGCAGATACCGTTTTGAGGCTTTCTTCGCCGTTCAACCTATCCACGAACCGCAGGTACAGCCAGATGGTTCCGCGATAATCACCAGCTGCCTGCGGGCGAATGCTCCAGTAAAAGGTGGCGGAGGTGCCCTGCGTCAATGGCTGGCTGACCAAATCCGGCGGGCGTACTTCCATCCCGGCAATGTCGAAACGCGCTTCGGCGATGACATGATGGGATTCATAGAGGTTCGGGATTTCAATGACTTCTCCCGTGACCACATTCCCGCCCATCTCGGCAGTCGGTGTGATGTTACCCAAATCATCCACCTCCAGCGTCAGCCGGACCACATCCGAATCGCCCGCGCGGATGCGAGGCGGAAATTCCAGCGTCAGGCGACGGCGTTCGGGGAATGCGGGCTGCGGCGTGAACGCCGCAGCGACAGTGGGCGTCGATTCGGACGGGAAAGCCGCGGTCGGCTCAACAAGAGCAGGCTCTGTTGCCCCAGAGGGTACTTTGGTCGCTTGCGGCGCTTCATCTACAGATTCAGTTGCACTCTCTGCCGGAGGCGCGGCCGCGGGCGCGCCACAACCAGCCAGAAGAATGACCCCAATGATGATAGTGAAGATCAACGTGCGGTTCATGGTTCTCACAGAATGGATGAGATGACGAACGAAGAAGGGGTTGGCAACTGTAGTTCGGCAGGCGAGATCGGTTGAGTCCGTGTCTCGCGGCGCGCGGGCAGGAGGCTCCAGATCAATAATGCACAGGAAAGGATCAGGAGAATCATCCCAAGAACGATCCTGGCACCTCTGGTCATTGCTCCACTTCCTCCACTTCGGCGTACCAGCGGACACGCGTGCCGAGAATGTTGCGCATCCTCCACGCGACCGTCTTTGGTTTGGATTCCATAACCGACTTGAGCATTTGAATACGGTGTAACACAACTTCATGCTCAACGCCACTCAATCCAAGATCTTCAGCGACGAGTAAATCCTCGACACGTTTGAGGTTGATAAATGTGGTCTTATAAAGTCCCCAGTTACGGGCACAAAGCCGGGCGATCCGTTCCAGATCAATTTTCCCTTCACGCTCATCACCAATGTCATTATTGAGCAGCAAAGAGATCATATCAAAGGCATCCTTGCGGTTAAGCTGGATGATCTGTGCCTTTGAAAGAAACAACTCTGCCAAAGGAATGGTGATGGGGTGCATTTTCAAACGACCATTCAGAGGCAGTTTATGGCACATCTCGAAATCACCCACCAGTATATCGATGCGGTGGCCCGTTTTCCGGTTGTAGTAAATCTGACGCTGCGACCCATTCAGCAGGTTGAACTGTTTGTGAGGCGAATAGCCCATCTTTTGAAAAAATGGTTCGAGTTTGCGCCATTCCTTTTTGGGGACCATGAAATCCACATCGGGCGACTCACGGTGGAAGAAGCGCGGATCGTTGCGGCTATGCTCGTAAATAGCCAGTCCACCAAAAGCGCGCAAGTGGATCCGGTGATGGTGTGCCGCAGTGATCAGACGATTCATCTCAGAAACAAGTTCAGGTAATGTATCCATATCGTTCTTTATACCCCTCTCCCTATTCGAAGGGAAGAGGGGTATACGTTTCAAGTTCGTTATTCCACCGGGATTTCCGCATGGACCTTATCGAGATCGATGCCTTCCCGCCGGCGCGCGGCTTTGAAGCCAAAGTAAATCAGCGCGGCAAGGGCATAATTCGCCAGCATATAAATGATGGAAGTGCCGTTCTTATATCCATTTTCGTTGATGCTGTACCCAATGCCGTACAGCGCATTCGGATCGAGAATCCACTGGTAGAGCAGGAAGACAAGGAATCCACCGAAGATCACCCCGGCTACTGTGATCAAAGGCAGGCCAAGTAGCTTGTATTTTGCAACCGGTGAGGCATTGTATAATTCAGGTTTCCGATAGGGCAGGATGATCGCCGCGATCGTAGTACCCAGAAAAGTGACTGCGATGACCAGCGTGGAGCAAAGTGTCAGAGAGTAGAAGTTGGCAATATTGTAATTGTACAGATAGGCAATAAATATCGAAGGAACGGTCATCAACAGCAGGGCATAGACCGGCGTGCCTGTGCGCTGATCCACTTCCGCAACCTTTTCAGGGAGCAGCCGGTCGAAGGCGGCTGCAAAGATCACACGCGTGGAGGAAAGGAAGACCGTGCCACTCCAGCCGAACCACCACAGACTCATCAATGCCACTACAATGAATTGAAGGAGTTTACTGGATGTGAGAAACGCCGCAAACAATGCTGGATAGGGCCAGAACGGCAGGGCAGGTGCATCCGGCGATAGCTCCCAGGTGTAATTCCACCATGCGCCGTTGGCTTGCATGTAAAAATCCCAGCCGATGGTCCTGCTGATGGCATACAGCAGGATAATCCCCAAAATGGTTGTCCCGGCCAGCGCCCAACCCATGCCGGAGATATTGCGTTTGAAATCCGTTGCGCCGCGCACCTCGCCATAGAGAGTCGCGCCCCAGTTGGGCCATAAATTGAAGAAGACCATATAGGGGATCAGCAAAAAGATCGCCAGGAAGGGTCCGCCGCTGAACGGAGTGATTGCCCCGGCATTCGTGCCCAGGGCAGTCGTTGCATCATAGACGCCGGGCTGCGCGCCGAACATGGAAGCCGCGTTCGCTTCCAGCCCTTCCCGGAAGGCTGCCTGGGAGCCGGTCAGCAACAATACAACCACAATCAACAATCCCAGCATGCCGCCATAGAATGAGAACTTCTGAATGCGCGCATAGGTTTTCATGCCAAGCGCTACAATCACGCTTACAATCGCCAGCGTAAGGAGGGATGAAGTAAACGCGCCGTGCTGTGTTCCGGCAAACCAAAGGGCTGCCTCCCGGAAGCCAAGTATGCCCAGGATCGGCACCAGCACAATATGGCGGAACATATCTCCATACAGCGGCACCCACAACCACAGGATGAACCACCAGCCTGTCACCGCCAGGATAAAGCCCACTGCCCCACCGAGGATGCGGCTCTGCCAAACATAATCGCCGCCGGAACGAGGCATCACGGCGATCAGCGCAGCATACACGATGACCTCAAAGAAAATGAACACCGCGCTGACGATCAACGCCGACACCATGCCGCCCTCGAAGAAGTACATCTGGCTGAAGATATACAATCCCAGGGTGATCAGGTTGATGGAGAACAACGCGTAGATGAACGCGTCGAAGACCGACCACGAACGCACCAGGCCGGTCGCTTTGCGGACAAACAAGCTGGTCATGGAACACTCCTTTGGTTTATTCACCCCTCTCTCCGCTTCGTCTTCGCTGGCGCTCCGCTCAGCGCGATAAGGGAGAGGGGCCGGGGGTGAGGGAGGTTATCCCGTAGTCAACACGTAATTCTGAATCTTGTTCCTGCCAAGTGTCACAAGCGCGCCGAGCAGCGTGCCCTGTTCGTACATCGAACCGGGGTTGATGCACAGCGTCCTGCCAATGCGTGAGGCGCCGCGGCCTTCATGGATGTGTCCGTGCAGACCGAGCAGGGGCTGAGTCTCTTCGATGGCTTTGCGGACCGCGGTCGAGCCGACGGGCGTCAGCGCCTGCCCAGCCATTTTGGGACGCAAGTCCTTATCCAGTTCCGGCGCTTCGTCGAGACTCGACTTGTAGGGCGGCACGTGGATGTTGAAGACCGCGTTGCGCGGGTCTTTGAGTTCGGAGATCATCGCTTCATACCGGACCTTGAGATGGTCCTCGTCCTCTTCGCGGTGCGTATTCCAGGGTGTTCGATTCGACCAGCCCGAGGCGATCATTTCGTGGATTCCGTCGAGGGGAGTCACCTGCCCCTCGACCAGGAGCACGCGCCGGGAGGCGCGCACGAGATCATCCACTTCAACCATATCATCGTTGCCGGGGCAGCAATAGACTTTCCTGTCCGTGCCGTCCAGTTTTTTATCGGCGAGGTCCATCCATTGCTGCATCACTTTCAGCACTGCCTGCACAAAGATCTGCTGCACTCTTTCAGGCTCGTCTTCAAGTTCCGCAATCTCATCAGGGTTCGTCAGGTACGGATAATAACCACGGCTGCGGACGCGTTTGATCAGATCCTGCAGCTCATCGTCCGTTGAAATATCAAACACCTGTTCAAGCAATGTGACGCGGTATTTTTTTCCACCCAGATGCAGAAACGGGACAACCGCTTTGCCCGTCATGTCCCCCCCGAGGAGCAATACATCGGCTCCATAAAACTTCCCTGCGTTGAGAAACTTACTCCAGCAAATATCTGAGCCATGGATGTCGGTTGCAAAGAAAAGTTTTGTCACGCGCGGAGTCCTCGTGGCGGCAGGGAATAAATTCAGTCCATTATACCCGCCAATGACGGCTCAGATTGTCAGGGCACGATATTTGCCAGCAGCCAGCAGGTTCCTGCGGAAAGCAATCCACTCGCCGGGATGGTGATCAGCCAGGCAGTCATGATTTCCTCCGCCACGCTCCAGCGGACTTTGCTGACGCGTTCTGCAGATCCCACGCCGATGATCGCCGAACTGACCACCTGCGAGGTGCTGACCGGCACTCCGAGAAACGAGGCGGCCAGGATCACCCCCGCGGAACTCAGCTGCGTTGAAAAACTATGCAGGGGCCGGATCTTGTAGAACTTTCCGCCCAGCGTCCGGATCAACCGCCAGCCACCCAGACTCGTGCCGATGGCAATCGCCGCCGCGCTGACTGCAATCACCCAGGTCGGCACCTGGAACACCGGCAGCACGTTGCCAATGACCAGGCTCAATGCGATGATACCCATCGTCTTCTGGGCGTCATTCGTCCCGTGGCTGAACGCGATCGCAACTGCAGTGACCAATTGACCATTTTTAAACAGGCTGTTTATTCGCGGCGTTGCATTGCGCACCAGGAAATAGATCAATCTGGTCACGGCAAAACCAATCAGGAAGCCAATCAGAGGGGATGCAAACAGGGCGATCAAGACCTTGTACAACCCGGCAAATTTAATCGCCTCGAGTCCGGCTCCGATCAGCACCGCGCCCACCATCCCGCCGATCAGCGCGTGAGAGGAACTGCCCGGGATGCCAAAATACCATGTGATCAAATTCCACAGGATTGCCCCGACCAGGGCAGACAGGATCACGCTCAATGTCAACACATTCGATTGAACGATCTCGTCACCAATTGTTTTGGCGACCGTAACCCCAAACAGGAAGGGACCCAAAAATTCCGCCACTGCGGCAAGCCCCAGCGCCGTACGTGGACCGAAGGCGCGCGAGGAGATCATGGTCGCGACGATGTTACTGGCATCCCGCATCCCGTTCAATAAATCGAAGATCAGCGCAAGGGCAATGACAAGAAGTAGTTCCTGGGACATATTTGGAATCCGTTATTGCGAGCCTTCGGGAAGCAATCTCCTGCGGTACATGAGATTGCCACGGCGGATCAATACCGCCTCGCAACGGCAGGGCCGCTAGGTCTTCTTCACCACGATATCTGCAATGATGTTCCCCGCTTCATCCCCGCGGTCGGCTGCATTCGAGAGATGCCGGTATACCTCGCGAAACTTCAGCATTTCAACAACATGATGAATATCTTCCGGTCCTGTAAACAGGTCGGCGATTGCTTCGCGATAAACTCCCTCGACGCGGTTTTCGAGCGCCTTGGCGCGCTGGGCATGATCGATCGCCACGGACGGGTTCTTCTGGAGACGTTGAACTGCCTGGTAGATCTCGTACGCCGCATCTTTCAAAAGGGTTGCAATCCTCTGCATGTACGGCGTAGGTTCCACCTTGAGAAGCACCATCTCACTGACGGTGCTGTCGGCATAGTCGATCACATCATCGATCGAACGCGAAAGAGCGAAAATATCCTCCCGGTCAAACGGGGTGACAAACGTGCTGTTCAACTCATCGATCAGGATACGCCGGACTTCATCGGCTTCCTTTTCTTTGAGCGCCAATTGCTCCGCGATTTCACGATCCTGTGTCTCGAAATACCTGACGAGCAGTTTCACCCCATCATATGTGATGGAGGCCTGCTCCTGAATCAGTTTATGGAAAACTTCTTCCCGCTTTTTGAAAAAACCAAACATGAAAACCTCGATTGCATTGCAGAGTACATCATGAACCCTGATGGACTGTCAATCATACCATTTCCAGGAGGGAAAACCCGGTTTCCTGCCGGACTTGTAACACTGAAATCTGATAGAGTTTGACGCCATTTGACAGTCCGCCGCAATGAAATGCAATGGATTCTCCCTGACACTTCATCGACAAGTGAGGCTCCTATCCCAGCCGCCAAAGGAGAATTGTCATGAAAGTCAAAATGATCCTGCCCGCCCTGACGGAAGCAAAAAGTCCGTTCTGGAGACCCATCAAGTATTCGTTATTCCCTCCGCTGGGCCTGGCAACCCTGGCTGCTTATCTCGACGATCAGGATGAAGCCGTTTTACAGGATGAGCATGTCGAAACTCTGGATTTGGACGACGAACCGGATCTGGTTGTCATTCAGGTTTATATCACCTCTGCCTATCGCTCTTATCAAATCGCCGATCATTACAGGGCAAAAGGAGCCTATGTTTGCCTGGGCGGGCTGCACGTTACCTCCCTGCCAGAGGAAGCCCAGGCACATGCGGATACGATCTTTATCGGCCCCGGAGAGGATACCTGGCCCCTTTTTCTTCATGATTTCCGAGCGAAGCACCCGCGACCAAAGTACATTTCGAAAACCCGCACATTAGACGGCCTGCCATTTCCACGCCGCGATCTGATCAAGCGACATCTATATCTGGTCCCAAATTCGCTCGTCGTATCACGCGGCTGCCCGCACGTCTGCGACTTCTGCTACAAGGAAGCCTTCTTCGAGGGCGGAAAATCTTTCTACACGCTGAGGGTTGACCGGGCGCTGGCAGAAATCGAAAGCCTGCCCGGAAAACATCTGTACTTCCTGGACGATCATCTCTTTGGAAATCCTCATTTCGCGGGAAGTCTCTTTGACGGAATGCGCGGCATGAATCGTCTATGGCAGGCTGCAGGGACAGTCCAATCCGTCCGCAAGCCCGGTTTGCTGGAAAAAGCGGTCGCCAGTGGATTGCGCAGTCTGTTCGTAGGATTCGAGACCCTCGATCCCGCCAACCTGATCCAACAGCACAAATACCAAAACCTGAACCGGGATTACTCCACTGCCATTCGAAGATTGCACGATCTCGGAGTAATGGTAAACGCCAGTTTTGTCTTTGGAATGGACGAGGATGAGGAGGATGTTTTCGATAGAACTGTCGAATGGGCGGTCAGACAAGGAGTTGAAACTGCAACCTTCCATATTCTTACTCCTTATCCCGGAACCGCTCTCCATAAGAGGATACAGGGGGAAGGGCGAATCAGGACGTCGAACTGGGATCTATATGACACAAGGCATTCTGTTTTCCAACCCAGACGAATGAACCCTCAAGTCCTTGAAACCGGTTATTGGCATGCTTATAAGGAATTTTATCGTTGGAAGAATATTATTCAATCTTCGCAGGCACATGAGGGACTGGCAAACCAACTCAGGCATATGGCTTATGCCGGTGGCTGGAAGAAATTCGAACCCATGTGGGATTGGATAATCAGGGCAAAAAGAGTCACTCACTTGCTTCCTGTGTTGGAAAGGGTCCTTGCAGGCTTTCAGTTACGATTTGAAGATGCTTCACGGAATAGATTCGAAAGTCCTGCCGGTCTCGAGAAAATGGAGGATCAGTCTGTCATATAAATATTTCACCGCTGAGAACCAGCGGTGAAACAGGACGCTTTCTTATTCCGAAGACGCGCTACACATTATTTGCTGGCTCTGAAGCTTCGGGCTCGGAGACTTTCTGCAGCACCTTGCCCGAAAGATTCGCCGTGCCGTTCCGTGCGAGATCGCCCAGGGAAATGACACCCACCAGACGTTTGTCGTCGCGGCTCAAAATCACCAGGCGGCGGATCTGGTTCTCTGCCATGATTTTGGCGGCTTCCCTGACATCCTGATCCTCGAAACAGCAGATCGCAGGAGTCGTCATCAGGTCGCGAGCCAGCATGATATTGACATCCATGCCATCTGCCAGCGCGCGGATGGTAATGTCCCGGTCACTGAGTACACCCAGCAGCGTCGCCCCATCGCAGACCGGCAAAAAAACCAATATCCCGATCTCGCATTTTCTTCGCCGCGGATTGCAGGGAGTCGTCCGGCTGGATGACCTCCACCTGGCGCGTTATGATCCCACTGAGCTTCATACTTTGCTCTTCTCCTCGACGCGGTCTTCCAGGCTATGGACGCCGTGTTGCGCGGCGCAGTGAGCACAGCAATACAGGGCATTCGCCGTTTCCATGCCATGACCAATGATCCGGCAGCTGCAATGCGCGCAGGTCGGTGCCAGGGCGTGGATGGCGCACTCGAAGCTGTCGAAGACATGCGTCTCGCCGCCCATCTTCACCTCGAAACACTTGTCGTAGCTGTTGCCGCAGACCTCACAGGTTGCGTTTTTTTCACCCAGCATGTTCTCTCCTTTATTCATTTTCACCTCTTTTCCATAACTTTTTGCATCTGGTTGCGTCTTCCAACAAGACTACAGTTTTTTGGCTTTAACTCTCAATTCCTAAAGCAAATATGCCCCTGTATTGTATATAACGGGATGAAGCTAATGATGTTATGTCAATCCCCCTGCACGTCGAAGATCCCGTGCCAAGCGGGGCTGTTGGCGGAAGTCTCATGGACAATTCACAAAGTACTGATCCTGTTTTAGGTAAAACGTCATGACATTTGTTACAGACAAAAAAGGGGATAAGTCGTAGAATAAATTTGTCATTGGAGACCGAATGGCACAAGGGGAACACATGCCAGGCTCGCTACCCAAATTTGACGAATACTCAAATATGGAGGCAAAATGACTACCATCTATCCCCCCGAACCCTTCCGCATCAAAGTGACCGAATCGATCCGCCTCATCTCGCCGGAGGCGCGCGAAGCCGCGCTCAGGGAGGCAGGGTACAACCTGTTCGCGCTCAAGGCTGAGGATATCTTCATTGACCTCCTCACCGATTCGGGCACGGGCGCGATGAGTCAGGAGCAGTGGGCGGCGATCATGCGCGGCGACGAGTCCTACGCGGGCGCGCGTTCGTTCCACCGGCTCAAGGCTGCGGTGGAGGATATTTTTGGTTTCAAGTATTTCGTCCCGACTCATCAGGGACGCGCCGCCGAGAACATTCTGTCCGCGTGCCTGGTCAAGCCCGGACAATCCGTCCCTTCGAACATGCACTTCGACACCACTGACGCCAACATCCGGGCCCGCGGCGGGCGCCCGACCAATCTCGTGATCGACGAAGCCTTCGATCCCACAAACTCGCATCCCTTCAAGGGGGACATGGATATCGACAAGCTGCGCGCATTTATCGAAAAGACCGGTGCAGCGAACATCCCGTTCGGCATGGTCACCGTGACCAACAACGCGGGAGGCGGGCAGCCCGTCTCGATGGAAAATCTCAAGGCAGCTGCGGAGGTTTACCACGAATATGGAATCCCCTTCTTCATCGACGCGGCGCGCTACGCCGAAAACTGTTTCTTCATCAAACAGCGTGAACCCGGCTGTGAGCATCAATCCGTGAAAGAGATCGCCCGTGAGATGTTCTCCCTCGCCGATGGCATGACCATGTCTGCCAAGAAGGACGCGATCGTCAACATCGGCGGTTTGTTGTGTGTGAATGACGAGAATCTTTTTCAGCGCATCAAAAACGAATTGATCCTGCGCGAGGGTTTTCCCACCTACGGCGGGCTGGCGGGACGCGACCTCGACGCGCTGGCTGTCGGCTTGTACGAAGGCCTCGACGAAGCGTATCTCGCCTACCGGCTTGGTCAGACCGCCTACCTGGCGGCGCGCCTCAACGAAGTCGGGATTCCCACCATCCAACCCACAGGCGGGCACGGCGTCTACGTCAATGCGGGTGCGATCCTGCCGCACATCCCCAACCGTGAATTTCCTGCACAGGCGCTGGCTGTGGAACTCTACCGGGAAGGCGGCATCCGCGGCGTGGAGATCGGCTCGGTCATGTTCGCCTATCCCGACCCCGACACCGGGATATGGCATTACCCCAGGCTCGAACTCCTGCGCCTGGCGATCCCGCGCCGCACGTACACACAGAGCCACATGGACTACATCGCGGATTCGTTCGCAAAAATCAAAGGTCGCGCTGGATCGGTGCGCGGCTACAAATTTACCTACGCGCCCGAATTGCTCAGGCATTTCACCGCACGATTTGAGCCGCTTTAAAAATTAACCGCGAAGAGCGCAAAGAATTCTTTTTTAGGTTTCGCGCCCTTAGCGCTCTTCGCGGTTCCAAACTTGACACCTGACACCTGACACCTGATACTTGGCACGTGACCCGCTGGATCGATCCCCCTCCCGTCGAAGTCCCCGCCTCCTTCGCGGACCTCAGCCTGCCTCCGCTCATCGCGCAGACTCTCGTCCGGCGCGGCATCGACACACCTGAGGCTGCGCGCGCCTTCATCCACCCGGATTCAACCCCACCCACGCCATTCCCAAATATCGAACCGGCTGTCGAGCGCATCCAGGCTGCAATCCGCGCCAGGGAGATGATCTGCGTCTGGGGCGACTTCGACGTAGATGGACAATCCTCCACTACATTGCTGGTCGAGACGCTGCAAGCCCTGGGCGGAAATGTCGTTTATTACATCCCGATCCGCGGCAAGGAGAGTCATGGCGTCCACATCGAGAGCCTCAAGCCGATCATTGACAATGGCGCCAGGCTGATCGTCACCTGCGACACGGGCATCACTGCCTACGAGGCGATCGACTACGCCAACTCCTGCGGCGTGGACGTGGTCGTCACCGACCATCACGAGTTGGGCGCCACGCTTCCGAATGCAAAAGCAATCGTCAATCCCAAGCTGCTGCCTGAAGGTCACATCCTCGAAAACCTTGCCGGTGTGGGCGTCGCATACAAACTTGCGGAAGCGTTGATCGGGAATTGGGAATCGGGAAGTGGAAATCGGGGAACGTCATCCGACTCACGAATAACGACACCCGATTCCCTTTTAGATCTTGTCGCCCTCGGATTGATCGCCGATGTTGCCTTGCTCAAGGGCGAGACGCGTTCCCTTGTCCAGCGCGGCATTCAAGTTCTGCGGAATACGAGCCGGATCGGCTTGCGAGTAATGGCTGAACTCTCCGGGACAAGCCTCGAATCGCTCACCGAGGAAACCATCGGTTTCAACTTTGCTCCCCGCCTGAATGCCCTGGGGCGATTGAGCGATGCCAATCCGGCGGTGGAATTGCTGCTTTCCCATGATCCCACGCGGGCGCGCGTGATCGCCACACAAATCGAAGGCTTGAATGCGCAGCGCAGGTTATTGACGAACCAGGTCTACGAAGCAGTCGAGGCACAGCTCCGCGCAAACCCGGAGCTGCTCTCCGAGCCTGCCCTGCTCCTGACCAATCAGAACTGGCCCGGCGGCGTGTTGGGGATCGTCGCCAATAAGCTCGTCGAACGTTATCGCAAACCGGCGATCCTCCTGAACCAATCGGAAGACGGGGTCCTGCGCGGCTCGGCGCGTTCCATCGAGGGATTGAACATCACCGCAGCGATCGCCACACAGCGGCATCGGCTGCTGGGATTCGGCGGTCATCCCATGGCGGCTGGATTGGCGCTTGAAGCCGGGAAACTTTCCGCTTTTCGTAAAGGCCTCGGCAAAGCGATCGAAGATCAGCTGGGACAGATCATTCGTGAAGAACCAACATTACAGATCGATGCCTGGCTGGATTTGAACGATATCAATATTGAACTCGCTGAATCCCTGGAAGCGCTCGCGCCCTTTGGAGCAGGGAACCCGTCGCTGACATTCGCGACTCACAAAGTGAGTTTGAGGTCTGTTTCCACGCTGGGTAAGGCGAGGGAACACCTGCGGCTCAACGTGGAAGATGAAAATGGGAATGTTCAATCCATTTTGTGGTGGGGCGGCGCAGGCGCGGAATTACCGGAACAAGGCAGTAAATTCGACATTGCCTACTCCATGCGCGCCTCCACATTTCGCGGCGAGAAGCAGGTCACCTTACAGTTTGAGGAGTTGAGAGTTGTCGCGGAAGCTTCCCCGGAACCGAAGAAACGCAGGATCGAGATCGTTGATTATCGTTTGGAGTCAGCCAGCTTGCTGGCGAAATTGCAGGAGCAAGCTCCTGCACTCCAAATCTGGGCAGAGGGCGCGGATAAAGCCAAAGGCAAGAGCCGCTTCGAATTAAATGCGGCGGATGAGTTTGCAATCTATACCGCTCCCCCATCGCCAACAGAACTGCGCCTTGCCCTCGAAACAGTAAAGCCAAAAAAGGTTTACCTGTTTGGGGTCGCGCCTGCTGCAGAGAAGCCAGATGCTTTTCTCACCCGTCTGGCAGGTTTCGCAAAATATGCAATCAATCAAAAGGGTGGAAAGGTGACTGTGGGGGAACTTGCCGCGGCGACCGCTCAACGCGAAGGCGCGATCCGGCTGGGCATGGAGTGGATGGCGGCCGGGGGCCACGTATCCATTTACAGGGATGCTTCGCAAGAGACCGTTCTTTTGTCCACAGGCAATGGCGAGTTAAATCAATACCTGCAGCGCGAGTTATATCTCGCGGTGAAAGGAATTCTCGAAGAGACTGCCGCCTATCGCCTCCACTTCCAGCGTGCCGAACCTGAAAGCCTTATGGGGTTGGAGTAGCGGTTGGTGTCGGTGTTCGGGTTGGGGTGGGTGTCGCCGCAGGGAAGACAAACCTGTCAATGTTCACCGATCCGCCGCCCGTGTGCTTGATGAGAACATTATGTGTTCCCGCTTCCAACGTATGTGTCCATTCCCCTCCCTGGGCTTCACTGACTGCAATCCCCAAAGTATCATCATCGATGAAAATCGTTACCGTTCCGAGGCTTGGTCCTGCCTGATAGAAGAAATGAATTTCCTGACCGCTGAAGGTAAACGTTAGCGCGTTGCCAATTGTAGTAGAAATATGTAACGTTTCCTGGTATGCCCCAGCCACAGGAGCTTGCGTTACCCAGCTGCCACTATAGATGAGCCGGGAATCGGTATCATCATAAGTATTCGCGGCAGAGGGTGTGCTGGTCCTTGTGGCAGTTGCGGCGCGGGTGGGACCGCTGCTGGTGGCGCTCCGAGTAAGGCTCGGGAGCACGATCAGAGTGGGCGGAGTAGAAAATGACTGCCGGGTGGGTGTGACAAAGCCCGGAGACTCCTCAACCGGCTCATCCGTCGGAGGCGCGATGTCAGATCCTGCGACAACCAGCGTGGTGATTGCCGGTTCAGTCCCCAGATAAAGGTACTGGAATGGCGTCGAGCTGGGCGTGGCTGCAATCTCGGCAGGCGCAGTAACAAGCCGCCCGCCAAGCAAAACGATAATGAGCCCAACGATAGATAATCCGCCGATCAGGGCGGGAATAATAAGTTCACGACCAAGAGCTGGTTGATTGTCCATGGGAATAGAAAAGCCGTATGGCTCTACGATCCATCAACTCCATTGATGTCTGGGCAAAAGGATACCACAACCAGGGCTGATCCGATACCGAAGCCAGCGCGGTATAAAAATCTTCCCCAAGTTCGAAATGTCTGGGGATGATCTTTATTGCGCGGCTGTATCGGTAAACTCCAATGCCTTATTCAAAACATCGAATCCCTCTTTCAATTGTTCCTCGGTGATGATCAACGGTGGGATGATCAGCACCGTATGCCAGTGGGTGTAGAGAAACAGTCCATGATCCAGGCAATATTTCTTCAGGGCAGTCATCTCTGGCGAGGAGCCATTCCAGGGCGCCAGCGGCTCTTTCGTCTTTCTATCTCTGACCAGTTCAATAATGCCAAACAAACCAATATTGCGAACCTCGCCCACGGAGGGATGCGCTTCCCCGAGGTCGGTCAGCATGCGATTCAACACCGGACCCATGGCAGCCGCGTGCTCGACGATCCGATCCTGCCGCAGCACGTTGATATTCGCGATCGCCGCGGCAAGCGAAACCGGATGGGATGTGTAGGTGAGCCCGCTTTCGAAGGCGCGTTCATTGAAGGCTGCCGCAATCTCGGGCTTCATCGCCACCGCGCCCAGGGGCGCGTACGCGGAGGTCAGTCCCTTTGCCATCGTGATCATGTCCGGGACGACATCCCAGTGTTCGACGGCAAACCATTTGCCCGTACGACCGAATCCGCTCATGACCTCGTCGGCGATCATCAGGATGTCATATTTATCGCACAACGCCCGCACGCCTTGCATGTATCCCTCGGGCGGGATGATGATGCCATTCGTACCGGTGACCGACTCCATGAGGATCGCCGCGATGGTCTGCGGCCCCTCGTATTGGATGATCTCCTCGAGATGATTGAGATAATCCTGTGCGAACTCTTCCTCCGAAATATCGGGATTCGTCCGGTGGAAGGTCGAACGGTAGCGGTATGGGTCGAGAAAATGCACGATGCCGGTCATCAGGTTCGGTTCCCAGACGAGGCGGCGCGGGTCGCCCGTGGCAGCCATCGCCCCGGCGGTTGCCCCGTGATAGGAGCGATAGCGGGTCAAAATCTTGTGCCGGCCGGTGTAGCCGCGCGCCAGCTTGAGCGCGTTCTCGTTGGCATCCGCCCCACCGAGCGTGAACAGCACTTTTGTCAGCGCCTGCTGCGGCGTGATCTCCGCAACCATTTTGCTTGCCAGGGCACGCGCCCGGGTCGTCATCCCCGGCGCGGCGTACGGAAGTTCCGCCACCTGCTCCTGTATGGCTTTGATGACCCGCTCGTCTCCGTGACCGATATTGACACACATCGTCATCGAATTGAAGTCGAGATAGCGTTTCTCATCCACATCCCAAAAATAGACACCCCCGGCGCGCTTCACCGCAATGGGATCGACCTTCGCCTGCGCCGACCAGGTGTAGAAAACATGTTCTTTTGATAAGGAAAGAACTTCATCATCGGGGAGATCGAACATGGCAGCCCTCTTGGAAATAAGTAGTCAAGTAAACAAGTAAACAAGTACCAAGTACACATTTGCCTACTTGTTTACCTGCCTACCTGTTTACTTCCTCATTATAACCCTCCCCATTTCGGCAATTCGTGATAAACTACAGCCCGCTTAGGTACGCTACAACGTGCCTTTCCGCTCCCGGCAGACCCACGGTTTGAACAGGAGCAACCCCATGGAAAGGAGGAAACCCTCATGCGCAAATACGAACTTGTTTGCATTGTCCAGCCTGAACTGGATGAGACTGCATTTAAAGGTGTGGTCGACCGCGTCTCTGGCTGGGTCAGCGAAGCAGGCGG
The DNA here is from genome assembly GCA_016932715.1 of Anaerolineales bacterium. Lineage (GTDB taxonomy): Bacteria > Chloroflexota > Anaerolineae > Anaerolineales > Villigracilaceae > Defluviilinea. The sequence goes on from JAFGCG010000014.1 coordinate 25,377, forward strand.
AAGCGTGGACAAAGTGGATGTCTGGGGACGCCGCAAGCTGGCATACCAGATCCGCAAGCAAAGAGAAGGTCAGTATGTCCTTCTGAACGTTACGCTGGACCCAAAGTCCACCGCTGAATTGGAGCGAAACATTCGCTACCTCGAGCCTGTGCTGCGTCACATGTTGTCTGCCGTATAAATTATTTTAGAGATATTCTCAGTTTTCCAAGGAGATTGACATGAGCCGAGGTTTGAACAAAGTCCAAATTATCGGTCACCTGGGACGTGACCCCGAAATGCGGTACACCCCCTCCGGGCGGCCCGTCACGACGTTCACCGTCGCGGTCAGCCGTTCCTGGAATACAGTTGACGGTGAACGTCACAACGAGACGGAATGGTTCAATATCGTTGCCTGGGGCAACCTGGCAGAGATCTGCAAACAATATCTCAATAAGGGCCAGCAGGTCTACATCGAAGGTCGCCTGCAAACCCGCCGCTGGGATGACAAGGAAGGCACCAAACACACCAGCGTCGAAGTTGTGGCAAATGAAATGATGATGCTCGGTGAGCGAAGTGACCGGCGCGATCAGAACCATCAAAGTCCCCAGGGCGATATTGCCCCGGATGAGAATGAGATTTCCGCCAACGAGGATGAATTTCCATTCTAACTGCAACGAGGCCTCAAAAGTTTTTGAGGTCTTCGAAATAAAATTGGAGTACTAAATGGCTGAAGATCGAAGACCCTCAGGCCCCATGGAAGGAGGCGGGGAACGCCGCTTCTTTGCCAGGCCCAAGTTTTGTCAATTCTGCGCAGATAAGACTCTGACGATTGACTACAAAAAGACAGACCTGCTTCGGAAATACATCACCGAAGATGGCAAGATCCGCCCGCGTCGCCAGACCGGCGCCTGTGCCAGGCACCAACGCTCGGTCGCCGCGGCTGTTAAACAAGCACGCCACATTGCCCTGCTGCCTTTCACGGGCAGGTCCTTTGATGAGGGGCGTTAATACCCTGCGGGCACGATGTCCCCGCGGAGCGTGGCAGACGCGGGGTTCCGCGAGGCGCAGGACCCCGTCTTTGCGTCATGGAGAAAATGAATGGCAAAGCAAAGCTCTACATCACAAAAAGTTGTCACAAAGAAGCATATGGCCCGCCTCGAGCGGGAACGCCGTCAAAACAGGCTCATTGTGGGTATCGCCGCTGCCGGCATCCTGGTTGTGGTTGGTCTGCTGGGGTACGGTTATCTCAAGCTCAACTACCTGCAATTGAGTGAGCCCGTCGCGGAAGTCAATGGCGTAAAGATTACAACGGGAGAATGGCAGGAACGCGTCAAGCTCCAGCGCATTCAAATGTTGAATATGTACGATCAATATTCGTTCTACCAGCAAAATTTCGGCTTCGATTATTCCCAACAACTGCAGGAGATCATGTTTAAGCTGCAGATCCCGGATGTCCTTGGGCAGGAAGTGCTGGATCAAATGACAGATGAAATCCTCATCCGTCAGGAAGCGGCAAAGCGCGGGATTGCAGTCTCGGAAGATGAACTCCAAAAAGCAATCCAGGAGAATTTCAGGTTCTTTCCGAACGGCACGGCGACTCCTACCGTCACTCCGACCGAATTTTCAACCCCGACTCTCACCAGCCAGCAATTGACTCTCTATCCGTCCACGTCGACGCCGACAACCGCGCCGACCTCCACCGTCGAACCCACGGCAACGCTCGACCTCTCAGCGACGCCGGCTCCCACAGCCACGGAGGTGCCTCCCACGCCGACGATGGTTCCGCAGCCTCCGACAGCCTCTCCCACGCCGTACACAGTGGAGGGCTTCCAGACACAATACAACGAAATGCTGGAAAGCTTCAAGACCTACAAAATCAGCGAAAAAACAGTCCGGTCTCTTTATGAGGTAAATCTCCTGCGTCAGAAATTGACGGAAGAGATGGGCAAGGATGTCCCTCACACGCAGGAACAGGTCTGGGCACGTCACATCCTGGTGGAGAAGCAGGTGGAAGCACTCGCTGCCGCGGCGCTCATCGAGCAGGGTGTTGATTTTGCCACAGTCGCCAGTCGCTTCTCGAAGGATACAGGTTCCGGAGCGGGCGGCGGCGATTTAGGCTGGTTCGGCAAGGGTCAAATGGTCCCTGAATTCGAAGAGGCAGCCTTCAGTCTGAAGATAGGTGAAGTCAGTAAGCCTGTCAAAAGTCCGTTTGGCTATCACATCATTCAGGTCCTGGGTCATGAAGAGCGGCCTTTGGACAGCGTTCAATACCAGCAGAGACAACAACAGGAGTTCGGTGATTGGCTGACGAGCCAGCGCGAAACAGCCACCATTGAGATCTACGGTGTCTGGCAGGAACGCGTTCCCATGGAGCCCGAGCTTCAAACTCAATAAGCAAAGCGTTCGAAGAAGCAAAACCGTCCAACGAACTGTTGGACGGTTTTCTATTTCCACACAACGCCCCAACTGAATACTGCCCACTGAATACTACTTACTGGCTCATGCCCTCTGCAGCATCTCATCGGTAACCTGATCCAGGCGCAGGCTGATCACCTGACTCGCCGAATCGCGCCCCATGGTGATGCCGTAGATCACATCCGCAGCCTGGACGGTATTGCGGTTGTGGGTAATGACGATGAATTGCGTATCCCTGCTCAGCTCCTGCAGGAGATCGCGGAAACGACCGACGTTCGCTTCGTCGAGCATCGCGTCCACTTCATCCATCACGCAGACCGGTGTGGGCGAGACCTTGAGCAGCGCAAACACCAAAGCTACGGCCGTCAGGCTGCGTTCGCCGCCCGAAAGCAAAGCCAGTCCTTGCTCGCGGCGGCCCGGCAAACGCGCCTCGATCTCGATGCCCGTTTCGACGAGGTTATCCGGGTCGGTCAATGACAGGCGCGCCGACCCGCCGCCAAACAGGCGGGTGAACATGGCCCGGAATTGTTTATCCACTGCATCGAACGTCTTCGAAAATTCCTGGCGCGTGAGTTCATCCAGCTCTGCGATCACATGCTTCAAGTCTTCTTCCGCTTTATGCAGGTCATCGATCTGCGTCCGCATGAACGCGTAGCGCTCAGACTCCTGGTCGAACTCCTGTTTCGCCTCCGGGTTGATGGGGCCCATACGCCGCATGCGCGTGCGCTGCTGGATCAATTGTGTTTCCAGGTCGGGTGAAATTTCAGTGACCACCGGTAATTCTTCGACCATGCCATCCAGCGGCAGAGGCACGGGTCCCGAAACATCCGCCGCGTAATCGAACATGACCAAACCAAAATCATCCGTGATCTTCTCGTGAAGGTTATCCAGTGCTTCCTGCTTCCTCAACTGTTCCAGCTGTACCTGGCCCAACAGGCGTTCTGCCGTCCCCAGAGCACGCTGGGCATTTGACTCCACCTCCTGTAAACGCGCTTCCTCCTGTTCGGCAGTTTCCAGGTCTTTCTCGGCCGGGTCGATCTGCACCTGGAGTTCCTCCATCTGACGCTGCAACTGGACCTCGCGCTCGCGCAGTGCTGATCGTTCGGTCGTTAATCCGCTCAGGGAGGTTTCCGCCTCACTCAGGCGTGTGGTCAACTCAAAGCGGCGGGTGTCGAACTTTGTAATTTCCTTTTCTCTTTCCTCTTTCCTTGCATTCGCGTCTGCCAGAGCACGTTCCACGACCGCCACGCGCGTGCTCCAATACGATGTCTGATTCAATGTATCGGCCACACGCTCTGCGATCGCGTTTGACTTTTCGGCAAGGGAGTGGATCTCGCCCTGCGCCCCGGCAGATTGATCTTCGATATTCGATACTGTCTGGATCAGGTTCTGACGGATTGATTCTGCTTCCTCTGCCTCCGCCTTCAGTTGAGCGTGCTGGCTATTCTGCCACTCCAGTTGACGCCGCGCCGATTCCGACTCCAATCCGGCCTGCCGCTCGTTCCCCTGAGCATCCTCCAGGCTGAGGCGCGCTGCGCGCAGCGCTTCCTCCGCTCGAGCCAGCTCGCCCTGTGCATCCCTGATCTGAGCGGAGAGGGAATCGACTTCATGATTCAAAGACTCGATCTGTGCGCCTAATACAACCAGGGATTCGGTCAGTTCGCGTTTTTGGCGCGGGCGGCTGAGGGCTGACCCGCCAGGGGAGGCGGACTTCCCGGCAATGATGAGCCCATCGCCGCGGAAGACTTCGCCTCGCAGGGTCACGACGCGCGCATGTGTGGGCACTTCCTTCAACAAACGACGCGCGCTCGCGCGGTCCCGGACGATCAGGGTTTGCCCAAGCACAAGGTTCACAGCTGCCCGCAATTCCTCCGCGACGTTGACAAGTTGGGCGGCAACCCCCAGTATATTCTCATCAACCGGACTGGTGAGCAGCTGACGTGAGTGATCTTCGAGCGGAAGCAATGCCGCGCGCCCGCTTCCATCCGACTCAAGCAGCTGCAGGGCTTCGTCGATCTCAGCCGCATCGAGCAGGATCGCATCGAGCGTATCCCCCAGCGCCGCAGCGACCGCCACTTCCAACTCCGCCGGGACATCCAGGGAGGCGCTCAGGGCGCCGCGTGCTCCCTTGAGACGCGCCTGGCGCGCCGCCTCGAGCAGGAAGCGGGCGCCTTCGGCATACCCTGCCAGTGATTGTTCTGCCTGGTCAAGGATTTCGAGCTGGGCAGTCAGGCGCGTATGTGCTGCCAGTTGATGAGCGCGTTCTTCCGCTTTCTCACGCCGTTCGTTTTCAAGCCTTTCGACTTCCCTCTTTCCTCTTTCCTCTTTTTCCTGTGCTCCTCGAAATTCTTCTTCCGCAGCTTCACGGAGTTCACGTGCCTGTGCCAATCGTTCAGCCATCTCACGCGCATGCATTTCAGCGGCTTCAATGGCTTTGTCCGCGTTCGTTAAACGGGAGCGCAAATTTTCCAATCGGGATTTCAATTCATCCAGGCGTGCCTGCGACTCGGCGCGCTGTGCACCCCACTTTTCGATCTCTGCGCGCCCCATTTGCAGTTTCTCTTCCAGCGCGGCGCGTTCCGCCTGTCTCGCCTGCAAAGCTTGCTGGGCATCGGCATATTGTCGCTGCGCCTCTTCGTACTCGGTCTGCAAACGAGCCGTTTCCTGCCCAGCCTCTGCAAAGCGCTCCCGTGCAACCTGCTCTTCATCGGAGGCGCGATTCTTGTCCGCCAGGACAGAGGACTGGGTGGAGAGCAGCGAGCGCTGGCGCTCTTCCAGAACGGCGAGCTGGCGGCTCACCTCCTCACGCTGGTTGTGCAGTTCCGCGGATTGGCGATGCCAGGCATTCAACTGAGAGCGCAAACCGGAAAGCCTCTCACGGAATGTGTTGTGTTCGCTCTGCGCCCCGGCATGGGTCTCACGCGCTTCACGTGCCCGGGCCTCCTGTGCCCTGACCACTTCGCGCGCCTCGGTCAGCTCCCGCTGGGCACGATGCCAGTGATAGCCATACCATTCGAGCAGGATGCCCTTCAAGTCTGCCTGGGCGCGTGTATATTCGATGGCACGTTTTGCCTGGCGTTCCAGGCTGCGGATGCGCGGCTCGAGCTCGGACAAAATATCCAGGACGCGTTCCAGGTTACGGGAGGTGTTATCCAGCCTTTTGAGTGCCTCTTCACGGCGGACACGATACAACCCCACCCCGGCTGCTTCTTCGAACAGACGGCGGCGGTCCTCCGCTTTCAGTGCCAGCGAAGCATCCACCAGCCCCTGGCCGAGGAAGGTATAGGTCCGTTCCGAAAGGCCCGATGCCGCCAGCAGTTCGTTCAGGTCGCGCAAACGTACATGCTGATCGTTCAGTAAATAATCATTATGTCCATCGCGGTAGGCGCGCCGTGTCATACCGACTTCGGTAAAGTCCACGGGCAGCCAGCCGGTCGCGTTGTCAAAAAGGACGTGCGCCGAAGCCATCCCGGCACGCGGCCGATGGTCCGACCCGTTAAAGATCATATCCTCGGTCTTTTTGCCGCGCAGCAGCGCGTACGATTGCTCACCCAAAACCCAGCGCAGCGCATCCACAATGTTCGATTTCCCGGAACCGTTCGGTCCCACGATGGCGGTCATCCCGCTCGCGAACTCGAACATGGTCCGGGTGGCAAAGGTCTTGTAACCTTGCAGCTCAAGGGATTTTAGACGAAGAGGCATGTGCGATTAAAGAAGTTCAATTTATTTACTCATCTTACGCAGGAAACAGGAAATTCGAACCGCGAAGGAACGAAGCTCGCGAAGACTCCTCTTCCGTCGCGAAGAAAAAGACGCTCTTTGCGTCCCGGAGCCTGCCCTGAGCGTAGTCGAAGGGCGTCTTCGCGGTGAAAAACAGGGGTAGTGCGTAACATCAGTTATTTATATGAAATGCCCAACGATTCAAGCGCCGTCTGTGCGGCGATCCGCGCGGCAACCTGCTTGCTGGATCCACGTCCCCTGCCATAGGTCGCGCCCTGGATGTGAACCTCCACTTCGAAGACTTTTGCATGGTCGGGTCCGGTGGAACTTATGGTTAGATATTGCGGCGTTCCCAGCTTTTCAGCCTGCGCCCACTCCTGCAAGCGGCTTTTCGGATCGTGAATCTCATCCAGAACGAATTCATGTGCCTCATCCAGCAAAGGATGAACAAACGCCTCCACGGCCTGGAGACCAGCGTCGAGGTACACGGCGCCGATCAGGGCCTCGAACAGGGATCCCAGCAACCCGTCCCGCTCGCGCCCGCCCGAGGCAAATTCTCCGCGCCCGAGGCGGAGCGCATCTCCCAGGTTCAGATGCCGCGCGAACAATGCCAGCTGGTCGTTGCGGACAAGGGCTGAGCGGATTTTCGTCAAGTCACCTTCAGGCATTTCAGGGAAACGATGATAGACCCAGGCACCAACGACGAAATCGAGCACAGCATCCCCGAGAAATTCCAGCCGTTCATTATCCTCCAGCGCATCGGGATTCTCATTGACGTAAGAACGATGAGTGAGGGCACGCGTCAGCAGGGCCAAATTCGAAAAGTGTAAACCCAGCCTTCGGCTGAGTTCAGAGGCGGATTCGAAGTCCCGCGATTCAGACAGGGTCGTCACAACAGTCTCCCGGGAACTCAGGGAGCGCCCGCCCCACCCGCCCTTCGGGCAAGGGAGGGGCCCGCGGTCCATCAGTTCCGAATATCACCCCCGCAGGCTGCATAAAATGCCAGAAGAAGCGTGCGGGGTATCAAGCGGGCTGAATTGTACTATAAGTCCCGCAGAGCGGGATGGCGCTGAGGCGCTCACTTATCGTTTTTTTAAGATACAACCCCGCACCTTTTTCTCTTCCGTTTTATGTCGCGTGCGGGGTACAATCAGATCATCCTTTGAAGGAGAATAAGGTGGAACTCAGCAGCGAAACCAGGTTTTTACACGCTATCGAAATGGGATTAGGTGCCTGGCAGTGGGGCGATCGGATCGTCTGGCAGTACGGCCATGGGTACAGCGACGAGGAAGTACGTCAGGCATTTCAAGTCTCTTTGGAAGAAGGCATCCGTTTTGTCGATACTGCGGAAGTTTATGGAAATGGTCGTTCCGAGCGATTGCTAGGGCAATTCCTGAAAGAGACCGATCAACCGGTGCTGGTCGCAACCAAATTCTTTCCCCTCCCCTGGAGGATTGGAAAAGGTGCCTTCCCGCGCGCCTTGAGAGGCAGCCTCACACGGCTCGACCTGGAAAGTGTCGATTTATATCAAATCCACTGGCCCACACCGCTCATCAATATCGATACCATGATGGAGGGCCTGGTGGAGTGCGTAAAAAGCGGGCTGGCGCGCACCGTCGGTGTCTCCAACTTCAACCCGTCTCAAATGCTGGCAGCTTACTCTGCCCTGGCGCGCAATGACATTGCACTGGCGTCCAATCAGCTGCACTATAGCCTGCTCAATCGGACTGTGGAAAAGAATGGGACACTGGCTCGCTGCAAGGAACTGGGGATCCGTCTCATTGCCTACAGTCCATTGGAAAAGGGATTACTCACAGGGAAATACAGCGTCGACGCTCCCCCACCCGGTTCGCGCGGCAGGATGTATCCGAGTCTGCTTCCGAAGATCGGACCGCTTTTGAAATTAATGACTGAAATCGGGCAGGACCACGGCGGGAAGTCAAATGTTCAGGTTGCACTGAACTGGTTGATCTGCAAGGGCGCACTCCCCATCCCTGGCGCAAAGAATGCAAAGCAGGCACGCGAGAATGCGGGCGGGCTTGGATGGAAGTTGACGGATGAAGAAACAGCGAAGCTGGATGAAGCCAGCGACGCCGCCATGGAATCATAAGAGCAGCAGCTTTATCATACTGACACAACGAAGTAGTAAAACCGCCCGCAAATTGCGGGCGGTTGGTTGTTTTGCTGTATGGAGGGACTATTGCGGCTGCTGCATTCTCGGCTGGAGGAAAATCACGAAGGCATATCCCAAAGCGATGAGGATTTCCACGACAATCAGGATCCATCCATTCGCAACGATCACCTTGCTGCCTACGCCGATCAGCGTGACGATCAAACCCAGCACAGCGCCTGCCAGAGCTGCCATGCCCAGGAATTTCTGCGCCGACTCATCCACATCCCTGGCAAAGAACAACACCAGACCCAGTGACATCAGCGCCGCGCCGACTGCCCGCGCCAGGAACACATCGGTCGCCCGTGTATTCATTCTGAACTGCTCCAGGCCTGCAGTGGGAGCCACCAGCAGGAACAGCCCGAAAGCAAAAACAACGATCGCATTGATGATGAACAGCAATTTGTAACTCATCTCGTTCTCCTTTGTTTTGAATTGGGTTTTGGACTCAAAGCAATATACAACATCTCCATATGGATTGGAAGCAAAATGCATTTATGCGACCTTACATCCACCTTACATTGATGTTTTCACCCCTCTCACCCACAGATCAACGCGCTGCCTCGACTTCGGCCTGGCGCCGCTTGAGGAGGTGAATCCTGTATGGAATTTTTAACTGAACGGCTGGTGTCTTGATTGTACCAAAAAAGCCTCTGCTCAAACAGGATGTTTGTGCTATAATGCCGCCAATATGCAGGTCGAACTTCGCTTCGCCAATAATGATAATAATAACGATAATGACGATCTTCGAATCGTTGGGCGAAGCCTTGCTGGTTAAAAAGTAAGTCCGAAGAGGAAACCAATCGCCCAACGCAACCGCGAAGGGCGATTTATTTTGTCTGAAACCAACCACAAAGGGCACCAAGGGGCACAAAGAAATTCTGAAAAGGAGCTTCTCATTGAGCAGGTCTTCCAACCTTGGTGTTACTTCGTGTCCTTGGTGGTAAACGAATCTGGAGGCGCACAATGCACAAAACTCATACCTGTGGCGAATTGAGAGCCACCCACGCCAATCAGCAGGTGACACTTGCAGGCTGGGTCCATCGCCGCCGCGACCACGGCGGGGTCATCTTTCTCGACCTGCGCGACCGCTACGGCATTGCCCAGGTAACCATCAATCCCAACCTGTCGAAGGAAACTCTCGATACCGTCACGAACGTCCGCATGGAGTGGGTCCTCCAGGTCACAGGCACGGTCCAGAAGCGCCCGGCCGGGATGGAAAATCCCAAAATGCCGACCGGGGAAGTGGAAGTGATCGCCAACTCCATCGAAGTGTTGAACCCTGCCAAAACATTGCCCTTCATGGTCAGCGGCGAGAACGATCTGCCGGATGAGAACACGCGCCTCCGCTATCGTTATCTCGATCTGCGCCGCGAGCGCATGACCCGCAACCTGATCCTGCGGCACAAGGTCACCAAGTTCATGCGCGATTTCCTCGATGAAAAAGGCTTTATCGAAATCGAGACACCGATCCTGTTTAAAGCCACCCCCGAAGGCGCGCGTGACTACCTCGTCCCTTCACGTCTATATCCCGGACAGTTCTACGCCCTGCCGCAGTCGCCGCAGCAGCTCAAGCAGTTGTTGATGGTGGCGGGCATGGACCGTTACTTCCAGATCGCGCGCTGTTTCCGCGACGAGGACCTGCGCGGCGACCGTCAGCTCGAGTTCACCCAACTTGACCTGGAAATGTCCTTTGTCCAGCGCGATGACATCCTGGCATTGGTGGAGGAACTTTACACAGCCATGATCCCGGCCGTCGCGCCGCACAAGAAGTTGCTCTCCTCCCCGTGGCCCAAGTTTTCCTATCGCGAGGTCGTCGAAAAATACGGGACGGATAAACCTGACCTGCGCTTTGGCATGGAACTGATCGATGTCAGCGAGGTCTTCGCGCAGAGCGACTTCCGCGTCTTCCAATCTGCCGTCGAATCTGGCGGCGTGATCAAATGCATCGTCGCCTCGGGATGCGCGGACTACTCGCGCAAGGAAGTGGACGCCCTGACCGAGTCCGCGAAGGGGTTCGGGGCGAAGGGCCTCGCCACTTTAGCGGTAACAGGCGCAGGCTTGAAAGGGACCGCCGCGAAGTTCATCAAGCCCGAAGAGGCGGAAGCGATCCAATCCAAGGTAGGGGCGAAGACCGGCGACCTGATCCTGTTCGCGGCCGACGAACGCGCGCTCGTCAACAAAGTGCTCGGCGGACTGCGACTGATCTTCCGTGATAAGCTGGAACTCGCCGACCCGGACCTGATGGCATTCGCCTGGGTCGTGGACTTCCCGATGTTTGCGTGGAATGAGGAAGAAAAGAAATGGGACGCGGAGCACCATCCCTTTACCATGCCGCAGCTCGATGACCTGCCGAAATTCGAGACGAGCCCCGCCGAGATCCTTTCGGACGCGTACGATATGGTCTGCAATGGTTATGAGACGGCCTCGGGTTCCGTCCGCATCCATCGCAGCGACATCCAGCTCAAGGTCTTTCAATTGCTGGGGTTGAGCGGCGAGGAGATCGAACATAAATTTGGTCATATGCTGGAAGCCTTTGAATTTGGCGCGCCACCGCATGGCGGTATGGCGCCCGGCATCGACCGTTTGGTGATGCTGCTGGCGGACGAACCCAATATCCGCGAAGTGATCGCCTTCCCCAAGAACCAGGCGGGACGCGATGTGATGGCGGACGCGCCCTCGGAAGTGGAACCGAAACAGTTGAAGGAATTGCATATCAAGATTGCATAACAAATTATGTCATTCTGAGTGACCCGCTGCGCGGGGAACGAAGAATCCTGCCGCACTCGCCGTTTGAGGCTCGCGGCGGAGGCCCTTCGCTACCGCTCAGGGTGACATAACAGGAATGTATATGAGCCAAAAAGAAGAAGTCAAAGTTGATGAAGAGCTGGTCAGGGAAATTGCCTCTCTCGCCCGTTTGGATCTGACGGACGAGGAGACTCGGACGTTCGTCCCGCAGTTCCAGGATATTCTGAAATATTTCAGCATCCTGAATGAACTGGATACGGAAAATATTCCACCTGCCTACTTGTCCTCCGCGAACAAAAGCGTGACACGCGCAGATAAAGTCGAAGAGTCCGTCCCCACGCAGGAATTTCTTGCCAATGCACCACAGGCAAAAGACGGCTATGTCGTCATTCCGCGCGTCCTCATCGAGCAGTAGGTACATTATGGAACCCTATGAATTAAGTGTTCAGCAAACACACGAGTTGCTTGTGAACCGGGAGATTTCTGCCGAGGAACTCATGCGGGCTTATTTGGAACGCATCCAGCGACTTGATCCAAAGGTCAAATCCTATGTGACGGTCACAGAAGAAAATGCCATTGAACAAGCCAGGGATGCAGATCAGCGGATCAAGATGGGCGAAGGCTTGACTCCGCTAACCGGCATTCCCTACGCTGCAAAGGATTCCCTCTCGACGCGCGGCATCCCCACGACCTGCTCGTCGAAGATCCTGGAGAACTACAAACCGTTCTATGACTGCACAGCCATCCGAAAATTGAAGTCAACCGGCGCGGTGCTGCTCGGCAAGAACAACATGGACGAATTCGGCATGGGGTCGTCCACGGAGAATTCTGGCTTCTTCACTACACGCAACCCATGGAACTTCGATCACGTCCCTGGCGGCTCGAGCGGCGGATCGGCCGCGGCGGTCGCGGCGGGACTCGCGCCCTTCACGCTCGGCGAAGATACAGGCGGCTCGGTTCGACATCCAGCCTCGTTCTGTGGTGTGACCGGACTCAAAACCACCTACGGACGCGTCTCACGCTATGGCTTGCTCCCGCTGGTCTCGTCGTTCGATACGATCGGTCCGATGGCGCGCAGCGCCTACGACGTCGCGCTGGTGCTCGAAGCGATTGCCGGGCATGATCCGAAGGACAGCACTTCGAGAATCGAATCCATCCAGCCTTATTCTGAGATTTTGAGGAAAACCGAAAACCTGCGCGGGCTGCGCATCGGCATTCCAAAAGAATATTTCGTCGAAGGGCTCGACGCGGAAATGGAAGCAGCGCTGCGCGCGGCGATCAGGCAAATCGAAAGTCTCGGCGCGCGAGCCGTGGAAGTCTCCCTGCCTCACACGCAGTATGCTATCCCTGTTTATTATTTAATTCTGTTCGCCGAAGCAAGTTCCAATCTCGCAAAATATGACGGTGTCCGCTTTGGGTTGTCAGAGCGAAACGTGGATAGTTTGCTGGATGTCTATCTGAAGACCCGCGAGATGGGCTTCGGTGCAGAGACCAAACGCCGCATCATGCTCGGGACGTTCGCCCTCTCTGCCGGATATTACGATGCCTACTATCTGAAGGCACAGAAAGTCCGCACGTTGATCCGCCGGGACTTTGAAAAGGCGTTCGAAACCTGCGACGCGCTGATCACGCCCGTCGCGCCGACGACTGCGTTCCGCATCGGCGAGAAGATCAGCAATCCGCTCGACATGTATCTTGCGGATGTGTTCGTGGTCGCGGTCAATCTGGCGGGCATCCCTGCCCTGTCGGTGCCGTGCGGCATCTCGAACGGGCTGCCCATCGGAATGCAGATCATGGGTCCGCATCTTTCGGAAGAGATGCTATTGCGCATAGGTTACACGTACCAAAGCCAGACGGACTGGCATACCAAACATCCGCCCTGCTGGAATGATTAACTATGAAATACGAACCTGTCATCGGACTCGAAGTCCACGCCGAACTGCTCACCAAATCCAAAATGTTTTGCGGATGTGAAGTCGTCGATTCGATTACCGCGAAGCCAAACCGAACCATCTGCCCCACCTGCACGGGTCAGCCTGGGGCCTTGCCAGTGCTCAACAGGAAAGCCGTCGAGCTGGCGGTCCGGGTTGGGCTGGCGCTCGAATGCGAGATCCACACCGAGAGTATCTTTGCGCGCAAGAATTATTTCTACCCCGATCTGCCGAAGGGCTACCAGATCTCGCAATACGACCAGCCGCTCGCCACAGATGGGAAAATTCGCATCGAAACGGAAGTGTCGCCACGGCGCCACGGCGACGCCGGCCCAAAGGATGTGCGGATTCGCCGCGTCCATTTGGAAGAGGACACGGGCAAGCTGTCCCACGCGGACGGCTACTCGTTCATCGACTACAACCGCAGCGGGGTCCCGTTATTGGAAATTGTTACCGAGCCCGATCTAAGCTCTCCTGAAGAAGTCAAAGCCTACGCGAGCAAACTGCGCGCCATCCTGCGCTATCTCGACGTCAATTCCGGGGACATGGAAAAAGGCGTGATCCGCTTCGAGGCGAACGTCTCGGTGCGCGCAGCTGGCAGCGACCAGTTCAACACCCGCACCGAGATCAAGAACCTCAACTCCTTCCGCGCCCTGACCTTGGGGACGGAATACGAGATCAAACGCCAAAGTGAAATTTATGAGCGCGGCGGGACGGTTGAACAGGAAACGCTGGGATTCAACGATGCGACCGGGAAAACCTATTCGCAGCGCGGCAAGGAAAGCGCCCACGACTATCGCTACTTCCCCGAACCCGATATTCCCCCGCTTGTGCTCGAGCAAAGCTGGATCGATTCGATTCGCGCCTCGCTACCCGAACTTCCCGAAGCCAAGACAAGCCGCTTCATCGAACAGTATGAATTGAAACCGCAGGAAGCGCGTTTACTCACTTCAGAAAAAGCGCTGGCTGATTATTTTGAAGGTGTTGTTTCAAAATCAAAGAGTCCTGCAAAAACCGTCAGTTCGTGGATCGCAGGCGAGTTCATGCGCTATTTGAACGACCTCAGCATCGACGTGACGAACATCCCTCTCCCCGCTGAGGACTTCGCCAAACTGATCGACATGGTCACGGATAAAACCATAAGCGGCAATTCCGGAAAAGTCGTGCTGGGCGAAATGTTCAGGAACGGCGGCAAGGCGGAGGAGATCGTCAAAGCGAAGAACCTGGCACAGGTCTCGGATGCAGGATTTATTCAAGAAACTGTTGCAAAAATCTTGAACGACAATCCTAAAGAAGTTGAACAATATCTTGCAGGAAAAGAATCTATTTTGCAGTGGTTGATGGGACAGGTTGCGCGCGCCACCAAAGGCAAAGCGGACCCGACTGTGGCGAGGGAGTTATTGGTCAAGTCGCTGGAAGCGAAAAGAAAATAATTCTCGAAACAAAAGAACGCTGATCAACGCAGATTTTTTGAATCAGCGTACTTCAGCGTTGATCAGCGTCCAGATTAATCTGATGCAGTCTCGTTGACTTATTTCTCTTTTCTTTTTACTTTTCTGTCCTCATCGTGTGCCATCATATCGATGGCAATTGCCACTGCCAGGATCAGGATATCATTCTGTCCGGGGTCGATCTCCACACCGTAGGTATCGGTCAGCCGGAACCATTTCTTGGAGATTTCAGCCACTTTATTCCATCCCTGTTTGATGGAATATTCATAGTCGAAGATATTGCCTTGTACAGTGAGGTCCGGTCCGTTCCGGACATTGACCGACCAGCGGTCGCGCAGAGGCGTGATCAGCGCCTTCTTGATGACAGCCAGCTGCTCGCCGTCAGGGCCAGCGATGGTCATCGTATCGCGGATCGTCAGCAGGCGCTCTTTGATCGTGCACAGCGGCTTGCCGTTCAAATCTTCAAAGACCAGCGTCTTGCGGATGCGAAAGACCTTGCCGTCCACTTTGTAGACGCGCTTGCCTTCTTCGTTTTCGATCCAGAAATCGTCTCCAATGGAGATCAGGTTTTGGCTGATTTTGTAACGGGTGGTCATGGGATTTCCTTTTAAGTTGGACGGATAAATTTCCGTTTCAGTATAATCCATTGTGTCGATCAGGCAGAAGAACACTTGTCTGCCATCGCACAAATCCGCAGCTGATTTTACCTGAGTGTAAAACATCCATTAAAATGAGGAGCCGAGAGCGCCCGGGCTTGGTAGAATTAAAACAGCCAGCAGCAGAGACAGTGGTGATATAATAAGTTCAGCAAGTACTAGGGTTCAAAAGTAGTAGTATCTCCTATGACCGATCTAAAAATCTGGAAAATAATATTCGATATAAGATATCCCGCCGCAGCCGATTTGTTTGACAATCGGGGCAAAATTGCCGCAAAATGGCAGTGGACATCCGACTTAACCGAGTGGCGGATATCTAATAATCAGGTATCGATACATAATAAAAGCGGCACCACTTTCTTAAATGCAGGCTTCAAAAACACCAGTGTAGTAATGGAATTGCCAGAAAGTCACATTCAATTCTCTAATCAGGCATCAGAATTTTCAACTTGGGTTCTTGATGTGTTAGAAGTAAAAAAAATAGATCGGATTGGTCTAAGGTTCATCCAACTTGCTAAAAAACAACACTTTAAATTACTCGTTACAAGGATGCGTGAAAAATTGCTAGCTTTAAGTGAAGAAGATTGGGAGTATCTTGGTGGACATCCGGAAGATCTTGGCTTGCCACTTACTTTATCTCTTGGTGATAACAAAGCTAATTTCATGGTAGGGCCAATGAAATCCGATCAACTGGCCAATTACTTTGAGTCACCTGATGTGAAAGGAAAGCTTCCTTCCGTAGCTGTATTTGTAGATTTCGACTTATATAGGAGCGAACCTAGCTTTTTACCAAATTCTCGATCTAAAGAAATAAGTGAATATCTGAAGTCAGGAAGTCAGCAAATTCTGGATATTTCAGAAAAATTTTTAGCCAGGTATGGAGGTTTCAAATGACCAGTTCAACTCAACGGTCCATTACTGAAATTCCTCGCGTCGAAGAGATGTTTTACCAGGGCTCAACAACCGAAGGTACAGAATCGAGCATTCTTGAGCGACTAGAAACATTAACTAATCAAACAGGTCAACTTAGAGTTGATGTGCAAGACAGACCAGTGAAATACAATTCACAAGTTCGTGACTTAGGCGATGAAAGCTATGTTTTGAATGAACCATTGATGATATCTGTTGAAGAATACCCCGGGGAGGATACGGTTATTGCCAGTTTTCCCGAAATTGAAGTATTTGGTGAGGGTGCGACCGAAGCTGAAGCGTTGATGAATCTAAAGTGGTCAATTTTAGATTTATACGAAGAACTAACGGAATGTTCACCTGATGAGCTTGGCGATTTACCAAAAGCTTGGCTCTCAATTCTGCGAAAAATCATCAAACAAAACGATTGACTGCTATGAAGTGGCGAAACATTACAGTAACACATTTAGGGAATGTAATTAAGAAGCTCTCCCTACAGGCTTCGCAATCAAAGAGACGTGCGCCACATCCTGTTTACTGGTATTACCTTGATGGAAAAAAAACACTAAGAGTTACTATGCCGAATGTGCATGGTGGAGCAAAACCAATTTCCACAGGCTTTCTGAAACAAATTCAGAATAATCTCCGCCTAGATACTAGACAATTTGAAGATTTGGCAGAATGTCCACTGAAACCCGAAGAGTATGAGTCCATAATTCGCGACAAGTTGAGAACTTAGTTGAGCTACTTAAAACCAGACATCCGAGTGATTGCTCGGATGTCTTATCTTTTAGGAAACTCATTCTCATATTGGCCCCTGGATGTTCTTAGCTCTTTTTGTCTTCTGAAGAAATTCCGACTGTTATCATTAAAACAAAAAAACCCGTCTGCTATAATTGATTTAATCAATAAACAAAAGGACTCTTTCCATGGCTGAACAAATCAGCGTTTCGCAGATTTCGAAATATATCGGGCAAGAAGTGACGGTCAAAGGCTGGGTCTACAACCGCACGGACAAGGGTAAGCTGGTCTTTTTGCTCGTGCGCGACGGCTCAGGCTTTGTGCAGTGCGTCGCCTTCAAAGGAGACCTTGAGCCAGAGGTCTTTGACAAAGTGATGCGCCTGTCACAGGAATCCTCTGTCGTCATCACGGGCCCTGTGCGGGAGGATAAGCGCGCGCCCGGCATCCCCGGCGGATACGAAGTCGGCGTGAAGCAGATCGAGATCGTGCAGGAGGCGGCGCTGGATTATCCGATGTCGCTCAAGGATCACGGCGTGGACTTCGCTCTGGATCACCGTCACCTGTGGATCCGCATGCAGAGCCAGTGGGCGATTCTGAAAGTGCGTGTACGCGTCATGTCGGCGGTGCGCGAATATCTGGACAGTCATGGTTTCTTCAACCTCGACACGCCGATCCTGACGCCTGCCGCCGCCGAAGGGACCACCACCCTCTTCGAGACACCCTACTTCGACGAAGGCTTCGCCTATCTCGCCCAGACGGGTCAGCTCTACAACGAAGCCAATATCTTCGCCTTTGGGAAAGTCTATTGTTTTGGTCCCACCTTCCGCGCGGAAAAATCGAAGACCCGCCGTCACCTGACCGAGTTCTGGATGCTCGAGCCGGAAATAGCGTTCTGTGACCTGGACGGTCTGATGGAAGTGGAAGAAGGATTGATCAGTTACATCGTCCAGGCGGTTCTGCGCGATTGCGCGGGTGAATTGAAATTCCTCGGGCGCGACACTTCGAAGCTCGAGAATATCAAGGAACCCTTCCCGCGTATTTCGTATGATGATGCCGCGAAGTTACTGATCGACCTCTATGAAAAGGAAACCGACCCGGAACAGAAAGAACTGCTGAAATTCGAATGGGGCATGGACTTCGGCGCGCCGCATGAAGTGGAACTGACAAAGTTACACGACAAGCCGGTTTTTGTGTACGGCTATCCCAGCGCGGTCAAAGCCTTCTACATGGAGCCGTGGCCCGATCGCCCGCAGGTATGCAAGTCGGTTGATTTACTCGCGCCCGAAGGTTATGGCGAGATCTGCGGCGGCTCGGAGCGAATTTCAGATCACGATCTCCTGCTGAAGCGTCTTCACGATCAGAATTTGCCGGAAGAAGCCTTCCAATGGTATTTGGAACTGCGCAAGTACGGTTCCGTTCCTCATTCGGGGTTTGGCATGGGCGTGGAGCGCGTCACTGCCTGGTTGTGCGGCATCGAACACATCCGCGAAGCGATTCCCTTCCCGCGCACGATCAAGAGGGTGTATCCATAGGTGTATCAGGTAAACAGGTAGACAAGTAAAAAGCCTCCCGGAAATCTGGGAGACTTTTTGTTTCGAGGGCTACTCCATCATCACGGAATGACCAACACCTGCCCGACGCTGATATTGTTGATGCTCGTAATGTTATTGGCGGAGGCAATCGCCGCGACGGTCGTTCCGTATTTGATCGCGATGGCGGTCAGGGTATCACCAGCCTTGACGGTGTGCGTCCGGGATGCCGAACCGCCTCCCGCCTCCCCGGAACTGTCCCCGTTTTCAGCGGGAATCGCCACGGCAATCGGTACCGTCAATTTGTCGCCCGTCTTGAGCAGCTGCGGGTTGGCGCTGACCAGCTCGCGGACCGTCACCCCATATTTGTTCGCAATGGTTTCAAAAGAATCCCCAGCCACAACAGCATGTTTTTGAGGCTTTTGCGGTTTTTCCGTGACCATCTGCGCGCCAGCAAACTTATACAATTCCTCCAGCGTGCCACTGAACAGGTTCAAATCCACACTGGCATTGATGCCATTGACCTGCCCCTTTTCGCTGTACTGCCAGAATGTCCATTTGAACCAGCCGCGCGGCAAAAAAGGCTGTGATCCGGCCGCAAATTGGTTCGGGTACTGCGCCAGCCAAAGCGGATAGTCCTTTGCCCACGCAGGGGGCCCGCCCCCCGCTTCAGAGAGATAATCCTGCAAAAAATACTTACCGGAATAAATAATCGGTTTTTTGCCGAATGCGGCTTCCACGCGGTCGAGCCAGGTCTTGGCGGCGGGAACGATCTTCTCCCTGCGCTGACCGTCGGGCGTCTCAAGGTCCAGGACCGGTGGCAGCTCGCCGCGATCGTCGAATGATTCCACATAATCGATGAAATAATCCGCCTGTTTCTTTGCGTCAACATTACAGCGGAAGAAATGATACGCCCCCCGCAGCAAACCTGCGCTTTTTGCGCCAAACCAGTTGTCATCGAAGGTAGGGTCTTTGTAGGTGATCGATTCGGTGGCTTTGACAAAGACAAAGCGCTGGCCTGTGGCACGTACCTTGGGCCAGTCGATCCCCGCGTCCCAAAAGGAAACATCGATACCTGGAACGGTTGCCATATATTTCTCCTTGTATTGGGTTGTGATATTGCCAGAACAAGATTAGCATAAAATAAACATAAAAGCAATCTAAAGTTTTTTATTGAAAATGTTTACAACATTCTAATGTGGGACAGTACAAAGTATTAATTTTTCTCTACCCTTGCGCTCACCTTTATGGTATAAGAATCTTGTCCCTGCTGTGCACGTGATGTTGCGCCTTCCGTTTTGAGCCAACACTTACTTTTAGGGTCTCTAACTCCACTAGAAATAACGCGATAGGCCTGAGCCAAGGCGGCGTTTCTGGGTCGGGACCCACCTGCGAAAGCAGGTTCAAAACTTTGCAGCACACGGCATTGGCGGGGAATCGATAACAAAAAGACTTCACAGGTCTTGAAGACCTGTGAAGTCTTTTTGTTTACGGGGACTGATGTATGGCAATTGCGGCGCGCAGTCCCGATTCAAAGGCGCCCTGGATCCAGGCATGATACAGCGAGGCGTGTTCTCCCGCAAAATGGATGCGTCCTTCCGGCTTGATGATCTCATCGTGGAGCAAGGTTTGCTGGCCGGGGTCAAAAAGGGCGAATGCACCGCCGGCGTACGGATCATCGTGCCACATATGCGAAGCGCCCACTTCGAACTCCTCTCGGATCTGGGGATGGATCACCGCCACATTTTCAATGGCTTGCTCGATGCGTTCGTGCGGCAAAAGCGACCCCCAGCGCTGCGCATCCTCCGACCAGGTGTAGCTTGCCAGCAGGATCCCCCGCCCCGTTTCCTTGCCATAATCGGTGTAATACAGGTTGCGGATGGCAAGGTCGGTCACGGTCCCGCCGCCGTAGATCCCCTCATCTTCCTCCCAAAAACGCCGCCGGGTTTGAAAGAATATTTTTGCAGAAGCATCGTAATGTAACTGCCGAATGGCGCGTTGTTTCGCCCGCGAGAACGGCTTCAGCACCTCGACATGCCGCAGGACAGGGAATGGAACCGTAAGGATCGCATAGTCGGCGCGCGCTTCGAAGCGGCCGACCCGCGTCTGGTAGTGGACCACCACCTGGTCGGGAGTCTGATCGACGGCGACCATCCGAGCCCCGTAGCGGACACGCGGTCCAAGTGTGGGCAGAAAAGCATAGGGAAGATTGTCCGCTCCGCCCGCGATCTGGCACATATTCGTGTAATAGTTCCCGCCATCTTCGCGGAACAACTCCAGGAAAGACGAGTTCATCATGGCTTCCTGGTTGTTGAGCAGGCCGAACATCTCGATCATGCCTTCCGACCAGCCTTTGAGTTCAAGGAACTCACGTACAGAATACTGGTCGTATTCGGCGTAGATCTGCTCCCAGGCTGCTTCGCCCTCCTTTTCGATCTTCTCCACCAGCGGCCGGATCGTTTGCTCCCAATATAGTCCGGAGATTTTCCCTTTTTCGACTTCCGAGACTTCGAAACCCATTAACTCGGGGTTTGCCTGCACTTCCGCCAGCCGGCGCCTGACACCCGCCACATAGACATACGCCTGCGGATTTCCCATGACAAAATCGCATGTCTGCAAGCCAAACTTATCGACATACGCCATCGTCAACTCGTGTGAACGCGGGATACGCATGGCACCGGCCTCCCCATAGAGACCGCGCGCAAAAGGCTCGCGCATCGTGTAGATCCGCCCGCCGACGCGGTGCTGCGCCTCGAGGACCAGCGGGTCATGCCCAGCTTCGAGCAATTCGCAGGCGGCAGATAAGCCTGCCAGGCCCGCACCGACAATGATGACTTTTTTGGGTCTTGCACCTCTGAAGTTTTTTGTGATGCCCCCTTTGACAACGTTGACATAATCCTGTATGGAGTGCTTCGTCTGCATAATAACCTCTATAAATAACCTCTATAAATAAAATAACTGTAAAGAATGATCGTCTGACTGCATCTTACACAAAATCCCTTTGATTCTCAATCCCCTTTTTGGGCTTGACGAAGACCTGCCATGCGTGTACAATCGCCGCCATTGTAGCGTCGGTCGACAATTGAATAGCGGAGATATAGCGGCTGGATCTTTTCCGTAGGGACAAGTTGACAACTTGTCCTACAAAAAGATCACGAGGTGGAGGTTCCCCCGTGCGAACGGGGCGCTAATCGCCCTCACCCCTAACCCCTCTCCCGAGGGGAGAGGGGAACAAGGCGAAAAAATCGGATCGATCAGCGGATGCCTCTGGAGTTTTTCACAAACTCCTTTCTCCCTTCCGAAAGAAGCGCAAAGAGCAGCAGGCGCCCGTTCATGGGCGAAAAACTCTGTTGCTCGAGTCGAAAACCGGGCGGCAACGACCGGGACAAGGCTAGCGCAGTGAGCCAGGCACAGGTCGTTTTGTATACCTGGCGCGGGTGTGTGGAAGGGCTGTTTTATTTAATAGCATCGCTATTGCTTAGGACACGCCCCGCGTGTCCTTTTTGTTTTCCCTCACCCCGACCCTCTCCCAAAGGGAGAGGAAGTCACAAGAGAGCAAGAATCGGGTCGGCAGGAGTAAAAGATGTTCATAGAATACAGTCAAAAGGAGAGACTATGAACATTCAAACTGATTTCAAACAGCTATCCGAAGATTACCTGCGCATCGAGCAGGCGATCCTGTACCTTGAAAATCATTATAAAGACCAGCCAGGGCTGGAAGACGTCGCTGCGAGTATTGGGTTGAGCGAATATCACTTCCAGAGATTGTTCACCCGCTGGGCGGGTGTAAGCCCAAAGCGCTTTCTGCAATTCTTAACCAAGGAAGGCGCGAAGGATTTGCTCGACCAGTCCGAGAATCTATTGGACACCACGCATCAGGTCGGACTTTCGAGCCTGGGACGCCTGCACGATCTTTTTGTCACCACGGAGGCTGTGACCCCCGGTGAGTACAAGGCGCGCGGCGCAGGCCTGACCATCCGCTACGGAATCCACCCGACGCCGTTCGGCAAATGCCTGATCGCCACCACCGAACGCGGCATCTGCCATCTCAGCTTCGTGCAGACAAGCGAAGCAGTCCCGCGGACCAGCGAAGGTGAAGCGATCGACCAGTTGGTCGCGGAATGGCAGCAGGCAAGGATGATCGAGGATTACAAAACCACGGTCCCGCTGATCGAGCCGATCTTCGACTTGCGTTACAGCAATCGCGGCAAGCCGTTGAACGTCCACCTGCGCGGCACCAACTTTCAATTGAAAGTCTGGGAGGCGCTGCTGCAGGTCCCTGCGGGCGGGGTGACCACCTACGGAGGCATCGCCGCCCGGATCGGTAAGCCGAGCGCCACACAAGCCGTCGGAACTGCTGTCGGACATAATCCGATCGCGGTGCTGATCCCCTGTCATCGTGTGATCCGCAAGGTCGGTGAGTTCGGGAATTACCGCCATGGCGCGCTGCGGAAGAAGGCGCTGCTGGCGAGAGAGTTCGTGAATGCTCTGGTGGTCGAGTAGGGCTAGGGCTGCCGAGCCCGTATCGAGACCACACGTTGCCAGAATTATTTTGGTTACTTGCTGGTCTCGATACGCCACTCGCTACGCTCCTGGCTACTCGACCAACGGATTTTGAGTAAAAGGAAAGAAATGAAAACAAAAGTTTGGATTGCTTTACTGGCACTATACATCGTTTGGGGTTCGACATATCTTGCGATTCGTTTTTCGGTGGAGACCATCCCGCCATTCCTGCACGCGGCTGTACGCTTTTTGGTTTCCGGCGTGATTTTATATCTCTGGCGGCGCGCGGCCGGCGACCCTGCGCCCACTGTAAGCAATTGGAAAGCCACCGCGATCGTGGGCGCCGCCCTGCTGCTCGGCGGCAACGGTCTGGTTGCCTGGGCGGAGCAAACTGTCCCTTCGGGTATTGCGGCGCTCATGATCACGACCTCACCCTTCTGGCTGGTTCTATTCGAATCCATGCGTGCAGGCGGAGCGAAACCGACCTGGCAAGCCATTGTCGGGTTGTTCATCGGCTTCGGAGGCGTATTCCTCCTGGTGGGTCCCAGTGAAATTACGGGATCGGGCGTGAGCTTCGACACATTTGGCATCATTTTATTGCTCTTTGCTCCGTTCTTCTGGTCCCTGGGTTCGATCTATGCCAAAGGCGCGGACATGCCCAAATCCACCCTGCTCTCGACGGGGATGCAAATGCTCACAGGCGCCGCGGCGCTGTTTATTGTCAGCCTGATCAAAGGCGAGTTAAACGGATTCAGCGTGGGGCTGGTTTCGACGCGCTCCTGGCTGGGACTCGCCTATCTCATCACATTTGGGTCCCTGATCGGGTTCGTATCCTATGGCTGGCTGCTGCACAATGCCCCTATTTCTCTAATGTCCACCTATGCATACGTCAACCCGCTTGTGGCGGTGCTGCTGGGAAGTTTGCTGGCGAACGAGCCCTTGAATGGGCGCATCCTGGTTGCCGCCGCGATCATCATCGGGTCGGTCATCATCATCAACACGGCGCGGCAGGTCAAAGTCAAGACACAACCGCTGCAGGCCGTCCCGGACGGCGACGACTAAACCTTCACAACATCAATTTGCCAAAATCTGCGTTGAGCAGTTGGAAAATCTTCGTTTGTCACAAAGGAGAGAAAAAATGGACGCAAAGGATCTTATCAAGCAAGTGAAGGAGGACGGGGTCAAGTTCGTTTCCCTGCAGTTCACGGATGTGACCGGCTCGGTCAAAAGCGTGGATATGCCCCTCAGTGGATTGGACGGTGCGCTCGAAGACGGCGTGTGGTTCGACGGCTCGTCGGTGGAGGGTTTCGCCCGTATTCAGGAGAGCGATATGCATTTGCGGCTCGACCCTGAAACGTACGCGGTCCTGCCGTGGAGTTCGGTGGAGCGGCGCCGGGCGCGCATCTTCTGTGATATCTACACACCCGACGACAAACCTTTCCCGGGCGACCCGCGCGGGGTGCTGAAGAGTTTGATTGCAAAGATCGCCGAACGCGGCTGGACCTATAACATCGGACCTGAGCCGGAATTCTTCCTGTTCAAAGGCGAGAACGGACATGGTATTCATCCCGTCCCGCATGATACCGGTGGATACTTCGACTTCTCCGCGTTCGACGATGCGGTGCGCGTGCGCAGCCAGCTGATGGAAGCATTACGCGCGATGGGCCTCGAAATCGAAGTCGGCCATCATGAAGTCGCTTTGGGCCAGCATGAAATCGACTTCCGTTTTGCAGATGCGGTCAAGGCGGCGGACAATGTGCTGACGTTGAAGTACACCGTCAAAGCGATTGCCGCCCAGCACGGACTCATCGCATCCTTCATGCCCAAACCGGTTTTCGGCATTAATGGCTCCGGTATGCACTGCCACCAGAGTCTCTTCGACAGAGACGGCAATAATCTGTTCTTCGACGATAAGGATGAATATCATCTCTCGAGCGTTGCTTACGGCCTCATCGCTGGACAGCTCAAGCACGCCCGCGGACTCGCCGCGCTGGTCGCGCCGACTGTCAATTCGTATAAGCGGCTTGTGCCAGGGTATGAGGCGCCGGTCTACATCGGCTGGGCGCAGCAGAACCGCTCGGCACTGATTCGCATCCCGCGCTACACCGAGGGCCGCCATAAGGGCATGCGCGCAGAATTGCGTTTCCCCGATCCGTCAGCGAATCCGTATCTCGCATTTGCAGGGATGCTGGCCGCGGCACTGGACGGCATAGACAACAAACTGGTTCCACCCAAGCCATTGAACAACGTGAACCTTTACCATCTCGACGCGAAGGAACGTAAGAAAATGGGCATAGGTGAATTGCCCGGTTCCCTGGCGGAGTCACTTACGGAACTCTCCAAGGACAAGGTCCTTGCGGACGCGCTCGGTCCCATTGCTTACGAAGCCTTCATGCGCGCAAAATGGGAAGAGTGGGATCAGTACCGCATTCACGTGATGGATTATGAGATCGAGAGATATTTGGAGACCGCCTAGCTTTTAGCTGTTAGCAATTAGCTATTAGTTGTTAGCTTTTAGGAAAGACCTTCGAGGAGTAAATCCCCGGAGGTCTTTGGCTTATAATAGGGGCTCTCCCGTTTTGGGCGGGACGAAGCCAAGGCTCATAGTTGCTTTGCCACGAATTCACGCGAATTTTCGCGAAAAGTTTTAAAATTCGTGCCAATTCGCGAAATTTGTCCTGAGCCTGTCGACGGATGCGCGGCTGAGGTCTTGAGGCTTCCCGTTAAAAATGGTAGAGCCATAATAGGCAAACTCTTCTTTTCGCAAGGACAGACATGAAGTTGCGTTTCTATCTCAGCGTTTTGTTATACGCAGTGTTGATCCCGATCGTCGGCGTTTCCTGCGCGCCCGCCTCCGGCAAATCCATGAAACTCACTTCCTTTACTGAAAGATATGTTGCCGTAGCCATTTATTTGGAGCACGACCCGGACGGGAATGCCATTCTATCGGGGACATTCACGCCCTCGGAAGGACATCATTTATACAGCAA